>CAJQOL010000080.1 GCA_905479925.1 uncultured Kangiellaceae bacterium | reverse complement strand
CGATACTAAGTTGCCGGCGGCCAAGCCATCACTGAGAGTCTCGATTATCATTGTGATTGCAATTGCCATTTGGGGTTATTGGTCCAGCAAGAATGATAGCGGCAGCCCTTTGATTACAAAAAAACAGTCTATTGAAAGTTCAAAAGATTAATTCATGCATCTTTCATACACTGGCAGGGTGTGAGAAGAGTTGATTATCGTTGCTGCCAATAACGCTCTACGCTACCCCTCAACGACATTAAAGATAAATTAAGTAATGACCTCAATATGGCGAGTTACTCTAACCAGGCTCATAGCGAAAGTGTAATACTTTCAGTCCTTTTCCTTGTTCAATTTCTTCATAAATACTGGGGTTGTCTATTTGCGAAACAAAGACGCAGTGCGGACAAAACTCTTTAACTTGGTTTTGAATAAAGGACTGATCTAAATCCGGTGAATTTAGACACAACAATAGATCACTACCCGCCGCCATAAACTCCGGAATTCGTTTGATAATCTTTTTGTAATCTCTCTCAATGTTAACGCTGCCTTTTTGGAAAGATGGTGGATCGCAGATTAACAAGTCAAATGCCTGTTCCCGCCGCAGTTTCCCCCAAGATTTAAACAGGTCTACTCCGGCATATTTAATTCGACTCAACTCATGTCCGTTTAATTTATGATTTTCTCTACCTTGGCTCAACGCAGATTTAGCCATATCCAAGTTCATAACATATTCGGCCCCACCAGCAATTGCACAAACCGAAAAAGCACAGGTATATGCAAATAGGTTAAGAACTCGTTTATTTTGACTATGTTTGATGACCCAGTCGCGGCCATTAGCCATATCGAGAAACAAGCCATGATTTTGATTGTCCGAAAGATTAATGTGATATTTTTGGAGATGTTCCTGAACGACTAGTTTTCCGATTGACTGTCCCCACAAAACCTCTACCGGGGCCGCTCGCTTGTATCTATACTGAACTTGTATAGAAGAACAATCGACAATCTCTGACTTTATTTTATCAATCATGGTGGTTAACCAAGACTCTTCGACCTCAGAATACAAGGTTATAAGAACCACTGGTGAATACCAATCAATGCAGACATGTTCAAGACCTTCATAACAATGACCACGACCGTGGAAAAGCCGCTGGCAGTCGTTACCGTTAGGTACACTAAATGAGGGAAAAATCAAAGGTGTTGTATTCATTAGCTATCGACCAACATAACAAGAAAGAATGTAAAAGAAATCAATATAGAAAACTCGAACCGAAATTAGCGAAACGCTTAGATCAAAATTAAAGCTCGACGAAATAGGCACTGATTGTATAGTAGATCAGTTTGCCGCTCTAGTAGATGCGCGATAACTGCGAGACGAAATACCTAAAGAAGGTCGTTAACACCTGAAAATTCTACAAATAATCCTGAAACAACCTAACTATTGTAAGAGTTAGGGTCTAATTTATGGCCTTGGGAATCACCATTAATATGCCAAAGCCTAAGGACTAAAAATAATAGACCCCAGAAGACAGCGCTAATCGAAGTGAATAACACAGGAGAAAGTATTTCAACACTAGATAGCTTTGAAGCAGCCCAGTAAGCCAGTGGACCGAAGATACCACCGAGAATGGCGGAGACAATTACCGGCAGTTTATTCAACCAGCGATAACCGGCAGAGAAAGTTAGCGCAAATAATACCCAAAGCAGCATGAGCCACGAGGGCAGCAGCTGACCTTGCGTAAATTCAATCAACTTAAATACCGTCAGTAGAAAATCAACGGCTACGCCAATTAAAATAATACTTAAAACAGAGAAATAGTAATCAATTGTATGACGACTAAGTATATTATCGGCGAACCAATAAATCACGATAACAGGCACACACAAAAAATAGAGCGGGCTTGTATGCCCTAAAACGAGCAAAAACCAGCCTATTTGAAAAGTGATAATTGAAAGCCAGGTTGGAATAATTTAGTCCTCCAACCTGGCAAGCCCTGCAGACACTCGAGCTAACGGTTTTACCATTTGTAGCTGAACGACGCTAATTGCTCGTTCTCTAAAACCGCCTTCGCAATAACATAAATAAAACTCCCACATTCGAATAAAGGCTTCACTAAAACCTTGCTTTCGGATCATTTCAATATTGTCAAAAAACGTTTCTCGCCATTTCATCAGTGTGTCAGCATAATCAACACCAAAGTCATCTAGATTTAAGATTCTCATATCGGTGTCTTTGGTTATACTCTTACTAATACTATCAACTGATGGGATACACGAACCGGGGAAAATATAGCGCTTGATAAAATCAATGCTTTTTCTCGCCTCGTCAAACCGCTGGTCGGCAATGGTAATTGCCTGCAATAGCATTTGCCCGTCGGATTTTAACAGATCGCAACACTTATTAAAAAATACCGGGTAATAGTGATGACCAACAGCTTCAATCATTTCTATTGAAACTAACTTATCAAACTTACCTTGTAACGCTCTATAATCTTCCTTCAGTAACGTCACCTTATCTTGCAACCCAGAATCAGTTATACGCTGCTTTGCATATTCATACTGTTCGTCTGAAATAGTCGTTGTGGTCACCTTACAACCGTAATTTTCTGCGGCATAACAAGCAAACCCTCCCCATCCGGTACCAATCTCTACAACATGATCGGTCTCGCTAAGCGCTAAACGCTTACAGATTCTATCAAGTTTGTTAATTGAAGCTTGCTCCATAGTTTCTTCGGGCTGGTAAAATATACCCGATGAGTACATCATGGTTGGGTCAAGAAAAGATTCAAAAAATTCATTACCTAAATCATAATGCGCTACGATATTTTTTTTACTGCCCTCTTGAGTATTCTTGTTCAACCAATGGAACATCTTTTTGAGTGGCTGAGTAAAGTTAGCTAAGCCACCTTCGACCGTATCCATCACGCTTTGATTAAGCGCAAAAAACTGAATCACTTGAGTAAGATCATTAGTAATCCAGTATCCGTTCATATAGGCCTCGCCAGCACCAACACTGCCACCGAATGCTAGGTAGCGAAAAAACTGCTCATCCAATACTTTAATGTCGGCAGTTATCTCTTTGTTTTGTTCCCCTTGGAAAACAATCTCATCGTCGCCGTGGCTAAAGGTTAGCTGGCCATATTGGATGTTTCTCAACTGAGCGACAATCGCCTTTTTCAAGCGCTTATTAAGCCATGACTGCGCAATGGGATCTTGATTAGCCAATAGGGTTTCATCTGCGACTGCTTCGCTGTTAAAGTTAGCGACTAATGATTTTAGCGATAATTGTTTGTTCATAATCTGTACCTTTTAGGACAATTTTAGTTGTTATCTGGTATCTCTTTTATTGCTGGTTTATCGATTAATTTTCAAATCTAACTAGATTATCTATAACTACATACTTACTATCAGGCACTATCACGTACTAGGATTAGAGTAAAAAGGTACTCTCTTGAGCCACAGTTTTAGAGCTTGAAAATAAATACCTAAAGTAACTTTCATGGTCATAAAAGGATAACCAGCCAATACTCTGAAAAGACTAGCGGCCGAAATATCCTTGCTCTTTAAATTTAGTACCGCATCAAAGTATTTAAGATCATCTGCGGTATTTTTCATATATACGGTTAAATTTTCGTTTGGGATCATAAATCGCCAATCACATTGCATTTCCATGGGTAAAAAAGGCGAGACATGAAACTGCTTTTCGAAACTCATTGCGATTGATTGATGATTGCTAGCAAGTAACTGTCCTTCTCTATTATCAAAACAATAACAAAAACGTTCATCCCAGGGCGTATTGTTAATATCTGCCAATAAAAAATCGAGGTTGCCGTTTTCTTCGTTAAAACAATAATAGAAAGTGACTGGATTGAAACAATAGCCAAAATAACGTAAGTGTGTCAGCATTCGCACTGGCCCTTTATGCTCCACAGAAAATTTTTGTTTTATATGTTCAATGATCGCTGGTTTCACCTTACCTTTTTCGTTCATATAATCGGTAGAACGAAAGCTAGCTAGATTAGCTCGCTCTTTGGACCAAAACCAAAAGCGGTCGAACAATCCTGGGAGTTCATCAAGGTCCAAATAGAACATACATGTCCTATAACGAAAAGCATTTTTCTTAGGGCGAAACCGCCTATGCTGAACGTGACCAAAGTATATTTTGCTTTTCATTAGCAAGCTCTTCAATTGCAATTGGGGTATATTTGTCGTCCTGCTCTTGTTGCAGAACACGATCAAAATCTTTAAGCGCTCTTATAGCACTAACAACGCCATCTTCGTGGAAACCATAACGCCAATAGGCGCCGCAATAGAAGGTACGTTGTGTACCATTTATCTCTTGGTGCCTTTGCTGAGCAATTACGCCCTCGCGGGTGAAAAATGGGTGCGTATAGTTAAGCGTTTTTATGATTTTGCTTGAATCAATGGCATCACTATAATTGAGCGATACGCAATAGGTATGGTGACTTTTTAACGACTGAAGAATGTTCATATTATAAGTGAGTGCTACCTTCTCTCGTTTCTTTGCATCAAGGTGATAGTTCCAAGCGGCCCATGCGCGCCTTTTGTTAGGAAGCACTGACGCATCGGTATGCAAAATAGCTTGATTTTGGGTAAACGGAATTGCCCCTAGAACGTCATTTTCGGCATCCGTTGGGCTAGATAACATCGATAAGGCCTCATCGCTATGACTGGCGATAAACACATAATCATAAGTTTCCTGATGACCATTTGCCGTTACTATCACATGATCTTTGTAACGTTTAACCGACTCAACCTTACTGGATACTCTAATTTTGTCTTTGTGGTCTGCTATCAGTGGCTCTACATAGGATTTCGAACCATTTTTTATTACATACCACTGCGGGCGCTCGTCAACACTTAACATACCGTGATTATGAAAAAACTGAACAAAGAAACGAGCCGGGAAATCAAACATGCTCTGGTGGTCGGTCGACCAAATAGCAGCTCCCATTGGAATGATATAGTGCTCTTTAAACTGATGACTATAACGGTTTCGAGTTAGGTAATCCCCTAAACTAACCGACTGATTACCCTCCGTTAATAACTCGAGACTTTCTCTATTAAAACGCAGAATATCCTTTATCATCCGATAGAAGCTGGGTCTGAAGAAGTTTCGTCGTTGAGCAAATAGACTATTCAAGTTAGTACCATTATACTCCAGCCCGTCTTTCTCCGATTGAACACTAAAGCTCATGTCGCTGTTCTGAAAGTCAACCTTCAGTTCGTTGAGCATGTTAATAAAATTAGGATAGGTTTTTTCGTTAAAAACGATAAAGCCTGTATCAATTCTCTGTTCATCGTCAGGTAGTTTAATTTCATGGGTGTGAGTGTGCCCGCCGACGTAATCATTTTCTTCATAAACGGTAATGTCATGTTTTTTATTTAAATGATGTGCAGCATAATTGCCGGCTATTCCTGTTCCAATAATTGCGATTTTCATTTTTTGGGTACCGTACTCTTAAGTAATGAAGCTGCCCAACTAGCTGGCAACATTGATACAATCTTTAATAACAACGTAAATCGTTTGGGGAAGTGAATTTCCGTTGTTCGCTTTTCCAAATGACGGCATATGATGCTGCCCGCCTTTTCTGTACTAATTCTCATTGGCATGTCAAAGGTGTTTTTATCTGTTAAAGGAGTTTTTACAAACCCGGGACAAATCCAACTTACATCGATATTGTCCTCGGCCAACTCAATTTTTAAACCTTGAAATAGGTTACGTATTGCAGCTTTACTCGCTGAATAGGCCTGTCCTTGGGGCAAGCCCTGCCAGGCGACACTGCTACTCATACCAACCAAATAAGGTGTTGCTGACATTCTTAACAGTGGCAAAATGGCTTCAATGCCCATAGTCATTGAAATGAAATTGGTTTCCATCATTCTTAGAAATGGTTTATGACTAAAATTCTGTAAATCTATATATTCAGCTCCACCGGCGTTTAATATGGCACAATCTAACTTTCCAAAGCGCTCTCGTATTTTATTTGCGATAACCTGATTGCAGCTAAACTGAGATAGGTCGCCAGCCGCTATCAATACATTGGTGTTATCACCAAACGCTTCAACAAGTTTGTCTTCACTGCGTGAGGTTACGACAACACTAGCGCCTTTATTGAGTAATGTTTTGGCTACGGCCAAGCCTATACCTGAACTTGCTCCGGTTACCCAAACAACTTTATCATCAAACGAATACTTCATTACAAGCGACCTTTCAACCAACGAACTAACCGACCCAACAAAGGAATATTTTCATAAAGCATCTCGCCAGCATCAAAATAATCCCTGTGAAATATTATTTCTCCATCATCAGCTGTTTTTAGCCAACTGGATCCTTCAACCCTAAATTTTTTCCTGCCGTTAAGTTTTGGATGAACCAACCACATCGTCCAGCAAACAAAGTGGGACTTTTCACTAGAACCCGAATCACCAAAATCAAATTTTATATATTCGACATCCTGATACAAATCCTGAAAATAGTGTTTTAGTTGACTAAGCCCATTTATACGGTGAAAAGGATCTTGAAATACAACGTCTTCAGAATACAAACTATCGATCAATTCGACATTGTTTGCGTTTAGCTGGTTATAAATAGATTTAAAATTATTCAAACTCATGACTTCAGCTCTGCCATTTGCTTGACAACTTTATCGGGAATCGGCTTTAAATCCCAAACTAAGCCCATCCAACTCATTAGCTTTAAGAGGTAGTAAGTTACGTCAATTTCGTACCACTTAAAGCCCTGCCGAACCGTACCGGCGTAATGATGATGATTGTTATGCCACCCTTCACCTAAAGTAATGATTGCTAGCAACCAGTTATTTCTACTTTCATCTTTAGTGTCAAAACGACGACGGCCGAACCGGTGAGCGATTGAATTGATTGTGTATGTCGCGTGGTACAAAATAATGGTTGAAACAAAAAACCCCCACACAACCAACTGCCATCCGTTAGTATTTAGAGACGGTGCAAAATAAGCGAGTAGCTCCCCAATTGAATAGATAATTACAGCCATGATAATTGGCGCCACGATATCAAAACGATCTAGAATTTGAAGCTCTTTAAACTTTGAAAAATCTTTTATTTTGTGCGCTTGAGATTGAAAGTTTTTTTCTGTTAAGAACCACAGCATATGACTCCAAATAAAACCTTGCAGTTTAGGAGAGTGAGGGTCATCTTCAGTATCAACTTTCGCGTGATGAACTCTATGATGAGATGCCCACCACAAGGGTCCACGCTGTGCAGAAGAGGCACCAATGAATGCAAATAGGAACTGAACAAATCGACTGGTCTTGAACGTCTTATGCGAAAAGTAACGGTGATAAAATCCGGTAATAGCAAACATTCTAATGAGATACATCACTACACAGGCCCAAAATGCAGTCCAACTAAAACCGACCAAAAATATCGCTAGCAACGAAAGATGCATTGCTATAAATGGTGCAATTCGAGTCCAATTTATTTCATCGGAGGCGTCCGCTTTCACTGCTGAAGAGTCAAACCAAGCAATTACACGTTTTACAAACCCGCCAGAATTGGTTGAATCGATTTTATCTGTCGTTAATGAATCAGATTCAACGATTTCAGCTACTTTAGGCATCAGTTTTCTCCTGGATACAAATGTCCGAGTTACTGCGTTTTTGAATGGTAATATCAATCCTGCCCAAATCCAGTCCCCACTTTGTCATTCGCGTTGTTCCTATCATAGTATTTGAATCGACCAAATGCAGCCAGTCATCCATTGAAACATGCCAAACATCATCATCTGAGATAACCTCAAGTGTATAAACCAAATGGACACTGTCACCAAATATTTCTCCAGTAGCTTTTCCAACAACGTCATTGGCTGTGCCGAGTATGGCTGAGCCTTGCGAGTTAAAAAACCATTTTCTTTTTTGTAATTCGCCGTCATCAAACCTGAAGATTTCATCTAAAGAAGTTGTGCCGTTGACAGTCTCGGAATCTATTCTTGCAACAAATTTCCTTGTCATCTCGCCTTGACGATTCTTAACAACGCCCCATGCACACAAACGCCCGTCAAAAAACTGATCGAAAACCAACTTGGGACTATTGGAGCGATAGTTGTCGTTGGAAGCACTGCACCCGAACAAAGCGACAACCGCTAAAGCAAGAAGTGTTAATTTTACTGATTTCATATTTATTATGACCTTATGATTACTTCTCTTACTTACGCACCTATCCATTAGTTAGATCGCAATAGATAATAAATCATTTTTCTAATTTTTTGATCCAAAAAGATTACCGCCGCGTACAAATGAATAGCAACAAGCGGCAGTACTAATTTAAATAATTTTGAGAACATGACGGAGAAAAAAATGAAAACGATAAGCGTTTGGTTTGGTTTAGGGCTATTAGCCTTGGTTGGTTGCAATAGTGATAGCGACAATGATGACGAGATTGTAGTACCGCCACCAGAGCCTGTAGCAATGGCAAAAGTGCAAATAATTCATGCGTCACCTGATGCGCCGAAAGTTAATTTAATTCTAGATGGGGCAGAAATCGCCGCTTCAGTTGACTACAAAGTAGCAACTGGTGTTACCGATATTACAGCTGGTGAACATACCGCTGAAGTGAAGGCGATTTTGCCCGATAGCTCAACGATTGACGCCTTTGATGCTGTAACAGCTGACTTTGCTGAAGATACTATTTACACGGTTTTAGCCGTCGGTGGTTTAAGTGCCATTGAGCCATTGGTTTTGACTAGACAAGATTTACCGATTGCAGCAGACCGATTTAGAGTTCAAATTGTTCACGCGGCGCCCCAAGCTCCTATGGTGGATGTTTACGTAACTGCGCCGGATGCTAACCTTAGCGAGTCTAGTCCGCTGGTAACCGCAAGTTTTAAAGAAAGTTTAGACGCTACTAGTGTTGAAGCAGGCGATTATCAAATTCGAATTACAGTCGCTGGCGACAGCAGCGCTGTTGTATTTGATTCTGGAACAGTTACGTTAGCAGCAGGCGCTGATCTACTGATAGCTGCAATTGAGAATGTTGGACCTGGAGAGCAACCAGTTAACCTGTTAATTGCTGATGACTCGGGTGCAACGGAGTTACTTGACAGCGTAACACCAACTTCTGTTCGTGTAGTTCATGCATCCGCTGACGCACCCGCAGTGGATGTTGTAGCTAACGATGGTTTTGAACAACCGCTAATTGCAGATCTAGCCTTTGGTGAGTTCGCTGGTTATGTAGACCTATCATCTGCGGCCTATAACATTAAAGTTGTGCCTACCGGTGAAATGGCCCCTGCTGTAATTGAAGCGGACCTCGAGCTTGTCGCAGGTATACAATATAATGTTATTGCCCTAAACACATTGGAACTAATAGAGCCTTTAGTAGTGACAGCGGATAACCGTTCGGTTGCAACGGAGGCTAAATTAAGAATTATTCATGGCAGTCCAACCGCCCAAAACGTTGATATCTACCTTGTAGAACCTGGAGCAAGTATAGACGGTGCAACACCAGCACTGACAGATGTAGCATTTAAAGCTGATACAGATTTTCTTTCTATCGCAGAAGGTAGCTACGATGTTGTAGTAACCCCTACCGGTTCGACCGACGCAGCTATTGGACCAGCAACAATCACGCTTACTGCGGGTGGCATATTTACAGCAATTGCCGTAGACGGTGAAGGTGGTGGAACACCTTTGGGTTTAATTTTACTGGACGACTTTGTAACACTTTAAGCCTCTAAGTTGCTTAGCTGGGCTCACAAGAGACCAGCTAAGCACCGCTAATACAATTGAGACACGCTATGCTACATAACAGACAAACAGCAGATAATATAGTATATTGGCCTTCACCATCTAATAAACGGCCACTAAATGCGATGTCATCTCAGGCAAAACTAAATAATGACCCCGAGAGCTGGAAATTTCATATGAAAGCTGTCGGTGAGTCACAGGATAGAGGCGCTTACCAGGCTATCTACCAGCATTTTGCCCCAAAAGTTAAGTCCTTTTATATACAACAAGGACAAAGCTCAAAGGCTGAAGAGCTCACTCACGAAGTTTTTTTACGGATATGGCAGAAAGCAAAAAGCTATAATCCGGAGAAAGCACAAGTTTCTACTTGGATTTTTACCATAGTAAGGAATCTAAGAATCGATTTCTTACGTAAGAAGAAGTTAGACGAGGTTCATGTTGAGCAAGAAACGCTACTCAGCGAAGACCAGCACCTAGAGGATAAGGTTGAACAGGCGCGCTCGAAGTCTCGACTACTATCAGTTTTTAAGCTCTTAAACGACGAGCAAAGAAACGTTTTACAGAAGGTTTATTTTGAAGACAAAAGCCATCAAATTGCGGCGAATGAACTTGAAATGACCCCTGGAACAGTAAAATCGCGCATTAGAAGCGCACTAAAAATATTACGATCCCATATGGGAGGTGAAAGATTATGAAGTACCATCCTGATATAGAGTTATTATTAAAGTATTCCTCAGGTCAATTAGCGCCAGCTATTTCAGTCGCTATTGGGTTACACCAAGAGCATTGTAAAGAGTGTCAGCAACGAATTATTGACCTAGAGTCAGTTGGTGGAGACACTTTGGAGGCGCTATCAATTAGCGACTCTCCATCTGACCTTGATAACGGATTTGACTTGTTAATGGCAGATTTAGAAGCAACTCCACAGGATAATTTTCAAGATAAATACGATGGTTATGCTGTTGCACAGTCAGACGTTGACTATCTTGAGCGTTTGGGTAAAAAAGATTATTGGTCTTTTGACTGGAAAAGAGTCACGCGCAAAATATCTCGAGCTGTAGTCGATATTGATGATGGCCTGCACCAAGTAGAGCTTTTAAAATTTGAGCCCAATGCTAAGATTCCAAAACATACTCATGAGGGCGAAGAGTTTACTTTAGTTCTTGAAGGTGACTTTAGTGACAGTAACGGCTGTTACCGAGAAGGCGAGTTTATTGTTCAAGACCAATCCGATGAACATCAACCTGTTGCTGGCAGCGCTGGATGTGTTTGTTTAGCAATTACTAATGCGCCACTTAAATTTACCGGAACACTTGGACCGATTATAAACTGGTTCTCTAGACACTAGTGTTTTAGGTTTTTAGGTTGTAATCTCCACGTTTAAAGGGCCTGCTGGCCCTTTTTTTTGGCTAGAATAATTGTTTGATGGCACCGGTTAATTATCAATTAAGATTTTGTGTGTCTTAGGTTAACAGCAAGTCATTGTTACCTGTTTAGCAGTCCTGAAAGCTAGTTGCAATTAAGCCAAACTCGGAAACATTTGCCCTAGAACCTGAATATAAACAGATACAGTTTACTCAATTTTTCTGCTCCTAGAACCCAAGTGAGCACATGCTCCATTATTAGAAAATCACTAGATAGAGAAAAATCGCGTATATACAGCAAGAACAACTCTATGTAAAAAAGGTACATGATTTTAGAGCAGCCATTCTACCGGCGTGGTTAATACCAACTATACCCGTCTCCCTTTTTCTATACTCCTTTAAAAGAAACAGAACTAGTTACCTGCGGCAGATTGCAAAAGCCGCTTGTTAACTTACACAAATCCAATGCTTATCTGTTTAGTCTAAATTCCACTATTCAGCCATAGCGGAAACAAGAAGTCTATAACTAGCCAGATATACAACTGAAACAATATCGATACTGGATGAATACTACTGGCGCTGGAACAGTTTACCCAAATAAAAATATGGCTTTACGAGCTAACGGTAGCAAAGAAATCAATACAGGAGTGATTTGGAGCTAGACAGTTTTCAAATAGAGACTTTGAAAACAGAGCGGTTTGCAGCAGTAGAGATTTGGAACTGTAGACAGTCTTAGGTTTGCAGGTGGAAGCTTCTAATAACGAATATTCAAAAGCACTTCCACCATAATCGAACTAACGCATCTGGACGCGTATACCCAACTGTTTAGGGTAAGGGTTCAAATACGATTGCTGAGCAATATAGGGATTTGGATTATGTTTAAAATGATGTTTAATCAAGGTGATTGGACTAAGTATCGGCGCTTCACCGGAATTATAATCAATGATACATTGACGTAACTCCTGTTTATCTTGAGCGTCTAACGCATCTTTCAAATAGCCTTGTAGGTGCATTAAGACATTAGTATTATTTTTTCTGGTCGCTACATGGGTTAACCCTTCCATAAGTAAACCAATATATTCTGCCGCCACCTCATTAACATCATTCTTGTTTGCTGAAGCAACAAGCGGCCCAACTTTCCTATAAATTTTTTGGTTGTGAGACAACAGAGTGAATTTATGTCGGGCATGAAATTTATAGAGTTTCTTGGCTGTTATGCCGCTTTTTTCCATAGCTCTCCACTCGTCATAAATATAAACTCGCTTTATAAAACTATCACGAATTAACGGATCATTTAACCGACCATCATCTTCGATGGGTAAGTTAGGATGCAGCTCTTGAACTCGAGCAGCGAAGATACCCATACCTTTACTCTCAGAATGGCCTTTGTCGTTATAAACCTTAACTCGCTGTGTGCCGCAACTAGGAGATGCCTTGCAAAAGACAAAGCCGCTCATATCTGAAATCGACCGCGAATGATTATCAGCATATTCAGAAAGTTTATCGGTTAAATCAACTGAGCTATCATCACTAAATACGGCTCTCGGCGAAGCAATATCACCAACCAATCGGATAGTTTTTCTGGGAATTGGTAAACCTATGCCAATTTCTGGACATAAGGGTACAAAAGAAAATAGTTCTGTGAGCTCTTGGTTGCAAAATTTATTGTTACGATGGCCTCCATCATAACGGACTTTTGCCCCCGTTAAACACTGACTTATTCCTACCTTAATCATGATGAGTCCCCTACTGTTAGCTCGATCCTATAAATGCAATGCTTACTAGCTATGAATTGCACTAAGGAAAAAGGTTAAATTATTTTGTGCTTTGACTTTTTTTTTCGTCACCGTTACTAACTGACTCTTCTAACTTATCCGCCAGTTTCATTTTTTCAGACTGCTGTATATAACGAGCTTGACTGACAAAAATTAGCTCTTTAGTATTGAATTCCATCTGCTCCGCCAGCATCAAAAACCGCTCTACGAGAGTGTCATCAACCACAGGTTTTCTTGCCAATAGCCAGAGATAGTCGGTGGAGTCACTGGTAACAAATGCATAACCGTTTTCTGAATCTTCAAACTCAAATACGATATAATCGACATAAAAGGGCCAGAAAAACGTCACATCTAAATGGGCTATGTTAGCCTCAGAGTTAAAGTATGCCCTGCCCTCAGCCTCTTCCCATTCGCCGTCTTCGTCGTTAAAACCTTTATTGATAACCTTGATAGTTCCGTTTTTCTTCAGGTAATAAGACGCAGTAACGTTACTCAACCCTTCTTCTATTGAGTTTTCAATACGGGCAATTTCATGCCAAGTACCTAGATAGCTTTCCAATTTAAAGTCTGTGAGCGGCTCGACATGGCTTGGGCTGGCAGCAAGCTGCAAGCTCGATAAAGCAAGTACTAGTGCAATAGCAATTGGTTGTAATATTTGTCGTTTCATCAATTAAGTACCGCTTATTAGCGTCTTTGAAATAAATGCTTGTAATAATATAACTTACGCTAGACAAGTCTAAATGGATCGTGTTTTGCCGGAACAGATGGTCACTATCCGTAATATTCCGAATTCAATTCACCATCAATATGGTGAGTTATGGAAGTGAGGTGGCCAATTTAAACTAGCGGACGAGCTCATTTGCTCAGCAATTTAAAGGTGTCGGAGGGGATAACGTATGGGGTTTGGGGTTTGGGGTTTGGGGTTTGGGGTTTGGGGTTTGGGGTTTGGAGTTTGGAGTATGAAGTTTGGTGCAATATGAAATGGCAGCAGCCTTGCTGCTATTTCTTTGATTCCGCTTTATACATTTTATTTTTCTTATTTGGTTTTTTATTTTGTTGCTTATTTTCTTAATTGGGCTTATTAAGCGCTTTTGACTTAAATTGACAATTAGGCTAATTGGCTTCTATCAATTAGCCTTGTTCGAACCATAACATGGCCTAAGCAAAACAAATAAGCTAGATAAAAATATTCACTGCCACAATAACAAAACCAACAAAAGAAAGGATGCTAACAGCTTTCCAAACACTAACAGCAGACTCTAAGGATGAGACTCGCTCTTCTATTGAAAGCTTTTTCTCAACAGGTTTCTTTTTATTGGCGGTTTTGTTCAAAGGTGAAACGGATTCAGCTTGAAAGCCTTTTTCAGATTCTCTGGCGACAAACTTCACTTCTATTCCTTGTCGAATAGGGCCGTCTCCTTGCCATTCGCTTTTGTGAAAAAATAGCTCGTCGCCACTTTTATCATCAACAATAAAACCAAAACCCTTGCGAAACGCGTACCGCTTTATAATGCCTTTAGCCATTTATATTTCCTAAATTTTATAGTGCTAATAAATTCTGCTTAGCAGGATACCATTAGATTCCGTAAGCTTAAACTCTAATATTGATTTAGCCCTGCCTATTACTACTTAAAATGTACAATTGTGATAGTCTAAAAGGTAGTTTTTTATCAATTAGCGCTCTTTAATGCCCTTCGCCAATTCTTTGGCCCTGTTTGACCGAAAGAGCGTTAAATCGACCTTTTTCGAAAAACAGCAATACCGTTGAGCCACCATAAGCAAAATGTCCAAGCTTTTGACCTTTGGCTACAGGATGTGAGTTCCCTTGCTCGACACGCTTGAAAGGCTCTTCAAATATTACCGAACCCACGGTTTGCAAACCAACGGGAACCATTGCTACATAACCTAGACTTTTTGTTTTGATAATAAAATAGCCATGCTTAAAGTCCTCAAAAACGCTAAAATCCTTATTATGCCCAGGGTTTCCGTCGCTTGCCATGCCTATCAAATCGTTTAACCCAAACAATCGCGCTCCGACATTTTGATTAGATTCAACAACCGCTCCTGAAATCGGCGAGTGGTAATGGTGATAATTTTGAGGCATCAAGAAACACGAATAAGCGCTACCGCCTACAAAATACTGGGCATACTTAGAACCACCGAGAATTTGGTTAATATTTAACGCCATCCTACCCTTCATTTTAACTGGTGAATCGATAGTTATGTTGTTTGCTAAATGATTAATAATACAGTCCGCGGGGGATACCACGACATTTGGGTTTTCAGACTCTGAAATTGGGCGGGCGCCAGGTCGTAATTCTCTTACAAAATACTGATTAAAAGATTGATAACCACCTTCCGGTTCAACAAATGCGCTATTGTCGACGGTGTTATCATTTAGCCATTTACTAACCCCTTTTTGAGAAGCCTGACTATCTAGATACTTACCGCGTAGTTCGACAAAGCGTAACGACCAACCGCGACCAGGCTCACCGTTTATAAACTCGAGGCCCGCTGGGTTATTGCGGTAAAGCAGCGAGAACTCCATGATCTTATCTAAACCATTTGAGGAATCTGGTAAAAAGTAATACCAGTCGTTTAGAAAATCAAAAAGTTGTTGGTGTGACTTCCCTTTCCATGGATTTTCACTCCCATCAGGTAGTTTCTTTACGCTAGCGAGAGCAAGTGTCAATTGTCTTTGAAACTTGGGATCGGATTCTAATAACGAACGTAATTCTTTAACTGGTGGGGTATCTGAGTATTCTTTTGCGACTAAAGAGCCTGAAAAAATCAGAAAAAAACAACTCAACAAAAAACAACTCAGAAGGTACCAGTAATTTTTGCATTGCGTCATAGAAAAGCTCTCCCCGTATATAAGATACTTATTTCCTTTTTGTAAGTAGCAGCTACTAGGCTACTCGAGTTTGGCGGCTAAAGTATGATTAAAAGATCTTGTTTTACCGCTTCATATTCTGAACGCATCAAATGATTAAAGTTTTTCTGTAGGTTATTTTGTATCATCTTACCGTCGTGATACAAAATGACAGGCTCAAATGGACCTTCTCCGTTAGCTTTTTCACCAACATGATCAGGGGAAATCGTATATCGTCCAGCTGTTTTGGCCACTGGCCATTGATAATCATCGTAAGCAACAAATGCCAACTCAGAGCATACAATTTTCCTGTCAGTTTCGACGTCAAAGTTAAAGTCGTACTCTTTTCCGACTTGTTCAAAAGCACGCCTTAAATAGCGTTTCATTGCTTGCTTGGAAACACTGCCGTCCCTCAATACCGCCATATCATCAATATTCAAAAAATGCTGTAGGCTATTAATTTGTACTCCCGGACGTAGCGCTTCTATAATCATTCGCCCTTGTCTAATTTGTTGCTGGAAGGACGGACCGGTATAACCCAAACGCTGCTGCGCTTTTTGGTATATCGACGGCAGTTCACTCCACAAACCTAAATCTGTTAACTCTTGTTCGGTGCCAGTCCAAATCGCTACATGCCCCCAATGTCCTGGTATAAATCGGTCCGTCAAACGAAAGGGAGTCTTTTCCAGTAATATGTCTCCTGGTTTCATTTCTTCGGCCATTTGCTCTACATGTGTTTTGGGAATATTCTTTAAATAACCTTCGCGCGTTGATACCAGCCCCATTCCATTGCCAAACAATTTACTAACGGTATTCATTGCATCATTGCCAAAATCGAAAAGAATATCGCGTAAGATGCGTCTAAACCTGACCGTTCTAAAAGCAATTCTATCGGCTAAAGTTATTTCCTTGATACGCTTGTTGGTATAACTACCGTCTATCAATACATTAAAATAACCATTGTCTTTATTGAGAGAAACTTTTGAATAAGGATTTTCTTTTTCCCAAGCGATCACCTTATCATTAAACTCTACCACCCTGAGTGTATCTTTATAGTTATCCAGCCGACGAAAGTTACCCGATATTTGTTCAATTATTTTATTGTTATCGATATTGTCATAGTTTATTTTGCGACGAAAATGCCCATTCTCTTGATAAGGCATTATTGCAATTATAAAGTTGTCGTAAAGAGTTAAGGTTGCGGAAAGGCCGAGTTTAATTGCTCGAATATAATCTTGTCCTTTGTTATCTAACGGATTAACGTACAGCAAATTACCACTTCCCAAACCAAATAACTGACGCCCAAAATGCAATCCAGAAGGTCTATCGAGCGTGAATTGCAACTCGACTCCGTCAATAAGCTTTCGATAGCGATAAGCAATATCGTTGAGCAAGACTTCCCTATTTCTCTTATATTCCGCCACTGAGGATTGAATCTTTGTTATATCTTTGGCATCAAAATACTGTTTTTCTCCCTCAAGTCTTTCCTGTGTGAAGAACTGTACCGAGCGTTTTCTGAGCGTTAACGACTGATCTATTTCTTGATTAAACTTAATCAAGTTAGATTCATAATCGACGTAAAAATCCTTATGAGTTTGCTGCATTTCGGCTTGTTTAGGTCCACTGGTTATACAGCCACCTAAACTAAAGCAGACTAGTAACAGCATCATACATTTTGTTAAGCGATTCGAAACCAAAGGTTTACAAACTCCGCTATTCACAATTCGTTGATTTTTTCGGTACCCTATTAAATATGAAAGATCGCTTTTAGTTATTCTCATTTTGCCCCCTAACTACCACCTAATGACTTAACTTATTCCTGTTCGATTTAAATGACCCTTGAACTTTGAAATTTGAACTTTAGACTTTGGACTTTGAACTTCGGGCCTCGGACTAAGCTAGACAACGGCTTATTAAGATATGCCAACTTCATTTATTCTAGCGGATTAGCTTTATATATCAAGGATTTAAATCAACTTGCCAA
This sequence comes from uncultured Kangiellaceae bacterium, assembly GCA_905479925.1. Classification (GTDB taxonomy): domain Bacteria; phylum Pseudomonadota; class Gammaproteobacteria; order Enterobacterales; family Kangiellaceae. The sequence goes on along the minus strand of CAJQOL010000080.1, from coordinate 8,308 downwards.
GACAGGCAGATAGCCCTAGAATCTCAATACAAGCTGATTTATTGTCCTACTTTCGTATATTCTATAGGTGTTTGCAGATGAGTACTAAAAATCAAAGGAAAATTCTGAGCATAGACGGCGGTGGAATTCGTGGCCTTTTAGCACTTGGAATGCTGGAGCAAATAGAGTCTCAGCTACGGATAAAGAAAGAACAGCCAGACCTGCGCCTATGCGATTATTTTGACTATATTTCTGGTACTAGCACCGGTGCAATTCTTGCGACCGCGTTATCGACAGGCATGAGCACCGCGGAAATTAGGCCCTTCTATTTAGAATGTAGCCAAGAAATATTTAAAAAGGCTGGAATTTCAAAACGTCTGTATTTTAAATATCAATCAGAAACTATTACTAAAATACTAAAGGACACTTTTGGAGAGTCTACGACTTTAGGTAGTGAAAAAATAAAAACCAACCTGATGATTGTAATGCGTAATGCCTCCACAGGCTCGCCATGGCTTATGAGCAATAACCCTAAGGCGATGTTTAATGATCAATCTCTAGCAGACTGCAATCTGCATTTGCCCCTTTGGCAATTAGTAAGAGCCAGTACCGCCGCGCCTACATTTTTTGAGCCTGAAAGCATTACTTTAGGAACAACCGACTTCCATTTTGTAGATGGTGGGGTCACCCCTTACAACAATCCCTCTTTTCAAACTTTTCTTATGGCGACTTTGGAGCCATACAACATGCTGTGGAAGACAGGAAGAGACAAAATGCTTTTGGTCTCGGTTGGCACGGGAAATGTACCCGAGGTTAAAAAAGACCTAAAAGTCAAAGATATGCATTTGGGCTATACCGCAACTCAAACCCCTCAAGCGCTCATGTCTGCGGCGAGTGCCGAACAAGATATCCTTTGTCGATCATTTGGAGACTGCTTATGCGGCGATGAGATTGACATGGAAATTGGAAACCTAATCGGTAAAAAAGGTCCAACCGAAAATAAGCTTTTTACTTATATGCGCTATAACACTAATTTAACAGAAAAAGGACTTAGTGAAATTGGAATCAATGACGTAGCTCCAAAAGATCTATGGGCAATGGATAATACAAAACACATCAATTCTTTGGATCGCGTAGGCCAGGCGTCTGCTTTGAAAAAAGTAAAGATTGAGCACTTTGAAGAATTTATAGACTAGAAGTTTGGCGACCATTAGCAATATCATCACCAAGCATTGATAAAATCAGCTTTTGTATTTTCGAGGTACTCTAGAACTTACCCCGGTTACAAGATCATAACCAATTGTTCCAGCGTAACCGGCCACTTCATTAGCACATAAGTTAGCCCCCCAAAGCTCGGCTTTGTCACCAATTTTTACTCCATCTATGTCGGTAATATCCACCGAAATTAAATCCATTGAAACGACACCGGCTAGCGGAGCTCGCTGCCCGTGAATTAAAACGGGTGTGCCATTTCTAGCTTGGCGAGGATATCCGTCACCATAGCCCACAGAGAGCGTTGCAATAATACTCAAACGTTTTGCGGTCCATTGTTTACCGTAGCCAACACTTTCACCTTTATCGACGGCTCTGATAGCAACCACCTCAGTCTCAAAAGTCATTACCGGTCTCAACAATGCGTCAGTCGAATGCGGTTGATCAAAAAGAGGCAGGCCATAAAGCAAAAGACCAGGCCTGTTCCAGCTAAAATTTGATTCTGGTAGAGAGACTATCGCAGGGGAATTAGCCAAACTTTTTTGACAGGCTTCGGGCAGGTTGGCGGCTTCAAGCATACTATTAAAACGATCTAACTGGGCAGCAGGTTCAGGGCTACCAAGTTCACTAGCACAGGAAAAATGGGACGAGATAACATATTGATCGTCAATCCATGGGCAACCAGCGATACTTTCTAACGTTTCTTCAAACTCAAGCTGATTTAAGCCGAGCCTATGCATACCTGTATCTAGCTTTAACCAAACTGTTACGGCTGTCTCTAAGGGAGTATTTAGTATTAATTCGAGCTGCTCAAGGTTATGAACAGTAAGCCAAATTGACAAATCACTTGCCTTTATTAGTTCATGTTTGTTTCTTACGCCTTGCAGAACCAGTATAGGCTTTTTGATTTCATTAGCTCTTAGCGCTATCGCTTCTTCAAAGATTGCCACACCAAAAGCAGGCACATCTGACTCAAGCTCATTCGCTACTTCGATGGCTCCGTGCCCATAAGCGTTAGCCTTGATCACAGCCATATTTTGAGAATGTGGCGCCCAGCGATTAGCCATTGCATAATTATGGCGCAAATTAGCTAGATTAATTTTTGCTGTAGTAGTAGTACGAGGCATTTTCTCTATTTAGCGCTTTCTGAAAAATACTTAATTCGTTTGATATGTACTGCGGTCATCAACCGCAGTACTAAGATCTGACAGACTATAATACCACTAAACCAACTATCAGATATAAGATAATACTAGCTCCACCGGCAACCAACGCATAAGGTAACTGTGTTTTAACGTGCTCTAAAAGATCGCATCCCGACGCTATAGAAGAAACAGCGGTTGTATCGGAAATTGGTGAACAATGGTCGCCAAATATTCCGCCACCCAAAATTGCCCCAATAATTAACTCTGGTGGTAACCCCATAACTTGGATAATGGGAACACCTATCGGAATGAGGATCGCAAACGTCCCCCATGATGTACCGGTTGAAAAAGACATGATCCCACCGACGATAAAAATGATAGGAGCAACTAGATAAACGGGCAGAAAATCTCCGACGATTTGTGAGATATATAATCCGGTACCGAGTTGTTTAAGGCTAGCACCTAGCGCTAATGATAATAAAACAATGGTAACAAGTGGCAGGAGTTCTGCCATTCCATTGAATCCGATTTTGACTAATTGTTGATGTTTAAAGCGTCGGCTTGCGAGCATCATCATATAAGCAACAAGGCATGCCAAACTAGTCGCATAAAAAACCGACTTTGAACCGCTGCCTTCCGCCAATACGCCATTACCGGTCCAAAGCATAAAGCCAACCATTCCAACGACCATCACTAGAATAGGAACTACCATAAATGCTGGGTGAGCTTCGGGTTCGATGGTTTCTGATGGGTTTGCTGCGTTTGAAATATTCGACTCTCCGGCTTTACTGCGAGCTAGCGGTCCATAATAATTACCTGTAAAAGCCGAATAAAAAACAATTAATAAGGTTATGATTGCGTAAAAATTAAATGGCACTGAACCCCACAAAATTTCTGCGGAGCTTGATTCAAGTTGATAATTGCCAAGCAGAGCCAAAATGTAGGCGCCCCACGCATTTAGCAGAATGAGTATACAAATGGGTGCCGAGGTACTATCAATAATGTATGCAAGTTTAGCGCGACTTAGCCCAAACTTATCAAACAGCCCTCTAGACAGAATACCAGCGGTTAGAACACTAAGGTTCGATTCAATAAATACTACCACACCGGTAATGCTCGCCATCAAAGATACTTGCCGCGGAGACTTTGCCAAACCTTTGGAAATAAGCAACTTAACTAAACCGGTTACACCGCCCGACTTTCGCATGTAGGCCAACAGAGCGCCGACTAGAACGCTAAACACTAAGATTCTAGTATTGCCCGGATCAGCAAAAACTCCCGATATTCTATCGAGTGTTGCTAGACCTCCTGTCGCAGGCGCTAACAAACCAGAATCTCCAACAAGAAGCCATTCAGAAACAAAGATGGCTAACAGTAGCGCCAAAATGACTTCTTTCTTCCAGATTACGATAATCACGGCAACTAGCGGGGGAACTACTTTTAACCACTCCATTTGAACACCTTTGTAATTGTTGTTTTAATTTAACTCGGACGCGCCATTAATTTGCCATCTTATTAATTAAGCGCATAAGAAGCAATGTAAACCTTATACGCTTTACTATAAGGTAACTTTCCATCTATTTGTTTATCTGTTTTTTCATACCTAATAGAAGTCGACAGCTCCACCGCTCATCAACAAATGTATTTTACTCAATAAGCTGACGGTGAAAGTGGTTAACCGTTTCCTCAACTTTGGCCGTAGGGCAACAAAAGCTGATACGTTCATGATTTTCACTTTCAAACCTTTCCAATGAGGCATTGTCGGAGTTATCAATAAGCTGATAAACCGAACTTAGCCATTCAGTTCTTTTCACTTCTCCAATAACAGATATCAAGCCAAGTGTACTTTTAATCACTAAATTCTGGTCGTTTAATTCACGCAATTCCTTATTGCTAGCAATAGCGCTATACAGTTGCTTTTCACTCGGTTTGGAGCAATCTGAGTTTTGATACTTCATGACTAAGTAAGCATTTTGAACGTCTGTTTTAGCAAATAACGTATCGAAACCCAACCCACTGAGTAATTGCTCAATTGGCTCTAGCAAATTTGCATGCTCAGAATTCAAACGTAAACAAGAAATGTGAGTCTCAGAAACAATTGCTTTTATCAATTTTGACTCATTACCTTGAACATCGATACGTGTGCCTCGATGGTCCGGCTCACAAGTAGATTTAACTTGTATTGGGATATTCGCTTCTCTTGCTGGTTGAATAACTCTAGGATGCAATACCTTAGCGCCAAACTGAGCCATTACATAAGCTTCTCTATAGCTGAGCTTGCTCAGAACTTTCGCGTTAACTGTCTGTTTCGGATTGGCTGAAAATACACCGGTAACATCAGTCCAGATTTCTAGCCGGTTTGCTCCAAGAATCGATGATAGGTAAGCAGCAGATGTGTCCGAGCCTTCGCGCCCCAGTAATATAGTATCGCCAAATTGATCGGCCGCTATAAAGCCTTGAGTGACAACCACTGCGTTATTGCTTAAACCCTCAAATAACTGTTTTCCAAGCGCAGGTTTATTCGAGTAGTCGCATTCATTGCTAGTGTAATGGTGCCAAGGGTCATTAGATGACTTACCTTTTAATAACGAGCGAGCATCATGCCAAACGGCCTCATACCCCTTTTCTTTTAAATAGGCTGCTCCAATCGTTGTCGATAAAAGCTCTCCAATTGCCAACGCCTCTGCGTGGTGCTTTGGCGTTATTGATTGCTTTTTAGAAATTAACAAGCATACCTTTTCCAACAGACTAAACCATGGTTGCAACTGCTTATGTATATTTAGGCCTAGCTCATTCGAAAAATCAATATGACGCTTTTTTAACCGCTCTATCGGCTGTTGGAAGTCTCCGCTAGTTGAGTAATGAAGTAGTTGTTCAAGTTGGTTAGAAACATTCTTAAGTGCTGAAAGCACCAAAACTGGTCGACTCCCATTTTCAAGTTGGTTACTTATTTGATCCGCAATGGTTTGCCAATGAGCAACCTCGGCAACGCTACTGCCACCAAACTTTAACACTGTAACTTCTAAACTCATCAACTCTTCCAAGAGAAAAGGACCGTTAATCGACAAGCAAGCACTTTAACATTTTTAGCCTGAGGAAAGTATTCAGATAATAAAAAAATCTTTTTATTCAGGGACTTATTTTCAAAGTTAGCGTTACTTTTTTGAGAACCCTTAACCCCAAGCGCTGCCGCCACAAAAAGACCACTTTAGAGCAAGATAATAATCGAAAAATATATTTTTTTAAGGCTAAGTAGAGCGAGACCAAGAATTATAAGGGTCACGTAAATGGCAAGTCTTTTTTTGATAAATATTAGTGGTATTTTTAACACTTTAGACTTTACAAGGCCAAGCTTCACCTATATATTGTGTACCCACTGGCGCAACAACCACCAGATATAGTATCTTGTTGATTTCTAAAGAATTTTAGATTTTTACTTAAAAGACCACTATTTTCCACTGGTTATTTACATACTTGTGCATAGTTTATAACTGATTTATTCACATTTGTTTCATTCTGCGCTTTATTCTAAGGCCAATGAAGTTTAATGAGTCAAGTTAGATAACGTTTACATTTTATTTGCTCAATTTGAGCGTATGTTTACTCATAAACTAAGTTTAATTCAAAACCTAAAATTATAATAATCGCTTGCTAACTTTATTAAGCGAACAGATTTTTTTCGAGGGACACTGTCAATGACAGCATCATTAAAGCAAAAAGATACACCAGAAAATTTTCAGATTGATTTCCAAAATACTTCAATTGATATTTGGCAAACTAAATACCAACTAAAAACCAAAGAAGGCGATGCTGTAGACAATAGCATTGATGAGACGTATCAGCGCGTAGCGAAAGCTCTGTCTGAAGTAGAAGAAGACGATAAACAAGATTCCGTCCACAAGAATTTCTTATGGGCTTTAAGACACGGCGCGATACCAGCCGGACGAATTATGTCAAATGCTGGAGCCCTTGCTCATAAACCAGCAACGTCAACCATTAACTGTACCGTTTCTGGCACTATTAATGACTCTATGGATGATATCTTAGAAAAAGTCCATGAAGCAGGGTTAACTCTCAAAGCCGGTTGTGGTATTGGTTATGAGTTTTCCACACTTCGTCCTAAAGATGCGTATGTTTCCGGTGCAGGTGCATATACCTCTGGCCCCTTATCCTTTATGGATATTTACGACAAGATGTGTTTTACCGTATCTTCAGCGGGTGGACGACGTGGCGCACAAATGGCGACTTTTGATATAAGCCACCCTGACGTTTTAGATTTCATTCGTGCTAAAAGAGAAGACGGCCGTTTACGACAATTCAACTTGTCACTGCTAATTACCGACGAATTTATGGATGCCGTAATTAAGGACACCGATTGGAAATTGGTTTTTCCAATTACTGAAAAAGAGATCGTCCAAGACAATGTTGATGTAAGCGATAGCTCGAAAATTGTATGGCGCGAATGGCCAACGACCGAGTCTTACATTACTAATGATGTTGGCCAAGTAGCTTGTCGTGTTCACAAAACAATTAAAGCCTCTAAACTTTGGAATCTAATCATGTCTTCAACCTATGATTATGCTGAACCAGGTTTTATTCTCATTGACCAAGTAAACGAAAAGAACAACAACTGGTTCTGTGAAAATATTCGAGCAACCAACCCATGTGGTGAGCAGCCTTTACCAGCTTATGGCTCTTGTTTATTAGGCTCAATTAACCTAACTCGCTTTGTCGACCATCCCTTTACCGTAAACGCCGAATTTAACTGGGATAAATTCAAGAAAGTTGTGAAAATATTCACTCGAATGCTTGATAACGTTGTAGAAATCAATGGCTTACCGTTAATTGGACAAAGGGACGCAATCAACTCAAAACGTCGTCATGGCATGGGTTACCTAGGCCTAGGCTCAACAATGACCATGTTGCAAAAGAAGTATGGTTCGGATGAGTCTATTCAATTTACTGAAGAAGTTACTCGTGTATTGGCCGTTGAAGGCTGGAAAGCAGGACTTGAGCTCAGTAAAGAAAAAGGTGCCGCACCAATCATGGATGAAGAATTTACGGTTACTGGAGAAATGCTTCATAAACGACCAGAAATGGTTAAAGATGGCTTTAAAGTTGGTAATAAAATAAAAGGAAAAGTTCTACATGCTCGTTACAGCCGCTATATGCAGAAAATTGCAGAAGTAGAGCCTGAATTAGTAGAAGAATTAGCAAAAATTGGCGCACGATTTACTCATCACTCTTCAATTGCGCCTACCGGAACAATTTCACTTTCACTGGCTAATAATGCAAGTAATGGTATTGAGCCTAGCTTTGCTCATCACTATGCTCGAAACGTGATTCGCCAGGGTAAGAAAAGTAAGGAAAAAGTTGATGTTTTCTCGTATGAGCTTTTGGCTTACCGAACTTTAGTTAACCCTAAAGCAATGCCCTTTTCTGAAAAAGAGGAAGAGAAATTACCCGATTACTTTGTAACAGCGGAAACAATAACTCCTAAGCAACACGTTGATATTCAGGCGGCATCACAAAAGTGGATTGACTCATCGATTTCAAAGACGGCGAATGTTCCTACCGACTTCCCTTTTGATGACTTTAAGGATATCTATCTTTATGCCTACAAAAATGGCTTGAAAGGTTGTACAACCTTCCGCTTCAACCCAGAAGTGTTCCAAGGTGTATTGGTGAAAGAAGATGACCTAAAGAATACGACTTATCAGTTTACGTTGGCTGATGGAACTGTTGTTGATTGTCAGGGTGACGAAGAAATTGAATATGATGGTGAAACGCACACAGCGGCTAACCTATTCGACGCACTTAAAGAAGGCTATTACGGCAAGCTTTAGTATAAGAAACGATGGGCTTAGGGTGACTTAACATACCCTAAGCCAAAAAATAGATAACGGATAAAAAAATGGCAAAGCAAATTACACAATCAATTGTCGGCTTTAAAGTTAAAAAAGAAGACGAAG
>CAJQOL010000079.1 GCA_905479925.1 uncultured Kangiellaceae bacterium | reverse complement strand
AAGTATGAGCCGACGCGGTAATTGCTGGGACAATTCTGTTATGGAAAGAACGTTTCGAAGTTTTAAAACTGAGTGGATGCCAAAACTCGGTTATCGAAACTTTGACGAAGCATTAAGGTCGGCCAGCTATTATTACATGGTCTATTTTAATCAACAGCGGCCTCATACTGCCAACCTCGGATTAACACCGAAACAAAAGGATCAGGCATTTTATAAAAAGTTGTCCGGAATTAGTTGACCACTACACTAATCATCGTTTATGAACAAAGAACAATTCAGGACGTATTTTGAGAATATCTTTAATTGTACTTCTTATTTTCATTTATTCGTAAAATGGAAACGCTATCTCTGTAGTGGTCAAGTAATCTGCTGTACTTAGACAAATCATACAGACCTCACTGGATCTAATCTTATTAACCTAGCTCCTTCAGAGGTCAGAGATGTTATCCGGCACTTAATCAATCCGCTTCACGATGATATAATTTGATTTAAGCAGCCTGCAGAAATTATCAGATTGCGTTATTTTACATTGGATATGGTGATACGAATAAATTAGGCGACTTAATTGAGTTGTCATTGTTCATGTTAATCAACAAATAGAAGAAGAAACCTTTATGAAAAAACTACTAGCTCTACTCGCGACCGCAATGTTCTGCAACACGGCTGCAGCCGATGAGGGCATGTGGCAACCTCATCAACTGCCAACCATTGTCAAACAATTGAAAGAAGCGGGTCTTAAACTAGACCCTAACGATTTAACTGACTTGACCGGCTTTCCAATGGGTGCAATCGTATCTTTAGGTGGCTGTACCGCTTCTTTTGTATCCGACAAAGGTCTTGTTGTCACTAATCATCACTGCGCCTATGGCTCTATACAGTACAATTCAACTGAAGAACGAAATCTATTGGAAGAAGGCTTTTTAGCCAAAAAATACGAGCAAGAATTGCAAGCAGCACCAGGCAGTCGGGTTTACGTAACCGAAAGCATTAAAGACGTTACCAAACAAATGAAGTCTGGACTAAGAGCGGATATGACTGGTAACCAGCGCTACCAGGCTATTGATACACAATCTAAGACCTTGGTTGCAGAGTGTGAAAGTGATAAAGCCTATCGCTGCTCTGTAGTAAACTTTCATGGAGGGCTAGAGTATTATTTGTTCAAACAATTAACAATACGCGATGTTCGTATCGTTCACGCACCAGCGAAAAGTATCGGAAAATACGGTGGTGATGTCGACAACTGGATGTGGCCAAGGCATACCGGTGATTATGCCTTCTATCGTGCTTATGTCGGAAAAGATGGCAAGCCCGCCGACTACAGTGAAGATAATGTTCCTTATGCGCCAAAGCATCACTTAAAAGTAAATGCTAAAGGTGTTGATAATGGAGATTACATTATGGTTCTAGGCTATCCGGGGAGCACCAACCGCTACCGAACGTCAGAAGAGGTAGTTAATACGTTTACAAAAAGCTATCCACTATCAAAAAAGCTAATGGGCTCAATGATCAAAAATATCAAGGACAATTCGGCGGATGGCAGCGAAGAGCGCATCAAATACGAAAGCATGCTAGCGGGTTTAGCTAACTACGAAAAAAATCGCGGTAGCATGATTGAAAGCTACCAAAAAGGTACTACCGAAGAGCGTAAGGTAAAACTTAACAACGATTTACGTAAATGGGTACAAGCTAACACATCCCGTAAGCAGCAATTTGGTGAGTCAATCGAAAAGTTAGATGAACTAGTCAAACAATCACAAAGGACAGCAAAGCGTGATACCTTGCTCGGTTATATGAATTATGCTTCACAAATGATGAGTGCTGCATCTCGTTTGCACCGATTGGCCATTGAGCGAAAGAAAGAAGATATGAAACGTGAACGAGGCTATCAAGAACGCGATATGAATCGCTTTACTCAAGGAATGAAACGTATCAACCGCCGTTATGATGCAACAGTTGAAATGCCGCTATTGTTTAGTCTAATGAATCGTTATGCTCAATTACCAGATGATCAGAGGATCGCGGATATCGACCGTTTCTTTAGCTTGGATGATGGCTATAATCCAGAGAAATTAAAATCAAAATTAGCAGACATGTATGAGAAAACTAATCTAAATGACGAAACTTTTCGTTTAGCATGGATGGAAAAGTCAATTGAAGATTTTGAAAAAAGTGATGACCCTTTTATTCAATATGCCGTCAGGACTTTTGACGCTCGTCAAAAATTGGAGAAACAAGATAAGGAAGAATCAGGCCAATTTAATGCTGTTCGTCCTAAATACATGCAAGCGATCATTGCATATAATCAATCTAAAAATCTTCCAGTCTATGCGGATGCCAATAGCACGCTACGAATTACTTACGGAAATGTAAAGGGCTACTCACCAGTCGATGGTATGCACGCTACCGCTTTCACAACACTTGAAGGAATTCCCCCTAAAGATACCGGTGTTTGGCCCTTCAACTCACCAAAGAAACAGCTTAAGCTGATAGAGCAAAAAAAATACGGTAAGTACGCTAAAAGCTCACTCGGTTCTGTACCAGTTAACTATTTGGGAACCCTCGACATTACCGGTGGTAACTCAGGTTCACCAACGTTAAACAATAAGGCTGAACTAGTTGGTTTAGTATTTGACGGTGTATACGAGAGTATCATTGGAGACTGGGATTACGATCCATCGTTGAATCGCTCCATTCACGTTGACTCTCGTTATATGCTTTGGGTTATGGAGCATGTTGATGGTGCTAATAATTTAATAGATGAAATGGAAATTATTAGGTAACAGATTTCTAGCTAAGATCTATGCCCTGTGTTGCAATAAGTTGACGACTTAATAAAAAGCCAACTGAATTATAAGCTGGCTTTTCTATATTACGTTTGGGCTTATTAGTCGCGTTTATTACTTTCCTGCGGAAAAATAAACGGACAGGCAGCATACAATTCGAAAGGTGTTGGTTATACTTATTTAGATTCACAAATGTCGATAGGCTCACGGCGCGAATAATGTGGATACTATTTGATAAATTATGACAATAAGGAGTGAAAATTTGAATAACCTGCAGAAATATGGGGGCATTGCAGCTCTTCTCGAAGCGATGATTTATGTAGCGGCTTTCATCTTCTTTGGTGCCTTTTGGAACTTTCCCAGCGATGCCGATGCCATACAAAAATTTGCGTTTCTGGCTGATCATCAAACCATTCTAGCCGCAGTAAACCTGATCATGTACGTATTATTTGGGGCTCTGTTAGCCGTTTTAGTTATTGCCATTCATGAGCGATTACAAAAGAAGGCGAAAACTCTTTCCCAATTAGCCGCTGTATTTGGAATTATTTGGGTTGCCTTAGTCATCGCGAGTGGAATGATTGCAAATATAGGTTTATCTAAAGCCCTGGAAATTTCTGTTAACGATCCTGAACGAGCTCTTGCGCTCTGGCAGACTATTTATACGATTGTCGAAGGTTTGGGGGGTGGCAATGAAGTCGTGGGAGGCTTGTGGGTCCTTTTGCTAAGTTTTGCAGCTTTGAAAGCCAATGAGCTTTCTAAGGGCCTAAATTATGTTGGTCTATTTGTTGGCATAGTAGGTATTCTTACTATTTATCCCGCAGATGTACTCACTGAAATATTTGGCGTAAGTCAAATTATATGGTTTTTCTGGATAGGAACAGTCTTACTCACAAACACTAAAAATTAGCCAAGAGACGATTTGAGCTTGGAAAAATACAGAGGTTTTAAAAATGGCTTTGTCTGAAGACGCAAATAAGCTTATCTCCGAACTTACAGGTGAAACCTTAAAGCTCGGCGACCTCAAAAAACATGCTAAACAGATAAAACAAGACCAAAAGCTTGCTGTGGAGCTTTGGTCAACGGGCAATTACAATCTTCGTCTTCTTTCCATTCTGATTGTAGAAAGAAAATTTCTTACCCAGCAAACCATTGAACAGCTCGCTGCCGAGATGCTTGAGCATGACGAAACGGAACGTAACCAGATTGCTGATTGGCTCTTGGCAAACCAATTGATGAAGAACAAAAGACTATCCAATCTTGTCGAGGCGTGGGAAGAAGAACCGTCTGCGATACTGCGTCGGCTTTTCTGGTATCATCAAGCTCGCCTTCGCTGGACAGGAAAGAAACCTCCAGAGAATACAGAGTATTTACTAGACTCTCTTAAAAAGAGTATGGCAAATGCCGAACCAGGTGTTCAATGGGCAATGAATTTTTGCGCAGGCCAAATAGGTATACACGAGCCAAATTTTCGAAATCAAAGCGTAAAGTTGGGAGAGAGAATCGGGCTATATAAAAATAGCCCTGTTGCTCGCAATTGTACACCATCTTACCTACCAGATTTTATCCATATCGAAGTGGAAAAACTAGCTTGATTGCTCGACTAATAATGAATAAAGTGACATAAAAAGTAGCTTAGCTATTTTCCTAGAAAGAAAGATTGTCCAACTCAAACAAATCGGTGAATAAGCTCGCAACTTACCTAATATGACTGGCCGCCAAATGAAAATATTTTATTCTTTGTTCCTCATAGCCATATCCCCACTTGTGCTTTCAGTTCAAGCAATTGAACTCAGTGATTCAGCAACAATAAGCGTCGACGAAGGCCCCAATAAGATTTTGGCCGTCGACATTGATAAGGACGGTAAAGACGAATTAATTGTTTCCAGCCACCCTGATGGAGTCATCTCTGTTTTAAAGCTCAGAGAGCTAACAAGAGCTGCTTCTAAAATCACCTACTCAGTTGGTGTAAACCCGAGTGAATTAGTCGCTTTTGATATGAATAATGATCACTATAAAGATTTGTTAATTGCTAATCACGAAACTAATCATTTCCATATTTTATACAATAACAAAAAAGGTTGGTTTGACGCCAACAGCATCAAAAAGCATTCCGTAAATACAAAACCCCATATTCACACAATAGGCGCTGGGGACTTTAATGGAGACAAACTCGCGGATGTTGTGATTGATAGTTGGGAAAATAGTCAGCTAGCTATTTATTGGGGAGCCGCTAACGGTAACTTTGCATTAAATCCTGCTATCATCAATGTCAGTGAACAACCGCGAACTAATCTAGCCGCAGGCGATCTCGACAATGATGAATACGACGATATTGTGACCCCTGCGACAAGACACAATGGTGTTTCAGTTGTATTGGGAGCGACTTTAACAAAGACAAAATTAACAAATGCAGAATTAGCAAATACCAAATTAGCCAATACCAATCTGGCAAATACAAAATTAGCAAATACAAATGCGCTAGGTGCTCAATTAATTGCTAATGCACCGAAAGCATTTTTAGTAAAAATCGCCGATACAAATAACGACGGAAACAATGACATTATTACCATACATCGTAACGCTAACTTCAATGACAGCAACGGTGAAGGAATCAGCCTATTGTTAGGCAACGGTAAAGGTGATTTTGAGCTTGCAAAAGGATTTCCAATGACCATTTCGGGAGCGCCTTCAGCGGTTGTAAGCGGAGATATCAACGCCGATGGCTTTCCGGAAATCATATCCACAAATTATCGAACCAATAACATTGCGGTGATTTATTATGATAACAAGCTCGAGCAGTACCAACATAAATACTTTGCGGTTGGTTTAAGGCCAGAAAGCATTGCGATAGGCGATGTTGACGGTGACAATTTAAATGAAGTTATAGTTGCCAACCGAGAGAGCAATACGATTAGCCTATTGCGCTTTAAAAGCCGGCAATAAGCAAACTATCGGCACGTCACCTAGCCCTGCACTTTTCTTGATTTTCTTTTTTTCACTTGTTGTTTAATTGACTGTGTTAGATACACAGCAAGCCCAATCCAGATAAACACAAAACTCAACAGCTGAGCAGAGCTTAATGGCTCTTCATAGACCTGGGTTGCTAAAACGAATGTGATTGATGGCGCAAGAAATTGCATAAAGCCGATACCGGTTAAAGGGATTTTTCGCGCTGAGGTAGCAAATAGAATAAGTGGAACGGCGGTAATAACCCCACCAGCAACTAACAACCAATCGGTCTGCAGATTAGTTTGTAGGAAGAACGACTGGCCGGCCACGACTGTCCATACAATATAACCCGCCGCCAAAGGTAGGGCTAAGGTAGTCTCCAATAAAAAGCCATTTAAAGAGTCAACCTCAAGCTGCTTTTTAATAAAGCCGTATATAGCAAAACTCGTTGCAAGCGCTAGCGCGATCCAAGGAATCTGACCATAGTTAAAGATCTGATTGGCAACACCTACCACCACCAAAGTCACTGCAACCCATTGTAAACGGTCTAGCTTTTCCCCTAGTAGAATAACACCCATAACAATCGACATAATTGGGTTGATAAAATAGCCTAAACTTGTGGCTAAGATTTGATTATTGGTCACCGCCCAAGTGAACACAAACCAATTTACAGAGATCAATGCGGTACTTAACAGAAGCCCTTTTAGAATTTTTGGCTGCTTAAAGATGGTTAGAATCAAAATTCGTTTACGCAGCGCTATCATTAGCACTAACGTCACCGGGATACTCCAAGCCACTCGATGCGCAAGTATTTCTAATGCGCCAACATGATCGATGGCTTTAAAATAGATTGGCGCAAGTCCCCACCAAACAAAGGCACTAAGCCCGGCTAACCAGCCGAATAATTGGGTTCTGTCATTCATGCCGAGGTAAATCCTAGCGGTCAAATCGTTTCAGCCGCGATAGTACGCTATTTAGTCCGCCAACGCTCATTATGTTTGCTTGTAAGTGTAAGTTTGGTTGTAAGTGGAGATTAATATGGCAAGATAGAAGATAAAGAACTGACCATTAACCCGTTTTTTAGTCACGGCAAGCGGGAGACTAACCCATCATATAAGTGCCAGTCCCTAAAGCAATCAAAGTGTCTTTTTCATTATGTAGTTCCATTCTAACAACCGCTACTTTACTACCACTTCTTAGTAGTCTTGCTTTAGCGTAAAAAGATTCGCCACGCCCAGGTCTGACATAATCGACCCGTAGATCAATCGTGCCAATGCGCGCTAGTTTTTGACCAAGCTCTTTTTCATCCGCATCTGGATATTTTTCCATCATTCCAACAGCAGCCATAGCACCGCCGACTACATCAAGCGCTGTAGCCGTTACTCCTCCGTGAAGGATTTTCTGAATAAAGTTGCCGATCAGTTCGGGTTTACTCTTAAAACTCAAACGACAGCCGTCTAGCCCGAGCTCTTCGAATTCAAAACCAATAACACCGTGGAACGGAACATGGTGGCTAAAAACTTCGGCTAAGCGAGCCAGCATTTTTGAACGGTTATCATCTTGGTCCATTTAATTTCCTCTCTTAAGCGATTAATTAAGCTGTCAAATAAACCAACCTTTAGCGTCATTCTAACCAATAGCACCCAATTAAACCACCATTGAATATAACTAAAATTCATGATTTTCAATGACTTAAATATGAATCTTCTAATTACTTAAACTGGCAAGTATCTTGCAGAATTGACTATTTATACTTTTATAAAAGCAAACAAGTATTATCTAACAAATACTCAAATGGATGTTTTATGCCGCTAAAAACAATTCGCCCTATCGCTATGGTAGGTCTGCCGCTGTTGCTAGTGATAGCCGCACTGACTCAATGGCTGTCGAATCAAGATAACAATCCCAGCGCCCTAATCGAAGCGTTTTATATAGTGAGCCTAACCGCCAATATTGGATATTTTACCAACTATGTGGCCATAAAAATGCTGTTTAGACCGCACCACAAAACAGCTTTTGGTAGACAAGGACTTATTCCCAAGAACCAAGACAAACTTGCCGATACCCTAGCGCAAACTCTTATCGAAAATTTTCTATCAAAACAACAGTGGCAGGAATATCTGGAGCATACTGATTTAGTTAATAAAGTACTCAGCGAAGCTAGAGTTAGTTCAGCAAACTGGCTAAAAGAGCCTAAAAATATCCAACGAATAGTGCAACAAACAAGCAGTTTTCTTCGGGAAAATGATTCTGCAATTAATCATAGTATTAACCAGCTACAACAGCGTTTGATTGCTCAATTATCAAGCAAGATTGATATTAACGAGCTGCTAAATCAGGGTTTCGCATGGCTTGAAGAGCACTTTGAGAATGACCCTCAAAAAATGCAGTCAATGATTGAGCCCATTGTTAAAACAATTGCCGAGAATATACCTGACATTGCCCGAGAGCTTGTAAGAGCTTTAGACGACCATATTGAAGAACAAGACACAATTAAGCGTAGTATCGCAAAAATGGCGCGATGGTCAGCGGATTTTTCAGAGGACGATATTAAACGCTACTTGTTCCGAATGGTTGCTAGTTTTGAATTTAGGCAAACCCTGTTTAATGGGTTGCAATCGCTGCTAAACGAATACAAAAATAAATCGATTATAGATGGTTTTCTAAGTGATGAAGTATCGCTAGATAGTCAAGTCAAAGACGACCAAAGATTTTCGGTTAATAACATGCTTAGTCTACTCGCTGATAAACACCTTGCCAATATCAACTGGGTAAATCTATTTATTGAAAACGTTTTAACCAAGACGCACGTTAACCTCGATTCTGAGGCCAATGATTGTCACCCTGAAGCAACGGAAAACAACAAGGTTAGCAAAATATGCCAGTCTATTCATAGTGCTGTATTCAATCGAGTTGAAGCCGAACTTGCCGATGGGCCACTACATCAATGGGTTATTGATGAGCTTATATCAATGATAGAAAAACTGAATCTTCAAGAGATGGTTAAAAGAAAGGCAGCTGCCTTTTCTCCGCAAAAAATGGAGCATGTTTTTCAAACCATGATCAGTGAACAACTGGTTTTCATCGAACTTCTTGGTGCCGTTCTTGGCGCTCTTTCAGGGTTAGCATTGGTCGATATCCGACTATTTGCCGCTCTTACCGGTTTATTCGCAAGCTATTACCTCTGCGACCTGTGGTTAACCCATCATAAACAACCAAAAAACAGCATCAATTAAAGGGTGTTCGCTATCGAACACTCCTGCTGAGCCCTTGTTCGCGATCGAACAGTCCCATATTTAACCCCACACGCTAAAAACTTATAACCTATTGATAAATAGCGATTTATTTGAACGATTCATGGTTGGCACGCTTCCTGAATAGTAATGCGTCAATACGTTTGTAATCGAGAGCTAGTTAAAATGGATCGCCCACTTTCAGAGCAAGATATTAATCAGCAAAAACGCAACCTATGGCTAAAGGGCACTTCCCTAGTATTGCTTGTAGCGGTAATTTTTTACGCCATCAATTGGTTTTTTACACCGTCGGTTAACCGAGAAAAACTCCGCACTTCAAAAGTATCAATGCAAAAGCTGACGGCTACCATCAATGCCGGCGGCCTGGTTGTTCCATTGGTAGAAGAAACACTATCGAGCGAGATAAGTAGCCAAGTTAGTCAGGTATTTCTAGGTCCAGGGCAACAAGTTAAAAAAGGTCAACCTATTCTTCAGCTAGATACGCAAAAACTGAATCTAGCGGCGGACAAAACTATTGAAAAAATAGCCCTTAAGAATAGCCAAATAAAAACCAAACAATTGGTCACTAGGCGCTCAATTAATGATGTCAAAAGTAGAATTGAGTTACTGACGGTTGATTTACAAAGTCGAAAAACAAAACAACAGCGATTGAATCAACTGACTTCAGTTGGCGCATTTTCGAATCAAGAACTTTTAGAGGCCGATCTGAATGTCAAACGCACTGAAATTGAAATACGGCAGTTGAATCAATCGATGAGTGATCTTGAGTCCACGAATAAAGCAGAAACCGAAACTCTTAGTCTAGAAAAATCAATGCTAGAAAAAGAGCTCGCGGAACAACACCGACTAATCAGCAGAGCTTTGATAACAGCGACTAGAGATGGTGTTGTAAGCTGGCTTAAACAGGATGAGGGGAGCAGTGTTGCTTTAGGAGAGCCGCTGGCGAAGATTGTTGATGACTCTCAGTTTAGAATAGAAGCAACCTTATCCGATTTTTACTCGTCACAACTTATACCTAATATGATGGCCCAAATCACTTATCAAGATAAGACGATGATGGGCCGCCTTACTCAACAAACTCCTACCATTGAAAACGGCATTATGAAGCTTTCAATCACACTAGACCAACCAGACAATTCGCTACTTAAAAACAATTTAAGGGTTGATGTTGGGCTCATTACTAAAACCGTCGACCAGACTTTAGCACTGAGTAAAGGGCCGTTTATTAGTGGCCGTGGCATTCAGAATGTATTTGTCATCCGCGACCAGATTGCTTACCGAACCGAAATAGAAGTTGGTCTTAGTGATGCCAACATCTACCAAATAATTAACGGACTCAATGAGAATGATGAGGTCATCATCTCTGATATGTCTGACTTCATACACCTAAAAGAATTTGCTATTAACTAAGGAACTAAGAACATGCTTAAACTTAACAATATCAGTAAGTCGTTTCAAACCGATAGAATAGAAACAATTGCTCTTTCAAATATTAACCTTCATATCGAAAAAGGCGAATTTGTCTCGGTAATGGGTCCTTCTGGCTGCGGTAAAAGCACGCTTTTGAATATTATGGGATTGTTAGATCAACCTAGCGAAGGCAATGTGGCGGTTGACGATAAGGCAATAGAATCCTACCAAGACAAGCATATTACCGGATTACGTAATGAAAAAATCGGTTTCATATTTCAAAGTTTCCATCTAATCCATGATTTGAGAGTAATCGACAATGTTGAGCTGCCGCTACTCTATCGTAATATTTCAGCTAAGGAGAGAAAGGCGCTAGCAGCAGCAGCGCTGGAAAAGGTCGGTTTAAAAGCACGTACTCATCACTATCCCACTCAACTCTCTGGTGGACAACAACAGCGTGTCGCTATAGCCCGTGCCATTGTCGGCAAACCTGAAATTCTACTTGCAGATGAGCCAACCGGAAATTTGGATAGCCATATGGGTGATGAAATCATGAAGCTACTTGAGAGCCTTCACCAAGAAGAGCAAGCCACTATTGTTATGGTTACTCATGATGAAGAAATGGCCAAACGCACCGGACGAACAATTCGTGTTTTTGATGGTCAACTAGTTCACTAGCATAAGGAGAATTCGTTATGTTTAGCAATTACATAATAACAGCGTGGAATGTTTTTCTTAGAAGAAAGTTTTTCACGTTTATCAATTTATTTGGGATAAGTATTACGCTGACGGTGCTAATGGTTGTTAGCACAATTGCAGACGGATATTTTTATCCGACCGGACCGGAAAAAAATATCGATAACATTCGTGTTATCAATCGACTAGTACTCACAAATGATGAACATAGTCATACCAATTCTAGTCGCTTAGGTTACAAGTTTATCAAGGATAATATATCTAGACTTCAAGCGCCTGAGTTGATTTCTATAAACTCTGGAACTCAAATGACGGCGATATTCAATCAAGGGAGAAAGAGTAAATTATTGGTCAAAAAGACCGACAATGTTTTTTGGCAAGTTCTTGATTTTAGTTTTGTAGACGGTCGTCCGTTTACGCAGAATGAATTTGAGTCTGGCCAATTTGTTGCGGTGATCAATCAACGCACTCAAAAAGAGCTATTTGGTGAGGAATCAGCAATTGGAAAAAATGTCTCTTTTGATAATCAGAATTTCAATATTATTGGTGTTGTGGATAATGTTTCAGCGGTAGAAGAGACCGCTCTGTCTGACATTTGGGTTCCTTATACAACCAATGCGACCTCAGGCTATCAGCAAGAAACTATGGGGCGCTGGGATGCTATTCTTTATCACTCTGACCCAGAAATACTAGAGCAAGCCAATCAAGAGTATATTCATATGCTCAAAAATGACGTTATTTTGGAAACCCCAGAGAAACTAACTGAGGCTTATAGCGGCGCCTATACAAAACTAGAATCGCTATCTCGGGAAATGTTTTATGAAGAGTACAGTTACGATACCCATGAACAAATGTTTATTTCGGTTATGATTGGTTTAGTACTTCTTTTTATGCTGTTGCCGAGTATTAATATGATCAATCTAAATGTTAGCCGAATCATGGAGCGAGCTTCCGAAATCGGTGTTCGAAAATCTTTCGGAGCCTCGACAAAACAGCTGTTAATGCAGTTTATTGTGGAAAGTATTTTACTGACCTTAATCGGTGGTGTTATTGGTATTTTGCTAAGTATTTTTATTATTAACAGTATTGAAGCGAGCGGAATTATACCGTATGCGATGTTTTCATTTAATTTTAGAATATTTGTTGTCGGTCTTTTTTTAGTCCTCATATTTGGCTTAGTATCAGGCGTTTATCCAGCTTACAAAATGTCGCGTTTAAATCCAGTAACAGCATTAAAAGGAGGATTCTAGAATGTTCTTGCACTTATTAAAAATGATTTGGAACCGAAAACGTTCTAACAGCCTAATTATTGCAGAACTTGCAATTGCGTTTATCGTTGTTTTCGCACTGTCGGTTCTAGCAATTCGAAATTACAACCTATATCAAATCCCATTGGGCTACAACTACGAAAATATGTGGCGGATTCAGATAATGCCTACCAGAAGCTGGGATGAAACAAAGGATGAAGATACCTTACTTCAGATTATAGGCGCCGTGAAACAGCAACCAGAAGTTGAGAAAATTCACTTACTGAGCAATCCAACATTTCGCAACTGGCGAGGTACTAGCAGCGTTACCATCGACGGTCAAGAAATCTATTATTATCGCAATCGGTTTGATGATAAAGCGGCGGAAACATTTGGCATGACTTTGAACGACGGACGCTGGTTTGGACCGCAGGATTCAAATCAAAATTATTCGCCGGTTTTGGTTAATCAAGAATTTGTTGATATGTATTACCCTAACGAGTCTGTGATTGGTAAAAATATCGCCGATCCAGAAATAGAGGATAATCGTGAAATGCGTATTGTTGGTGTTTACCAGGCGTTTCGACAGTTTGGTGAATTTTCAGCAATTGTTCCTTACGTTTTTACCCGAAGTGACATACAAAAGCCGGGTAGGATGTTAGGAATAGAAGTTAAGCTTAAACCAAACGCCGATGATTCTTTCGAACAACGGGTTTTGGAAATCCTCAAGAGCTTAGCTCCAGAAAATAATTATTCTATAGCCTCTTGGGAAAGTCAGCGCGATAGACAAATTAGAGAGACCACCATACCACTAACAATATTTTCTATTATCGCGAGCTTCTTGATCATTATGGTCGCCATGGGGTTGTTTGGCGTATTATGGCAAAACGTTACCAGTAGAACCCATGAGATTGGGTTAAGACGAGCCTTAGGTGCGACGGCATTAAGTATTCATAAGCAAATAATAGGCGAACTAGCTATTGTAACCATGATTGGTGTTTCGATTGCATTTTTGATTCTGGTGCAACTTCCTATGCTGGGGGTTTTCCAAGAGCTTGATTGGTCACTATTTTGGATTAGTCTTTTGGCCTCATTGGTATTCATGTTAACGTTGGCGGGGTTGTGTGGCTATTACCCCGGTAAAATAGCGACCAATTATTCGCCATCGGAAGCATTACACTACGAATAGCCAACAGGGCTACTAACTATAGGCTACCAACTAACTGGTAGCCTAACGTCATAAACGCCATTAACCATTAAGACGTAGGCAGATAAATCATGACAGATATTCGCTCGAGCGAGCAGCAAATTTTAGTTGTTGATGATGACCCATCAGTAACAGCTTCTATCGCGATGCTACTTAAACAAAGCGGTTATAAATTACAGACCGCCAGCTGCCAAGCAGAGGCTCTAGAGCACCTTGAGAATTTTGACTTTAATCTTGTTATACAAGATATGAATTTCTCCCGTAATACCTCCGGTGAAGAGGGCATGGTTCTACTCAAACAGATAAAGAAAAACGCGCCAACACTACCGGTAATATTAATGACCGCCTGGGGTTCAATTGAATTGGCGGTTGAAGGTATTAAACAAGGGGCCGCAGATTTCATTACCAAACCTTGGGATAATCAACAGCTATTAAGAACGGTTAATACCAGCCTTGAATTAAACCAAACCAATGTATCAGAACCAAACTCTCGACAAATGCTGGATGAAAAATATGATTTCTCATCCATCGTTGGCGAAGATCCCGCCATGTTAGAGGTGTTAACCACTATTGGCCGAGTAGCGGCCACTGACGCTTCTGTTTTAATTTTAGGAGAAAGTGGAACCGGTAAAGAATTAATCGCCGATGCTATCCATAAAAATTCGCGACGCATGCAGCATGAGTTGGTAAAAGTAAATCTTGGCGGAATGAGTGCAACACTTTTTGAAAGCGAGATGTTTGGCCATGTTCGCGGCGCGTTTACCGATGCAAAAAGTGATAGACAAGGACGATTTGAGTTAGCGACCAATGGCTCTATATTTTTGGATGAAATTGGTGACTTAGATCCAAGCTCGCAGGTAAAGTTGCTTCGAGTTTTACAGGATCAAACTTTTCAAACCGTTGGCTCATCTAAAACCCAAAAAGCCAATGTTAGAATCATATCGGCTACCAATCGAGATCTTTACGAAATGGTGAAAGATGGCAGCTTTCGAGAGGACTTACTTTATCGGATAAACCTAATCACCGTTACTATTCCACCGCTTAGAAATAGACGAGGAGATATAGCCCAACTCGCTAAACGTCACC
Source organism: uncultured Kangiellaceae bacterium (assembly GCA_905479925.1). Classification (GTDB taxonomy): domain Bacteria; phylum Pseudomonadota; class Gammaproteobacteria; order Enterobacterales; family Kangiellaceae. The sequence continues at coordinate 27,198 of CAJQOL010000079.1, read as the reverse complement.
TCAACAAAGTTTGTGAGTTATATGGTGTTGATTCTATTAAGCTTGATGATAGTGCGATTAGCTGGCTGGAACACCAAAATTGGCCTGGCAATGTTCGTCAGTTATCGCAAACCGTTGAGCGAGCCGCTTTAATGTCAAATGGTCCACTATTAACTATGGCGGACTTTAAAACCCAAAACATGTCTAGCGATGAGGATTTCGACGAAGCAAGCCTACCCGTTGGTTCATTAACCCTTGATGAAATGGAAAAATTGATGATCAAGCGAGCAATTAAAGCTTACAATAAAAACTTATCAAGAGTAGCCGATGCATTAGGCATTAGCCGCGCAGCATTATACCGACGCATCGAAAAGTATGGATTGTCTTAATGACGTTAAAACAAAAACTACTAACAACCGCGGTTTCATTACACATTGCATTGTTCGCAATAGCGTTTGTTTTTAGAAGCGAGTTAGAATCTTTTCTTGCGATAATTGAAATTATTTTACTTATTAGCTTTATTATTTTTTATCGACTTATCAGCAAGGCCCTTCAGCCCCTCGAATACATTGATACATTTTCCAACCTGCTGAAAGAGCAAGAATTCACCGCACGCTTTAGCGAGCTCAAGCAACCTGATCTCGACAAGTTAATCAATCAATTTAACTTACTGCTAGAAAGACTGCATCATGAACGACTTGAAATTGGAGAGCAGAAAGGGGTATTCCAGAAGCTAATGGCAGAATCTCCAATTGGTGTTGTGCTTTTGGACTATGAGGGAAGAGTCACTGATATTAATCCCGCTACCGAAGAGTTGCTTTCTATTAAGCGACAAAAAGCGATTGGTAATAATATTGGTCAGTTAGCCAGCACTCAAATGCGCTACTTATCAAAGATTGCGGTCGATAGCCACCAACTAATTGAAGCCAACCAAGGTAGGCAGTTGAAGGTTGCTCATTATGAAATTAGAGACAGGGGATTTAGCCGTTCTTTCTACATGCTTTATGAGCTGACCGGTGACATCGTTTCATCTCAAAAATCGGCCTATGAAAAACTTATTAGATTAATGTCTCATGAGGTAAATAATACTTTAGCCATTACTAATTCACTGCTAGAGAGTTGCTTGGCTTTTAAACACCAGCTGGACAATGAATCCGGTGCAGATTTTGAAAATGCACTTAATATTGTTATTAATCGTAGCGGCAGCTTAAATAAGTTTATGCAGGGTTATTCCAATGTTGTAAAACTAGAAAAACCAATAAAGACCTCCTTTAATATCTCCAAGATGTTAGAAGATCTAAAGTCACTGTTTTACGCCGAATGTGATAATAGAAAGATTGGTTTTGAACTTATATGCGAACCAGAACAGTTTATTGTTGCGGACGCTAACCTTCTAGAGCAAGCGTTAGTTAACCTAATAAAAAATGGACTAGAAGCAATAGGAGAAAACGGCTGCCTAACGATTGTTTTGATACAGAATCAAACATCGACTTGTTTATCGATTAAAGACACGGGATGCGGAATATCAACAGACGTTGAGCGCCAGCTGTTTACGCCATTTTTTACATCAAAAGAATCGGGACAAGGTGTTGGACTGATGTTGGTGAGAGAGATTCTAACCTTACATCAATTTTCTTTTGAACTGGTTAACCGTAACGACACACAAGGCGCCAGCTTTAACTTGACCATGCCGCGATAGAGCATGCCCCGATAGAGAGTCCCCCGATAGAGTTCTTTGTATTAAATCAAGTTATAGCATTTCGTACCTGTGGAATTATTCTGCGACTCACCGGAACCTCATGATCACCGGTAAGAATCAAAAACCCACCACCAGAAACAACTTTTGCGCTACCTTGGCTTTTATTATTTAGTGAAACGATATGCTCCATGTTGACTAAAAAAGAGCGGTGAACCCTCAGAAAGGTTCCTGGAAGCTGCGACTCCAACTCCTTTAATGTTCCACTAAAGAGTATTTGTTTATTGTCTTTTAAGAATAGTTCGGCGTAATCCCCTGCCGCTTTGCAATAAATAATTGCATCACTAGCGATAAGCTCAACTTTTCCGGCACTATTTATAGACAATTTTTTAGGTTGTTGTTGCTGTTGATTCTGCTCTAGTATCAATTGCAACTTAATTAGCTGTTGCTGCTCTAGTTGTCGTTGTTTTTGTTCACTATTCAATTTTAAGGCCTGCTGAACAAACAAAATAGCCAGAACCAGAGTAATTATGTAATAGAACAAGATATCGTGAAACCGACTAAGGGTTAGAATCACTATTACAATAAACACCACGAAGGTCAGCAAAGAAATTAATTTCTCCTTACTGGGCTGCTTGTATAAACTGAAAGCTATTAGTCCTGTGCAAAAACAACTTGGAATAAGAATACCAACAGCAGTTTTCGGGTCAAAACCTGGTACCAAAAAGACGCAAACCACACTAATAGAGGCACCTATTAAAGTCCATAATGTTGCTTTTTCCAAGTTGAGCTTTAGGGTTATAAAATAAAGTAACAATATCCCAAATGTTTGCGAAAAGGTTGTGATCAAAATTAAGCGAAGGTCATGAAAGGGATACGAATAGGCGAAAAGCGCCCTCGATATTTCAGCAAATAGTTGACTGCCAGCCAATAGACACATCGCTAAGAACAATCTATTTGTTCTTCTGTTATGTGAGCTAAAACTAGCAACAAAGAAATATAATGCCCCTAATACAAGCGCACCTAGCGGAACAAATGATAGCCCGATGTTTTGTTGTAATAAGCTAGTCGCTCCAGCATAACTGCCAAAACCAATAAAATTAATAGGACTTGTTAGCTTTATGAAACCGTGATGGGATGAAAGCTGCAAGATAATATGATTGTCTGATGATTTAAGCAAAGACGGCGGCACATAGAACATGGCGTCGATCTTTCCTGGAAACTCCTCATTAGGGTTAAAACTAGGAGTGCCATTCTGTCCTAAATAAGCGCCATTAAAATAGACTCGACTCGATGTTTTGCCAGACACGTAGACACTCATAGGCTGTTCGTTATTTAACAGCTTTTCAGGGATCGGTAACGCGAATTTAACCCATAGCGCACTATCTTGGGGATCCACACGAGTAGCTGATTGAGTACGGCATTCGGGCTCATTAAAACTTGGTGGAACAATTGAGCGATCGGAGGGAAAGGGAGAGCCGCCTGAACGATTAAGAGAACTGCTTTGAGAAGAACTAATTGGACAGATGATCGCGGAATCAAAATCAACCGATACCAACATCATATCCGCGGCATTTGCCATGGTCAGCTGACCCAATAGCAATAGAGGCAACATTAGAAGACGTCGAATTATCAATGAAGTACCTCAAAACGCATAAATACTGGGCTAACCGCTCACCGGTTAACAGCCACCGTTAACCGATATTACCTGAAAAATAGCGACCTTTGAACGAATACAACGTGAAAATAAGGTTTTAACACTAGATAGTAGAGCCATTAAAAATGGTTGATTGTATTTCAGCCAAAGTTGCCAGTCGATTGCGGAAGTCGATTACAGACAGCTATTACAAACAACTAATTACAGACACTTGTTATAAACGCTTGTTATAGACACCCATTACATAATTCGAATACCTAGATTTACACCATCTAAAAATTGCTAAGGAGTTTCCATGTCAGCCAAAAATTTAATCATTCGTATTGCTAGCTTGCTCGCCTGCTTATCGTTACCCCTAGTAACACCTTTGCTAAGCGCCGCAGAGCAAGCAAATCAATCGAAACAATCGAATCAATTAACATCTCAGTCTCAACAATATCGATTTGACAATGAAGAACCGATTGTTTTTGAAAATAGCGGAGTAAAAGTTGATGCTTTTGCCGGTGTTATTCAGGTTCCGGAAAATCGTTCTAATAAGGATAGCAGGCTTATCCCGTTACATTATTTGCGTTTTCCTGCAACCGGTAAACAAGCAGGTTCACCGATTGTATATCTTGCTGGAGGGCCAGGGGGGTCGGGTATTTCAACCGTTAGCTACCCAGGTTTTCGCTTCCCACTATTCATGGCAATGCGTGAATTTGGCGATGTTATCGCGCTTGATCAGCGCGGTACCGGTAAATCAAGAACCGCTCCGAAATGTGAATCTAAACAGACTATGCCGTTAAATGAGATCCTAACCGATAAGCTAGTAACAAGCCGCTATCGCAAAGCTGCTTTAGAGTGTGTGGCTTTTTGGAAACAGCAAGGTGTGGACGCAATGGGTTATACGACCGAACAGAGTGCTAGGGATATCGATCAGCTTAGACAACACCTCCAAGCGGATAAAATAAGCCTGTGGGGTATCTCGTACGGTAGTCATTTAGCCTTTGCTAGTATGAAATTAATGCCTAAGAAAATAGATAAAGTTGTGATCGCAAGTGCTGAAGGGCTTAATCAAACGATTAAAATGCCAGCAAATACTGACGCCTATTTTGGTCGTCTTCAGCAAGCGATTAACCAACAGCCTAAAGCGGCGGCTGCGTACCCGGATTTAGAAGGATTAATTCAACGGGTACATAACAAACTGCAGAGCAACCCTATCCCATTGAAGATCCCAGTTAAGGATGGCAACGCTCAAGATTTCCTTTTTCAGCGTGCACATATGCAAGGGTTAGCATCAGCAATGATCGCCGATCCACACCGCGCTGTGCCGATGCTACTGCAGGTTTATACCACCTTAGATAACAACGTAACCGAAATGTTACCGTCGTTAGTGCAACGAGCTGGTTTAAACGACCCATCAATATCTTTTGACGTAATGTCCTTTGCTATGGATGTTGCCTCGGGAATAACGGACGACAGGTTGAAACGGTTTAATCAACAGGCAGGCTCTTCAATCGTCGGCCGAATGCTCAACTTTCCAATGCCTCAGTTAAACCGTTCGATTGAGGGGTTAGATCTCGGTGATGAGTTTAGACAATACCCAAAAAATGATATACCAACCTTGTTATTGAGCGGTACGTTAGATGGACGAACCTACCTTGAAAGTCAGTTAGAAGCCACTCAAGGTTTATCTAATTTAACCAAGGTTGTAGTCAAAAATGCTGGTCATAATCTATTTATGGTTTCCCCTGAAGTTACTAAAACAATTCAGCAATTTATGAGAAACCAAAAGGTAGGAAAGACTGAAATCATCTTTGAATTACCAGCCTTTGTAAAATAAAGATAGTCGCTAATCGCGTCAATAAATTTGAGATAAACCTTGGCATGCTGTTTTGCTGCTAACAGCATGCCTATTTGCATGTCGATTTGCATGTCGATTTACATTTTGGCGAACAAGCTATCTCTGTTGAATTATTGCAAGAAAAATCTGATGAGCATTTCTCTACTAGTTATTTGCTAAGAACATTATAATGTCCCTTTGCAGATCATCACCAAGCATAAACTTATGCTCACCCATCACAATAAAACCTAACTTTTTGTAAAAGGCAATGGCTCTGGGATTCTTTTCCCAAACGCCCAGCCAAACCCCACGGGTTGATTTCTCATTTAACTGCTCTATCGAAGCTTCCATCAGTTGCAAGCCGACACCTTTGCCATGCCACCAATGACTCACATAAATACGCCTAATTTCACCAACTTCATTACTCTTGATACATTCTGGCGAATCCCCCCAGTGAAGCTGGGAATAACCAACCATTTCATCTTCGTCTTCAATCACTAAAGTAATAATGTTTGGATTAGCAATTTCCTCAGATTGTATTTTCTCGCTATAACTTTTTCTGCAGTGCTTGGCCATATCCGAAGCAGTATTTTCCTTTTCGAAAGCACGTCTAAAGGTACTCTCTGCAAGCAAAGCCAAATTCTTAGCATCTGCAATATCCGCGACTCGTACATTGAATAGACTTTGTTTCATAGGGAGTTTTTCCTTATTAAGCAAACTGAGAAAGTGTTTATTCTGGCCCAGTAATTACCTGCCAATAACCCACATCTTGCCATTGAACAAATTTAAAGCCAACCTGCTTAAAGTGAGCAACTTGTTTCATAGAAAATTTCTCGTGTAGTGCAATACTCGCTGGATTAGGAAGAGTTATACCACCAATGACGCTATGCACTCCTTTGCGCTTGAGCTTCTCAAATAGCCTCTGGTAAAGGGCAGTACCAATACCTTTACCCATACTTTGATCCGACAAATAGACAGAAATCTCTACAGTAAAACGGTAAGCCGAACGCTCTCGCCACGGCGTTGAATACGCGTAGCCAACAATCTTATCGTTGCCTTCCGTTGCCACCAACCATGGAAGTCCCTCAGCAAAAACCTTGCGAATTCTTTGCTTCATAACCTTTTCAGAAACTATTGCAGTTTCAAACGTGACCGCTGTTTCATCAATATAATAATTATAAATTTCGGTTATATCGCCAGCATCCGATAAAGTCGCATCTCTAATCACAGAAACTCCTTAGTTCCTAATATGTTAACTTTTTTATTCCCACTTTAGTGACATGCGCCAGCGCTATGGATTAGCTGGTTTCTTAGGTTGTTATTAAGTAACAAGGCTAAACTAGGTGATGAAACAGCCTGAAATTACGCATAATCTTCAAGTATACCCAGTTTTTCGAAGCACAAATCTTTTTAGTTAGACAACCTATTTCGATACTCATCAAACTGTTCTTTTGTTAAGATTCTTTCTAAATAGAGCGATAAGTCATCGTTTCCTTCTATCACCTTAGTTCCTATTATGTTCGCCAATGGCGTTCCATAAGATCCCAGATTAAGTTCAGACGTATCAAGAACTAACCCTTCAAAGTATCGGTTTATCTGAGACGATTGAAACTCATTTAGGTCTGAAATGTAGCCCTGTGTCATAGTCGAGCGCAACGCTGAAAATTTTTCATGTTCTAAGCGGACTTTTTTATTCTCGAACTCCAAATATTCTGCCATTTGCTGTTCGCTTAACTGTTCCGATAATTGCTCTTCAAAACGTTCTTGGTTCGCTGCTAACTTAGCCCTCAACTCTACCATACGCGCTTCTCTAGCATCTTCACTCAGGTCGTTTCTGGTATAGAGAAACTGTTTAAACTCCAGATCAGTTTCTAAATCAGATTCTAAAAGCTCCTTAAGGTATTTAGATTGCTCCTCTGTTAAGTCAAGCGCAAATCTCAATTCTTCCGTTGCGGTTTCGATTCCCATTACCGCTTCGTCGCGATTAAACTCTGCTGAGTTAAACAGCTCCATCGTTTTCTCTACTACTTCAAACTGCTTTCTTTGCTTTTCTAGCAGGGGAACCTCAGTAGATCCTCTTATTAACCTAAGAGATTCTAACTCCTTTTTTACAATTTTTAGCTCTTGTAATAATTCATTTTTGTCCTTGGACTGAAATTTGGCATTCACCAAGTTTTCTAAGTCTGCAACTGGTTCTTCTGCGATAGTTTCTTTCAAGATTTTTGAGGATATCGAATCATTGAGATTCAAATATATCATGTGCGATAAAATGCCAAATATAAATGACGCGATAATTGCTATTATTGTTTTTCCATGGCTGTTCATTTATTGCTATCCTCTTCCTCTAGTGTTGTGAAGCTAGCGATATAACTCCCTAGAGCTATTCTCCAACAACCTGCGACTACTTCATGTTCTAAATTGTTGTTGGTTATAATTGCACCGCTGGCTAATAACCTATATAAGAACGGCTTTGCAGCTAATTGTCTCTTCAAATATCCCGTAGCGTTCTAGAAAATCACTCTAGGTACTAAGGTTAATGATTTTTATCACCACACACTAATCCCAATTTTGTGGTTTTTCCATCTTTATTGTTAAGATCATTCAATTTTCTTATCGATTAGTTCCATTTATCGATGTTAACGAAAACATAACTAAATTAGCTATATTTTTGTGCGTTCAGTAACGTTGCAACGAATTTTCAAGTCGAAAGCGCCTTTATCATCACTATAATAACTGGCTATAGTATTATTGTTTAAACGTTGGGTAGAGTAATATGCTACTCCATGGATTTGTAATGAGCTTTCAAAGAAATCGGTTATGCTTTAAAACACCATAAGTTTTAACCTTGATTAAAAAAACTAGGGGAAAAATCAGTGAGCAGCAATAGAGAGCAGATTTTGCGATGGGCAGAACAAGGTCAGTTTGATAATCCTAACTACCAGGATAAAGTCTCTCGAGCGCTAAAACTCGGTTATGCGGAGCCAGATGAATCTGATTGGTTAGCATTTGTTAAGGTCTGTTTAATATGGGGCGCGATTATTTCCTTTAGCGCCGCAATCATTTTCTTTTTTGCTTTCAACTGGCAAGATATGAGTCGCTTTTCCAAATTCGCATTGGTTGAGATTTTGCTCGTAAGCTGTGCGTTAGCTTACATCAAATTTTCGCCAAAACAGCTATTAAACAACGGAATACTATTGACGCTATCGCTGCTAGTCGGTGGATTGCTTGCGTTAGTTGGACAAACCTACCAAACCGGTGCAGATCCGTGGCAGTTATTTGCCGCGTGGTCCGTGGTAATTCTACCCTGGGTAGTCATCTCTCGGGCGAATAGTTTGTGGATCATGTGGTTAGTATTATTCAATACAGCCTTAATTGCATATTTTGAAGTCTCAGATATTTTGATAGGACTGTTGTTATCGAATAACGAGAAATTATGGGTTTTCACGCTGCTGAATACCGTGTTAGTAGTACTATTTGAAAAACTCTCCTTAAACAGTTTCCCCCGGTTTATTGCTCTACTTAACAAACAACAAGATTACCTAGCTAAGGGTTCAAAATACCGATATGTTCATCGTTTAACCGCAGTTTTTGCTGGTATCGGAGTGACGCTACTGGCGACCGAAGCGATATTCAGTCAGCGAGCCAGTATTGCCGGACTAGTCTTTTATGTGGTCTGGATTTCGGCGGTTTATGCGTTTTATCGCTACCATAAAAAAGATTTGTTTGTCCTTTCAGCAGCGTCAATTAGCGCTATTACCGTTGTAGTTAGCGGATTGATTGAACTGCTCGATAGTTGGTTGGACGATTTTGGTTTCTTGTTCGTCAGTCTGACCATTATTATCCTTTCGGCGTTGGCGGCTATGCATATGCGCCGATTAGCAAGTGAATTTTTTGGTAAGCATCCTCCGACTAAACAAGATAACAATTATCAAACAAACTCGGAGGAGCGCTCGTGAATTTTTTAAACACTTACAGTAGCCCTGCTCAGCTTTGGAAGAAACTGCGCGCCGAAGATTTAGTTGATGGCGAACTCCCGGCTTCAGAAGATGACAATTCGGTCTGGTATATTCGGGCGATGCTCGGTTTTTCTGGATGGGTAGCGTCGTTTTTTTTGCTCGGATTTTTTGTCACTTTCTTCTCCTTGATTTTTGATGAAGGCGATCCAATTGTTATATCCACAATAGGTCTCCTTCTTAATGTCTCGGCATGGTTCATGGCGCGACTGTTTACGAGTAATGAGTTTAGCCGGCAACTAGCTCTTGCCATAAATCTCTGCGGCCAGCTTATCGTTGCTTGGGGGATATACGAATGGCTTAATGATGATTCTGCCTTATTTTTTGGCACCTTATTTATCTATCAGTGTTTTGTCGTCTTGCTAGTTCCTCAATACATTAGCCGCGTTCTAAGTACTTGGTTTGCTCTAATGGCATTTTTCTATTGCTTAGACCGATTGGGGATTTTTTATATAAGTGCATCGATAGTGAGTTTAGGGTTTGTTTTGGTTTGGATATATGACTTCAAGTGGAAAAATTATCGAGAACTTTGGGAGCCTATTGGCTATGGCTTAGCAATCTCTCTATTGTTTTTTAATAGTCAAATATTTTTTAACAAAGGTTTAATCGGCGGCACTTTAGAACAACCAATTGTATGGCTACTAACTTGGTCGCCAATTTTCAGCGAGTTGCTTATCGTTGGACTTATTATTTTTATATTAATGAATATTGTTAGCAGCTACAAAATTAGTTTGAATTCTGCTGCCGGTAATCTCGTCCTCATTGCCGGAATCATTTTATTATTTTTAAACCATTTCGTCTCCGGAGCAAGCGCAGGAATATTATTGCTTGTCATTGGTTTTATGAGACAAAGACGATTATTAGTAGCCGCTGGCGTCGCCGCGTTACTTGGATTTATCTCGTGGTATTACTACCACCTTGAGGTCACTTTATTAACTAAGTCATTACTGCTATTGGCGTTTTCTATTTTATTTGCTGTCTGCCTTTGGGTCATCGAGCATCATTCCAAAGTCAATGCCAAAACTAAGGTCGATGTTCAAGCCGATGATAAAAAGACCAACGAAACATTCGTTGAGGCTCACCCTAAAAACTATAAGATAACTCCGGTTATTTCGATAACGCTAGGTACTTTGGCATTAGCATTAACCCTGATCAATATTGATATTTTTAACAAAGAAACCATTCTATCCGAGGGCAGGGTCGTGCTTTTAAAATTAGCCCCCGTTGACCCACGCTCTTTGATGCAGGGCGATTATATGAATCTACGATTCGAAATCGAAAATACCCTTATTGAAAAACTTAACGGTGATAAAAGCGTTATCAGTAATACCCTAGATAGCGACTCTAACTCTTCCGACGATGAGTTATTTGCGCAACAAGTACCGACGGAGCAGCTATTTTTTGATAAAAGAAATGATTCCGGAATCATGGTCGTTAATCTCGACGAAAATCAAGTAGCAACCTTATCACTGCAGCAGAACATCAAGCGACTTGGTGAACATCAAGTAACAATGAAGTTTAAAATTCGGCATCGAAGGTTACGACTTGCCACCCATGCCTTTTTCTTTCAAGAAGGCACAGCAACTGAATACGAAAAAGCCGAATACGGAGAGTTTAGGGTTACTGAAGATGGCGAATTATTACTCAATAATTTAAGAGACGCTGAATTCAAAGTGCTGGGTTATTTTAGGCCCAACAATTAGCCCACTGGTAATAGTTCGAATAAATAGTTGTAGGTGATGATACTATTCATCGCTTTCACTAAGCCTGTTATACTGTCGCGTTTTACCAGCCTTCTGCATGTAACGGAGGCAATTATCACCATTTCACCGTTTAGAATGTGAAAAAGACGAGCTTATAACTATGAACGGCACCAAACCAATGGCTGAGACCGGTATTGACCCTTACGCGACCCCCGATAATCAAACCGGTCAGACTTGTTTCTGTCTGCAATGTGGCAAGGAAATTCTCGCTGGTTCCGCCCATTGTCCCTTTTGTCACTCCGCTCAGTTTCAAGGGAAACAAAAGAGCAAAGGAGTCGCCGCAGCGCTAGGAATTTTTCTGGGCTTTCTAGGTGCTCACCGATTGTACCTCGGTCAATGGTGGGGAATCTTTTACTTATTATTCTCGACTATCGGCTGGCTGGTAGCCATCATAGAATCAATCGTTTTCCTAGCCACACCAAAAGAGAGCTGGCAACGTAAGTATGGCAACGTTGCTCCCTCCAGCACCGCCATGATTGTTGGTGTTATCATTGCATCGGTATTTGTGATTGGGGTACTCGCGGCGGTCGCTTTACCTGCATATCAAGATTACACCACCAGAGCGAAAGTAGCCGAAAGTCTCAATCAAGTGACTCCCATTAAAAATGGCATAGCCGACTATGTTTCCAACAACCAGCGTTTTCCATCTAACCTAAAAGATATTGGTCTTGAGAATTTCACCTACCCCAAAATCGTCAGTGACATTAAGATCACAGATGACGGCAAAATACGCATGCGTTTCTCTACCGCGCAAGCGGCTATAAATGGAGAAACACTTGTTTTAAGCGCTAATCATGCTAAAACACCTATTCTATGGGATTGCAGTGGAGGTACTCTTCCTAGCATGTATCGTCCGGTAGCCTGTCGAACTGGTAAGTTCCAGAAGCAACAAGCACTTTCAAGTACCGTTGTGATCAATGACGACCTAAGGCATTTCGAAATTAGAGTTCCTAAAAGTTGGTCTCTGCAAAAAAACTTAGACCCTTCCGCCAATTTACAATTGGCGAACTTAAGGCGCGAAGAATATTTGGTTAGCTATGAGCGAGAGTTTGATAGCGTTGGTACGTCGGAATTAGAGCAGTTTGCTTCAATGGTTAATGATTCCTTTGAATTGCCCCAACAATCTTTTAAACCTAAGATTGAAATCAATGTTAATGGTCTGCCTGGTATCCGATTTGATGTTTCCGGAGAAGTTGATGGGGTAGATATTGAGTACATGATGATTTACCTGAAAGGCAAAGAGCGCTTTTATTTTCTTTCTTTTTGGACGCTTCCAGAAAAGAAAAAAGCCGCGTGGCAAAATTTTTCAAAAGCTGTTCAATCATTTAAGGAGATCTAGCGGTTAACGGATTTCCTGTAAGCATTGCTTATTAATATTTATTCAGGAAAACAGTAACCGTGCCAATAACCCTATTAATTCAAGGGTATTGGCTTTACGAAAATTTTTCCCGCTCTAAGCCCTACAGGAAAGACAGATAGTGGTTAGATAACTTTTTAAGCCGCTTTTTAACACAAAAACGGCTTTTTTGGGTCTCGAAAAGCGACGTTTTGCTGCAGCTTTGTTATTTGTTGGTTATAATTAGCAATCATTAAAAACACAATAACCAACTATATCGTGGTTTGGTTATGTTTAAGCAAAAGAGAAAGGTTTTAGAAAATGAGTAATCACTTTGTAGCAATTTTAATGGGTTCTGATTCTGACTGGCCAACCATGCAAAATACTTTGGCTATATTAACTGACCTAGGCATTCGTGCAGAAGTCAAAGTCACTTCTGCTCATAGAACACCTGCCGCCACCCACGAGTTTGTAAAAGATGCTGAGTCTAGAGGTTGTGCTGTATTTATCTGTGCCGCTGGTTTAGCTGCTCATTTAGCTGGCGCAGTTGCAGGTTTAACAACTAAGCCAGTAATCGGCGTTCCTATGGACGGTGGCCCACTAAAAGGTCAAGACGCTCTATTATCAACCGTACAAATGCCTGCAGGCGTTCCTGTAGCAACGGTTGCTATCGGTAAAGCTGGTGCTAAAAACGCGGCTTACTTAGCGGCTCAAATGATCGGTATCGCTGATCCAGCTATTGCCCAAACAGTAAAAGACGACCGTGCAGCAAACGCTCAGGCTGTTATGGACAAAGATGCGCAACTACAAGCATCTTTAAAATAACCTCGCCTTTTCTTAGCGTTAAGCGCTATGGTATCTTGGCAAATTAACCTCGCTGTTGAAGCAATTGATCAAGGTGGGGTTATCGCTTATCCAACCGAGTCTGTTTACGGGCTTGGTTGCGATGCGAGAAGTCTTTCTGCAATTTCACGTTTATTGTCGATAAAAAACCGTCCTTACCATAAAGGGCTAATTATCCTTGTCAGCGATATTTCTCAAGCGCAACCCTTTTTAGCTCCCCTTTCCAAAAGTCAGCTAAATCAGCTCGCGCAGAAACAGACCAGAGCAACCACTTGGCTAATTGATAAAGCCAGCGATGTCTCTCCGTTACTGTCCGGCGCACATAATAAATTAGCTGTCCGCATTACCGATCACCCACTTGCTCATTGCCTTTGTAGCCAGTTAGGCCGTCCCATTGTCTCAACGAGTGCCAATTTAAGTGGTAAACCAACGACTCGTTCAACAGCTCGAATAAGAAACCAACTGATGCAACCTTTGGACTTTATTCTGTCCGGCAAGTGTAGCGGTCAATCTCCTTCTCAAATCATCGACCTGTCAACCGGGAAAATGCTCCGAAGTTAACCTTGACCGCAAAGCCTTTGCCACTCTGCCCATATCCCATTTTTTTGCTATCCGTTATAAACAGAATGTATAGCCAATCACCGATTTAAACTGGCTTATTAGAGCATATCGTTTTACATTGTTAATACTCGATATAGGTCGCTTAACCGGCTATGCTATCGGTGAGCTAGGTTTTTTACTGCCAGTCATTAGGAATTGAGGTAAGTTCACTTATTATTGGCAACAAAGATTCGACGCTATAGAATGTTATGGCTGCAGGGTTGCGGCCACACAATAATTGATAAATACGCTAATTTTGGAAATTACATTGCAAGAATCTACTGACCAATTTTACCAAGCGGCGACGCTAATGCTCGTAGGAATGATTTTCGTTTATGCCTTTCTCGGGTTACTAATTGTTGTTATAAAAACGGTAATCGCTCCTTTAGGCAACAAGTTTCCTGATCAGGCCGCTCCCTCGCCTAGACCAACTCATGCACCAACAAACAACAGCAAACCTGACGACTCGATTGTAGCGGCCATAAGTGCGGCGATCTCTCGTTATCGCAAAGACCAATCGAACAAATAACCAAACAGATTTAGCCCAAGGACATTACAGACTATGACTAACTCTACTAACGCTTCCAACTCGACAAATGCACTTGGCATAACCGAAGTTGTGCTTAGAGATGCCCATCAATCACTACTAGCAACTCGTTTTCGATTAGAGGATATGTTGCCAATAGCGCCACTTCTCGATGAGGTAGGCTTCTGGTCAATTGAGTCATGGGGAGGAGCCACTTTTGACTCCTGTATTCGTTACTTAGGTGAAGATCCGTGGGAGCGAATTAGAGCATTAAAAAAAGCGATGCCTAAAACCAAACAACAAATGCTATTTAGAGGACAAAATATTCTAGGTTATCGCCATTATGCCGATGATCTTGTCGAAAAATTTGTTGAACGAGCGCATATAAATGGCGTGGATGTTTTTAGAATTTTTGACGCGATGAACGATGTTCGCAACATGGAAACCTCTATTAAGGCTGCCGTTAAAGTGGGTGCTCATGCCCAAGGTACATTGAGTTACACCGTTAGCCCGGTGCATAACCTGCAAGGCTGGTTAACCATGGCTAAAAAGCTAGAAGATATGGGTGCACACTCTCTTTGTATTAAGGATATGGCGGGACTGTTAAAACCTTACGTTGCTTCAGAACTAATCGGTCAATTGAAACAGACGGTATCGTTACCCATTGCATTACATTGCCACGCGACCACTGGACTTAGTATTGCTACCCATATGAAGGCCATCGACGCTGATATCGATGTTATTGATACCGCTATTTCTTCTATGAGCATGACCTACGGACACTCGCCAACGGAAACCATTGTTTCAATGGTAGAGGGAACAGCGCGTGATACTGGTTTAGACTTAAATAAGTTAGAGGAAGTTGCTACCTATTTTCGCGATGTCCGTGAAAAATACGCTCAATTTGAAGGTAGCCTAAAGGGAATAGATGCCCGTATATTAACGGCTCAAGTTCCCGGCGGTATGCTAACCAACATGGAAAACCAGTTACGGGAGCAAGGGGCCGCTGACAAGTTAGATCAAGTACTAACGGAAATTCCTAAGGTCCGCAAAGACCTAGGCTATATCCCCTTAGTTACCCCAACCTCACAGATTGTTGGCACCCAAGCGGTACTTAATGTGTTAACTGGCGAACGCTATAAATCAATTACCAAAGAAACCGCCGGAGTTTTAAAAGGTGAATATGGCAAAACCGCAGCGGAAGTTAATAAAGAACTACAGTTAAAGGTACTTGATGGAGCCGAGGCGATCACCTGCAGACCAGCGGACTTGTTAGACCCTGAAGTGGATAGTCTCAGCCAGGAACTGCATGATTTGGCTAACCAAAAGAGCATTCGATTAGCCGAAGAGAGTATTGATGATGTTTTGACTTATGCATTGTTCCCACAGATAGGTCTTAAGTTCCTAGAAAACCGAGATAACCCTGACGCTTTTGAGCCCAAACCTCAAAAGCAAAGTGACCAATCCCAACTTGCAGCTACCAATCAAGCTGCGGCTAGCGCTGGTTCACCAGCAGGCGCGCAAGAAAACTACTCGGTTAAAGTTGATGGAAAAGTTTACCAGGTAACCGTAGCGCCTTCAGGTCAAATAGAATCAATCTCTGGTTCGGCAAATTCTAACGCCACACCAGCACCTGCACCTACTTCTGCAAGCGCCGCTACCCCTCTCAACGCTCCATTAGCGGGAAATATATTCAAGGTTCTGGTTAAACCCAATGATGCCATCAATGAAGGTGATGTTGTCATTGTGATGGAGGCAATGAAAATGGAAACTGAAATTAGAGCAAGCCAGAGCGGAACCATTACAAGCTTACATATCAAAGAAGGCGACAGCGTTTCTGTCGGTCAAGCGTTATTGGATATCGGGTAGTCATTAAATTATGGAAACTTTTAACACCCTTTGGTCATCGACAGGGTTAGCCAATTTCGACTACCAACAGGTCATTATGATGCTAGTTGGTTGTGGATTACTCTATCTAGCAATTGTTAAAAACTTTGAGCCGTTGCTGCTAGTTCCTATCGGTTTTGGGGCAATTTTAACAAACATACCAATTGCCGGATTTAGTGAAGTTGGTGGCTTACTGCACTATGTCTATTATGCAGGCATTGATACTGGAATATTCCCGCTAATTATTTTTATGGGGGTCGGTGCCATGACCGATTTTGGGGCTTTGATCGCTAACCCTAAAATGTTATTGCTGGGGGCCGCGGCACAATTTGGTATCTTTGCGACACTGTTTGGCGCAATCGCACTTAATTTTGTACCTGGCATTCAGTTTTCTCTAGAAGATGCCGCTGCTATCGCTATTATCGGCGGAGCAGACGGTCCAACGGCTATTTTCTTAGCGTCCAAGCTTGCGCCTGAGCTATTAGGAGCAATAGCCGTTGCCGCATATTCTTATATGGCTTTGGTACCTATTATCCAACCGCCGATTATGCGAGCGTTAACCACCGAAGATGAACGAAAAATAGAAATGGCACAACTTCGTCACGTCAGTAAAGTTGAAAAAATCATTTTTCCATTAGCGGTTCTTTTGATGACTATATTGTTCCTTCCTTCCGCAACTCCTTTAGTCGGCATGTTTTGTTTTGGTAATTTAATGCGTGAGTCGGGAGTAGTCGACAGATTGAGCTCTACCGCACAGAATGAATTGATCAATATTGTGACCATCTTTTTAGGTTTAGGGGTGGGCTCAAAGCTAAGTGCAGATCAATTCCTCAATGTCGAAACTCTTGGTATTTTGGGGTTAGGTGCGGTCGCCTTTTCTATTGGAACAGCAACGGGCTTACTGATGGCGAAATTGATGAATAAGCTTTCTTCGACTCCAATTAATCCACTTATTGGCGCCGCCGGCGTCTCTGCAGTGCCGATGGCTGCGCGTGTAGCCAATAAACTGGGATTAGAAGCCAATCCGCATAACTTCCTGCTAATGCATGCTATGGGGCCAAATGTCGCGGGTGTTTTAGGTAGTGCTGTTGCTGCGGGAATTTTATTGGCGCTAGTCGGCCAAGGTTAAACTAATCTAGAAAAAGCGGTTAACGAATGCTGGTCTGAGAAAACCGGTCAAAGAAAACGAGTCAAATAATACGCGTCAAAGAAAAACCAGACAACTAAAACCGAACAATGAAAAGGCTAGCGTAAACAACTAGCCTTTCTCTTAATCTTTAATCAGCTGCGTCCGGGTTTAAATAATGCGGCGTCTATGATCGACCAAATGTGGATGATCCAGCCCAGTAAAAACACCCACAGAATGCCGGTTAATACAAATTGAACAATGGCCATTAAAAGCCTACCTTGTAATAACTGGCCTAAGCCCGGTATAAAAAAACTACAAAGGGCAGCAATAACGTTACCACCTGAACCTTGTCCTGACATTCTCTTTTCCTCTTCTGAATATTTCTGATAGAGTAGCACGACTTTTATGACTATTTCTTTCTTTAATCGTAAGAAATTTTAATCGCCAACTCAAATGATGCCTTATGTCTAACGAACTAATCGAATCAAAATTCCCTACCCTTGGGTTAAGCATATTCACTGAAATGTCTGGACTGGCAATAGCAACAAACGCTATTAACTTGTCCCAGGGCTTTCCGGAGTTTGAGACACCGCCTTTTCTGAAAAACGCAGTTAATGAAGCGATTAATAGTAATAAAAATCAATACTCGCCGTCTCCCGGCAGCCCTGAACTGTTAGCGGAAATAGGGAAGCTCATTGAACGTCATTATCAATTAACGGTTAGCCCATCTGACATGATTACTGTCACTTCTGGAGCAACAGAAGCGTTATTTGTAGCAATTCAAGCGCTTGTGCGTCCTGGAGATGAAGTTATCATTTTCGACCCTGCTTACGACTCCTATCAGCCTGCGGTTGAACTGGCTGGCGGTAAATGCATTCATATTCCGCTGCAAGCACCAACCTACCAAATCGACTGGCAACAGGTTGAAAGTCACATTACTGATAATACCCGCGCTATCATCACTAATAGTCCACATAACCCTACCGGGACTTTACTCGCTGAAAGTGACCTATTGGAACTGCAGAGAATAGTATTAGCTAATGAATTATTCCTTATTAGCGATGAGGTATATGAGTTTATTACTTTCGACGGCCTCTTACATCAAAGCGCACTCAAATTTCCCGAGTTATTCAAACGCAGTATGGTCGTTTCCAGTTTTGGAAAAACCTTTCATTGCACCGGATGGAAAATGGGTTATTGCGTCGCGCCAGAAGCGCTGACTTTAGAGTTTAGAAAAATCCATCAATATGTCACTTTTTGCAGTTCTACTCCTTTTCAAGCAGGCATTACTCAAATGCTCGCAACGGACCATGAACATATTGGCGAACTGTCACCTTTTTACCAACGCAAAAGAGATGTTTTGGCGAATGCCCTCGAGCAATCAAAGTTTAAGGTTCTACCTTGCCAAGGTACCTACTTCTTGCTACTTGATTACAGTGACGTTTCTGATTTAGAAGATAGAGAATTTTGCCACTGGCTAACGAAAGTTCATGGTGTTGCCGCTATCCCGCTAAGTCCGTTTTATGAGCAAGATCCAAAAAGCAAAGTTATTCGTTTATGTTTTGCGAAAAATGAAGATACTTTGCTAGAAGCGGCAAACATTCTTTCTAGCTTATAGCATCAAGCCGCTAAGCACTAAGCACTAACTGATGGTTTAGCTAATGGTGTTGGTAACAAATGCGCCAACGATAATGCCAATAAAAGTACTAAATGAATGAACAGGTTAGTTTTTAGAATGGTTAAACGATTGTAAGGTTTGTTTGGTAAGTTCTGCGCTGCGTTCTTTACGGGTGAAATGACCAACAGCTTTCGCCTGATTAAGATTGTTAGG
The DNA here is from genome assembly GCA_905479925.1 of uncultured Kangiellaceae bacterium. GTDB lineage: Bacteria > Pseudomonadota > Gammaproteobacteria > Enterobacterales > Kangiellaceae. Next base: position 8,116 of record CAJQOL010000079.1, on the reverse strand, counting down.
ATCTAGAACAAAAGTAATATTGTCTATCTCCAATCGATAAGCGCTATAAAACGTTATGTTTTTTACGGTATCTAAGAACTCGGCATTAACATACTCTTTCCAGCGATATTCTACCTCGGTTAAAAGTTCATTTTTGTCGGCGCTTTTGCCGAAAGATAAACAAAGTGGATACTTGTTGTCCCACTTACCGCACCACGTCCCAACGAATAAGCGCGCATCAAAATCTGCCGCTTTAGACTCCGCTGATGGCTCTTTAGCCGCTGATTGCTGAGCTATTGGTATCGACTGCAATTGTTGCTGACTTTCATTAGCAGCGGTAAGAGAACCACTTCCAACAAGCATAACCGGCGCTATGAGGAAGAAAGCCTTTTCTAATAGTTTTTCCACAACAGCAGCTCCCTACTATTATTAGTTATCAACATCGTAACTAACAAACTGATAAGCATAATTATTTTTTTCGTCTGGCAAATGGCTCTCGCTAGCTATCTCTTTTAATTGCAAATGCTCAAACTCGGGGAAGTGAGTATCCCCATCAGTCTCTAGGTCGATAAAGGTTAAATGAAGGCGATCGGCCATATCAATCATCTGCGAGTACAAGAAACCGCCGCCTATGATCATAATTTCATCGCTATCAACTAACAAAGCTAGCGCCGCCTCGATTGATTCTACGACATCACATCCTTCGGCCTGAAAATTTTTATTACGACTAATAATTACATTTTGCCGCCCGGGTAATGGACGGCCAATAGATTCAAAGGTTTTTCTACCCATAACAATAGGCTTCGACATTGTTACCGATTTAAAGTGCTTTAAATCCGCCGGAAGGTGCCATGGCATTTGATTATCTTTTCCAATCACTCGATTCTTTGCCATCGCGCAAACTAGTGATATTTTCGATTGACTCAATGTATATTCCTATTTTTAAAGATAATGAGCTTATCTACCACAGAGAACACAGAGGCAAAAAACTAAAACTTGCGTCCATTTATTTTACTCTGAAAGCTTGCAACTCTAAATTAAGTATAAGCGATGCTCACATCGAAGATATGGACTTAGGGTTAGCCATTGCTTCTATGTTTTTCCTGTGCGTTCTCTGTGCCTTAGTGCTAAATTTATTTTTTGGTCTTCTATCTCTTTTTCTAAACCGCTATTGGCGCTTTAATACTTGGATGGGCTTCATAGTCCACTATTTCGAAATCCTCATATTCGTAACTAAACAAATCTGCAGGTTTTCTCTTTATTTTAAGCTGAGGAAGAGGCAAAGGCTCTCTGCCTAGTTGCTCTTTAGCTTGCTCAAAATGATTTGAATATAAATGGACATCACCACCACTCCAAATGAATTCACCAACTTCTAAATCGCATTGCTGGGCTATCATATGAGTGAGTAATGAGTAAGACGCGATATTAAATGGTACGCCAAGAAATATGTCACAGCTGCGCTGGTATAACTGGCACGATAATTTTCCATTAGCTACGTAAAATTGAAATAACGAGTGACAGGGTGGCAGCGCCATTTCATCGGCGACTCCAGGGTTATAGGCGACCACTAGAATTCGCCGACTATTTGGATTGTTCTTAATGGTATCAACCACATTACTAATTTGGTCAATCGTTGAGCCATCAGGTTTCTTCCAACGGCGCCACTGTTCGCCATAAACAGGACCCAAGTCACCGTTTTCGTCAGCCCACTCATCCCAAATTTTTACACCGTTATCTTTCAAATACTTAATATTGGTATCACCGTTAAGAAACCATAACAGTTCAATCATTATTGAGCGAAGGTGTAATTTCTTAGTTGTTGTTAGAGGAAAACCTTTTTGTAAATCAAAACGCATTTGATATCCAAAAACACTCCTGGTTCCCGTGCCGGTTCTATCACCTTTGTCTTCACCGTTTTCCAATACATGCTGCATCATTTCTAAATATTGTTTCACGTCGCTTTCCTATAATTTGTCAGTGATTTTAATCAAAAGCCAAAGTCTCAATGTGATGGCTTATTTGCCGGTTACAGGGTGTTTCTTATAGGCCCATATAATTAGACCCAACCCAACAATAATCATGGGTAATGACAATAATTGTCCCATGGAAATATACTCCGCCATTCCGCGTAAATGCTCATCGGGCTCTCGATAGAATTCTACAATATACCTAAAGGTTCCGTAGCCTAATAGAAATAGACCACTGATAGACATTGCTGGTCGAGGCTTTTTGCTATAGAAATAAAGAATAATAAATAAAACAACACCTTCCAACGCAAATTCATACAGTTGCGACGGATGTCGATAACCGCCTGGCGCGTTAGGGAAAATCATCGCCCAAGGAACCGACTCTACATCGGTTTGGCGGCCCCATAACTCTCCATTAATAAAATTTCCCAGCCTACCGGTCGCTAAACCAATGGGTCCCATTGGAGTAAAAAACTCTGCTATATCAATAAAAGAGCTTTTTGTTTTTCTTGCGAAGAACCAGCCAGCAACAACAACACCGATTAGCCCACCATGAAAAGACATTCCACCATCATATATTTTGAACAGATAGGTAGGGTCAGCTAAGAACATGTTGAACTGGTAAAATAAAACATAACCTATTCTGCCGCCTAATATAACGCCGATAAATGCGTAGAATAGAAAATCGCTTACATGGTCTGCGGTAAAAGGGCTGTTGGCCAGCTTGCTTCGCTGAACTCCCATATACCAGGCACCCGCAAAACCAGCCAAATACATTAGCCCATACCAATTAAGGCCTATCGGGCCGTAAATCTGGAATATAACGGGGTCAATTTCAGGAAATTGCATAGTGATCGATTCTAAGCTGCAGAAAACCACTGACTATAAATGATTTGAACGCTAGTGAAAATCAAAAATCCTGCAAATACCTGCTTGAGGCGTTTTTCCGAGATAAAATGCGCCAATTTTGCGCCAAGAGGGGCGCTAACCATAGAAAACAGCACTATCCCTGCTAAAGCTGGCCAGTAAATATATCCGGCCGCATAATCGATTGTTGAGGTTTTACCCCAACCGCTTATCACAAACCCTAAACTACCAAAAAGAGCGATTGGAAAGCCCCCCGCAGCAGCGGTTCCGACCGATCGAACCATTGCGTGGCCGCGATAAACAAGGAATGGTACCAGCACTGAGCCGCCACCAATGCCAATTAAAGCCGATACTATCCCTGTAAAATTAGCGTAACTAAAATAAAGCCAGCCCGGCGTTACTTTATGGGTCGATTGGGTTGTCTTTTCTTTTAGCAGATAAACGGCGGTGAGCATTGCGCCCGTTACAAACACTGCAATAAGAACCCAGCCACTAACAATTCCAGCCAGTAAAGAGCCTAGTATAGCTCCGCTAACTAAACCGGGAACCACTTTCCTTAGAATGTTGAAATCAACCGCCTGCTTAAGATGATGTGCGTAACTGGAAGATAGAGAAGTTATCGCTATACAGGCGAGAGAGGTACCGATTGAAAAGTGCGAAACCAACTCACCAGGAAGACCTAACGTGGGTAACACCAACAATAACAGTGGGACAACAATAAAACCGCCACCAATGCCTAGCAAACCGGCCATAAAGCCAGCAGCCAAACCCGTTGCCGCTAGTATTAACCAAAGTTCCAATTGATACTCCTAAGGAATTAACGATTGTTAGTCATATAGGCTGCAGGCTAGTTACCTGCCCGGATTAAGCCACCAAGCCCACGCTTTTCCATTGCGGTAAACAAGTCACTTTTAACTTTAGCCTCTGTCTCATGCTGCATGACTTGTTCGGTTAGCGTCGCCATCTCAGTTACTGTGAAGCGGCTAATAGCGCGTTTTACTTTGGTTATATTGGCGGCATTCATGCTCAACTCTCGATAACCCATGCCAATAAGAACAATCGCAGCTAATGGATCGGATGCCATTTCACCACAAATTTGAATATCAATATCCTGATCTTTACATTGCTCAATAATCATTTTTAATATCTGTAAAACCGCAGGCTGGAAGTGACTGTACAAATTTCGAAGCTTTAAGTTATTACGATCTACGGCCAACAGATATTGGATGAGATCATTAGTGCCGATAGAAACAAAATCGATGCGTTTGATCACTTTCTGCAGCAGAAAAACCGATGAGGGAACTTCTAAAATGATCCCTATCTTTGGCCGGTATAATTTTTTTCCTGTTGGCAGCGATTCTTCCTCTATTTCCGCAAAAGCTTGATTGATCAGTCGAAAAGATTCGTCTAACTCTTCGATGGTAGCCACCATTGGTAACGCAATTTTTAAATTGTTCGCATCTAGACTAGCCCTAAAGATAGCGCGCAGTTGCACCAAAAAGATTTCAGGATGATCTAGCGTGACTCGCACACCGCGCCAACCTAAAAATGGATTTTCATCCTCAAACGGGAAGTAAGACAATTGCTTATCTCCACCAATATCGAGCGTTCTAATGGTCACAGGCATACCATCAAATCCATTGATCACTTTGCTATAAATATCGACCTGCATATCTTCAGATGGAAACTGAGATTGTTGCATAAAAGGGATCTCAGTTCGGTACAAACCAACCCCGTCAGCACCGGATTTTTGAGCTTTATCAAAGTCTATGGCATGGCTGGAGTTGACAAGTAACTTAACAATTTCACCGTCTTTACAGGCATTCGGACAGCTTCTATCACGCTCGAGCTCTTCAGTAAAAAGCGCTTCCTCTTCAACCAACCGTTGGTATTGATCTATTAACGTCTTGTCTGGAGAAATAAACAGCTGACCGTTGTATCCGTCAACAATGATGTTTTTGTCGTCCAGTCGGCTAATTTGGCAGGGGTCGAGCCCCATAACCGCTGGAATTCCTAGTGCTTTAGTTAATATAGCCGCGTGTGATGTTGATGAACCGTTGAGAGAAATCACGGCACTAATTTTGTCGAGAGGCACTTCTGCGAGTAATGATGCGGTGATATTTTCTGCCACCAAGATAGTTCCTGGGGCAGGGTCAAGTTTGAATTTCTCGACTTCAACAAGGTTAGCGAGAACCCGGTTTGCAAGATCTTGGATATCGTTAGCTCGCTCTCTAAGGTACGGATCCTCCATTGAGCGAAACGCCTTTAAATGGCGATTGATAACAACTTTTAATGCGTAAGGGCCACTGTCACCCTGTTTGATTTGCTCTCCAACTTCTTGTTCGATACCCGCCGAACCCAAAATCTGTTGATACGCCTCGAATAAAGAAAGCTCTTGGTCGGAAATAAGTCCTCGCATACGGTCAGCCATGTTGGCCAATTGCCGATGGGTTCGTTTCACCGCTTTCTGTAATCGTTTAATCTCTTTTGGGATATCTTTGGCTTTTCTTTTGCTAACACTATTTAAATCTAAACTAGGATAGACAACTTTGGCGGTGCCAATAGCAACGCCCGATGACGCAGGCGAACCATTAATACAACGCACAAGCTGATTTCGCTCAACATCGCTGATGATGGCGTTCACTTCAGTATTAGATAAAGCTGCGGCGGTTTGTGCGGCAAGGGTAATTAGAAAGGTTTCCTCATCAATTTCAAAAGGTCGCTCTTCTTTTTGCTGAATAGCAATGACGCCTAGCACTTTTCGTTGGTGAATAATTGGAACGCCTAAATAGGCTGAAAGTTCATCTTCGTTGATTTCTTCAACGTAATGAAATGCCGGGTGTTTGCCCGCTGATTGGATATGAATGGGCTCTTCACGCTGCCCGACTAAACCAACCAACCCCTCATTGAAGTCGATATGGACCTGCCCAACACTGGATTGGTTTAGTCCTCGGGTAGCCATTAAAACAAATTGATTGAGATCGTAATCGGCGAGAAAAATAGTACAAACTTCTACTTTGAGCGCATCGCAAACTTGTTCAACGATAAGCTCAAGCAGTTGATTTTGGTCTTCAACCAGGCTGATAGCCTGGGTAATCTTGGAAAGTTTTCCTAACAACCCTTCTAGTCCTCTCCGTACTTATTTATTATTCTTTTTTTGTCCTTCGATGATTAGAGCGGTGCGACTTTTTCCGCTTCTTTCGTTGACGAGCCTGCTGATCGATAACGCAGGGCATCAGCTCAACTAACGCTTGGCGGTAGACGTCACGTTTAAAGGCGATAACTTGCCTGAGCGGATACCAGTAGTTAACCCACATGTAATGGTCAAACTCTGGATGCCCGGTCGCATCAAAATGTATTGCGGATTCATTGCTTGTTAGTTTCAGCATGAACCATTTCTGCTTTTGACCAATGCATAGCGGAATACTATCTTGTCGGATATAACGATTAGGTAGACGATACTTTAACCACTCTTTTGTCGAGCCTAAAATTCTAACGTCATTCTTCGTTAAACCAATTTCTTCGGTTAGTTCCCTAAACAGCGCTTCTTCTGCGCTTTCACCAGGGTCTACCCCACCTTGGGCGAATTGCCAAGAATTTTGTCCTATGCGTCTGGTCCAGAGCAGGTTGCCATAGTCGTTACATACAATTATGCCGACATTGGCTCGAAATCCCTCTGAATCAATCACTTATCGATACCAAATTTCAATATTTTATGACTCATTCAACCATACTATTGCAGGATCAGCAAATTTCTTTGGAAAAAAACCGGTTAAACCGATAGTATTTACAATTGTTCTAACCGCCGATAATCTTTGCTTTCATCATGATACAACCACCTACCAGTATCCAACAATTGGCCAACCGAGCTGGTGAACTAGCGGGTAAAACAATTGCTCAAATAGCGGCCCAATTCGAGGACAAAATCCCCTCAACACTAAAGCGAAAGAAAGGCTGGCAGGGGCAATTAATAGAGAAATGCCTTGGGGCGGATTCCGGCAACTTGTCACAACCCGACTTTTCATTAATCGATGTCGAATTGAAGACGTTACCGATTAACTTGTTGGGAAAGGTTCAGGAATCAACCTATGTCTGTGTTGTTAACATTAATAATCGTTTGGGGGAACAATGGCGTGACAGCGTAGTCTTTCACAAATTGCGGCACGTGCTTTGGGTACCAATTGCCAAGCAAGGCAAAGACTCACTCGCGGACTCACTAGTAGGCACCCCCTTCTTCTGGGAAATGTCTGAACAACAAGAGTCCATCATTCGTAGCGATTGGGAAAATGCGATGGAATTAATTTCTATGGGTAGTATTCATCAGCTTAACGCAGGAATGGGTGAAATTTTGCAAGTTAGGCCTAAGGCCGCCCATTCCAGAGTAGTGACCGACTCAATCGACGAGCAAGGAAATAGCGCTCTAACTTTGCCACGGGGTTTTTACCTGCGCCCCCAATTCACTCAGTCCCTTTTGTACCAAAACCTTCTCGTGCTTTAAACACAAGGCTAGCTTATACCGATAAATCGAGTTCTTCAGAGCTGATGTTTTGATCGGCGTCAATGTGCATAATTGCGCTTTCATCAACGGGATGCCAGTTCTGAGACGTTTCATCCAATGGCTCCGAGACAACCAATACATCAGGCTTAAGCTCACTCTCCTCTCCTTGCACTAACGCATAGAACAGACTAGACGAGCGTCTGTCGGAAGAATAACGTATAGCCCAAAGGGATTCACCGTTACTGATACCCAGCGTCATTCTTAATGCAGGGTTAGAGTGTTGTTGCGCAGCCACTGACTCAACTTGTTTGATTGTTTTCTCGACCGCTTGTTTAACGTTTTGCTGTAGGCCATTAGTCATTAACAAATAAAATAATATTTCCGAATCCGTTGAGCCCAAAATATGCTCAAAATACTGACTATCAATCAAATCTAATAACGCTTTCTTAACCTTGCCAAGTTGATGAACAACCCCGTTATGGACCATCAACCACTGCTGATACTTAAAAGGATGACTATTAGTTTCTTGAATCGGTGTACCGGTAGCCGCTCTAACGTGGGCTAAGAAAAGTTGCGACTGTACATGCTGGGCCAGGCTCTTAAGATTGACATTGTTCCATGCAGGTCGGATGCTGCGGAATAAACCTGGTTCAGGCTTTTGACCGTACCACCCCAAACCAAATCCATCGCCGTTAACTTCATATTTGGTAAGATCTGCTGACTTACTTTGTTCGATTAGTGAGTGATCACTATTAAGTAACCACTCGTCTAAATAGGTATTCTTACCTTTATAAGCCATCCAACG
>CAJQOL010000078.1 GCA_905479925.1 uncultured Kangiellaceae bacterium | reverse complement strand
GTAATAACAAAGACTTGATTTTTGAGGAAGCACCGGAAGCATACAAAACAATTAGTTCAGTGATTGAGGCGATGACGGATACTGGGTTAATTTCGCTGGTGGCTCGCTTTAAGCCGGTTTTGACTTACAAGACCAAAGGAGCTTGCTAATGATTTTATTACAACTCTCCGCGGGCCAAGGACCGGATGAATGTAGTTTGGCGGTAACAAAAGCGATGAAGGTTTTAAGTAAGGAGGCTGATGAGTTAGGTGTGTCTCTATGCTTACTGGAGCAATGTCGTGGAAGTGCTAAAAACACTTTCAAGTCGTTGCTATATAGATTAGAGGGAAAGCAGTCAAAAATGCTAGCGGAACGCTGGACTGGGACGATGCAATGGATATGTCAAAGTCCTTATAGGGCCAAGCATAAGCGCAAGAACTGGTTTTTTACTGGCTCTTTTTCGGAACATAGTCCGACAACTTCATCAATGGATATAAAATTTGAAGCTTGTCGTTCTTCTGGACCGGGAGGACAGCATGCCAATAAGACAAGTTCTGCTGTTAGGGCTGTCCACTTAGAGACTGGTATAACGGTCAAAGTTCAATCTGAACGCAGTCAGCATATGAACAAGCGTTTAGCGAAAGCGCTAATTGAATTAAGGCTTGATGAGCAGAGGCAAGCGCAATTTCAACAGCAAGAGACATTACGGCACAAGTCTCATCATGGGATTGAGAGAGGGAACGCGATACGGGTTTTTAAGGGAACGGAGTTTAATGATGCGTTGGTCTAAATTAAAGCGCTTAGTTGAGGATGGATTTGACGAATCGATACGAGGGCGGGTGACAGTCAATAGTGCTGCCTATGGTAATTGTAGTTGTGGGCATGCATGGCTAACTATTGATAAGGAGTTAATTGCCAACTTTTGTACTCGCGCTCACTGGAGGCGGAAATACTATCACTATAAAAAAGGAAGATACATTGTTAGGGAATTAACGGATGGTGAAAGAAGTCGTTATCGTAATCAATTTGTGGAATATGGTGATTACAGCCGACAGGATTTTTACAGAGCATGTTGGAGTTTTGTCCATGAGCTAACGATTCAGGATGCGTTGTCTTCAAGTAACGTCCTAATCCAGTGTTTAGCCGTTTTGGACAAACGGGTCGGAAAACGAAGGCTTAGAATTTTAGCTTCCGAGCGGCGTCATCTGTTAGTTAGTAGGTTGCTCAACGAGAGGTTGTTCGCTGCGAATCATATGTAGGAATAGGATTAGGAATAAAGGATAAAGGAATAAGGATAATTAATTATGAAAACAAATACTAAGGCGAAAAGATTTAAGTATCCTAGAACCCCACATTTGCCATGGTCGCCGGGACTAACTGGCGATGATGTAAAAACGAGGACCGTCGATGGATTTATTGGGCGACATGTTGTTATTACCGAAAAAATGGATGGTGAAAATACCACGCTATATCGGGACCATTGTCACGCTAGATCGGTCGATAGCCGGCATCACTATTCGCGCGATTGGGTAAAACGATTACACGCTCATATTGCCCATGAGATCCCCGTTGGATGGCGTGTTTGCGGCGAGAATCTATATGCCCAACACTCAGTGGCTTATAAAGCATTATCTAGCTACTTTTATGCATTCTCAATATGGAACGATAAGAATATCTGTTTGAGTTGGTCAGAAAGCTTGGATTGGTTTTCCTTATTGGGGTTATCAAGTCCTCCGGTTTTGTATAATGGCCTATGGGATGAAAAGGTCGTGCGCTCAATCGAGGTCGATAGATCAACCTCAGAAGGATACGTCGTTCGTCTTGCAGATGAGTATCACTTTGATGAGTTCTCGGCTAGCATTGCTAAATGGGTAAGGCCTGGTCACGTGCAAACGGATACCCATTGGATGCATTCAGCAATTAAACCTAATGAATTGTTAACTGGCAATTCTTTAGAGAATAATTTATCTGAGCAAGTCATTGAAGAAGATAATGTAGTTACAGCAAGTAAGAAAAATACTATAAACGATTAATTTTAACAAAAGCCGGAGCATGGCAAAAACAGTCAAGGAGGAATCCAATGAAATTGTTAAAGATAAGCCAAAAAACGGACGAGTGGCTAGCGTCTTTGGCGCAACAGGCCACGCCGGATATTGACGAATGTGTCGAGCACTTAGGCTGTCATATTGAATGGCTTAACGAGTTCAAAAATACCCGCCAGGATCCTGAATGGCACGCTGAGGGTAATGTGCATATTCATACCGGGATGGTCTTGAAGGAACTCTATCGCTTGCTGGATACAGAGCTGCGTTATATTTCGGGGCAAGATAGACAGGCTTTAATTCTGGCGGCTTTATTGCACGATATTGCGAAACCATTTAGAACCAAAGATGTTGAAATTAAGGGAGTTATCCGAGTTGCTTGTCCTCAGCACGAAGCCGTTGGGCGATCTTACTTGGCGTTTAAATTAATCGGACTCAATTTATCGTTTGATGTGGTTTGGACCGTGTTAGGGCTAGTCGGCGAACACCACATGCCCAAACGGCTGGTTGTAAAGAATCAGAACAGGAGTGATTACTTAGCATTATCGAGACGAGCTAATCTTGAACTCCTGTATTGGTTAGAAGTTGCTGACATGAAAGGCAGGATTTGTCCTGACCTATCTCTCCAGTTACAACATCTAGACGAGTTCAAAATGTTCGCTCAAGAGTATGGTGTTTGGAACAAAGAGCATCGACTTGATGATGGTTTCTTAAATTTAATTGAATCCGAAAGTGATCAGGCGAAGGATTACATTTATTCAACAGCGTTGTTTGAAATGGAAGCTGATTTAATTTCTTTACCCGTTGAAGCGATAGCCAGAACATTTGAGTACAAGAATAGTTATTCAAACTTGGTGGTACTTTGTGGGCCGAGTGGGTCAGGGAAATCGACATGGATAGAGGAGCATGCTGGAGATTCGACTGTCATTTCGTTAGACAATATAAGAGAGGAGTTAGATGGTAATCGAGCGAATCAAAGGAATAATGGACGGGTTGTTCATCTCGCTAAGGACCGGTTAAAAGAATGTTTACGTCGTAAACAAGATATTATCTGGGATGCAACAAATCTTCGTTCAGATTTTAGAAAGATTATTTGCGACTTTGGTAGAGACTATAAGGCACTCGTCACGTTAGTACTATTCCTCCCTTCTGAGTCGACTATTTTTGAACGTAATAGAAAGCGGGAACATCCGGTTCCGAATGATGTGCTGCTAAAGCAATTAGACGGTTTTCAGTTTCCATTGGTTGGTGAGGCCCACAAAGTCTTGGTATATGATGACAAAGGCCAGCGGCGTTTTGCTACTGGCTCTTTGTGAACTAGCACCGTAATTGCTGGTGGGCTATGGTTTTATATCGTCCAATTGGTTATTCAACAATCAGTTCAGTTTCTGCTATGTTGCTAAACTGCAAAAGAGAGCCATAGGCCTGAAAGCTGCCAGTTGGCAATGGCTCATTGTTACTTAGAACTTGATTCCAGGTTTCTTGGACTTGAAAAGTTTCTCCTGCTTCAATTGTCAACTCTGTAAGGACCGTCAGAAATACGAGTTCGTCAGTCCAGCGCCAAACTTCATTTGCGTCAAGATCTTCTATGTAAAAATCATATTGGGCCGAGCTTGGAAAAGTTATCAAAGCGTCAACGTCACTCGTATTGGTGACCGATAGTTCTAAGGTAATATCTTCTCCTTGTATAAAACGAGTTACTTCTTGGCCAAATTGATCTTTTAGTACTAACTGCGCTTCTAGGCTTGGCAATGCTAAATCCTCAATATCCGACGAGAAACCGGACACTCGGTAGCCAATTTCTTCATCCGCCATGTTTTGGTCATAATCAATAGTGATTACTCTTGGAAAGCCGTAGTTCGCATCATAGGTTACTTCGATAGAGTAGGCATCTTCATCAATAGCTTGTTGAATGAAATCAAAATATCCTTGTATAGTTCTTTGTGACACAAGCTCATCCGCCGAAAGGGGCTGGCCGCTGCCCGTGTAATAGCCACTGACAATCTGCCCACTTTCTACGACGTTAACCACGGAATCCGAGGGAATGCAAAAACACGAAATTTCAGACGTAAACAGATAATTAGTGATTTGCTGTTGTTGCCACTTGGCGATGGAGTTGTTTAGTTCTCTTTGGGTATCGTTATGCCTATTTTCATGACAGGCCATTAAAGACAGAAACAGGAATGAAACGGCGATTGACTGACTAATTTTTATGCTACCAAACATTTGCAACTCCAATAAGCTATGAACTTATAGTTTATCAATCTTGTAAACTTGAGAGTGTAAAACTTTGTTAAAACTATGTAGAATTGTATTATCAGAATCTTTCTATCATGCTGTTTACTCGGGAACTTAAATCAACAAAAATGAATATAAAAATGCTAATTGTTACTGTTCTGATTCTCTTCTTTTCTGCGCAGCTTTGCGCCAATACGATTCATACCGAGTTTCCAGATAAGATTAACCCAAATGAAAACTACGTCTTTTATTCTCACGGCTTTATTGTTGAGGGAACCAATCCAATACCAGAAAATCCCAAGTGGGGTGTGTACGATTTTCCAGCGATAAAACTTGCGCTTGCTGACGGCAACCATAACCTGATTGCTTATCATCGAGAGAAAGGAACGGATCCCCAGAAGTTTGCTAAGCTTCTAGCTAAGGACGCAATCAATCTCATTGAGAAGGGTGTTAAGCCCAATAATATAACCTTTGTTGGTTTTTCCCGAGGAGGGGCTATTACCGTGCTTACCTCTAACTATTTAGCGTTAGATGATGTCAATTTTGTCATTTTAGCGGGTTGCGGCCGGCTTATTAAAAATAGCTCTTCGGTCAAAATTTACGGTAATGTTTACTCAATGTTTGAGACTTCCGATAGTGTTGGTTCTTGTCAATTTCTTGCGGACCGAAGTGGGGATGTTCAATCTTTTACGGAATCTTCGATAAGTACTGGAAAAGACCATGGTGCTTTTTATAAGCCGCTATCCGAATGGATCGTTCCCGTTAAAGCGTGGATTAAATCTAGACCGGGAACAAGTCAGAAATAGACACGCCATTGTCAAAAGAGGTCTATTTTTAGTGTTAAGTCTATACTTCGATAGGTTAAATCAAAACTTGTTTGAATAACCGGTTAAGTGAATCATTATCAAAACTCTTCCCTAGCTCTACTCCCTGGAAGTCCTCAAGCCTGTCCAACTCAGAAACTATGAACTCGTTAATGATGGGGACAGCGGGGGCAATTTCTTTCTCTAAGGCTAACTTTTTTCGTTCGATTAGTGCTGTAATTGCGTCATCCAATTCTGCGTTGTTCCTAACCATCACCCTTAACTTATCAAATTCGATTGGTGCAGGCGTACCTTGCTGCTCCATCCAAAGAATTGAGAGAAGGGGGCGAAGTACGTAAAAGTGCTTCTTAAGCGGAACCATTGGTTTTCTTAGATATCCACGATAATTGGTCTTTGCCATGCTTCTGTAATGATAAATTCCCTTATTGATAGAGTAGCTTGAGTTTAGAAGTTCCCTAGCGCCAGCGGCGAAAACGCCATCATCTCGATAAACTATTGAAGAATGCAACCATTCAACAAATGATGGATTTGATTTTCGAAACAAGCGTAACGCTTTGCGCACATCCCAGCCACTAATGTCTATTTCGTCAACAATCGGATACTCAATAACATCACGTTTTTCCTCTAAATCAACAGCAACATACCATTCCTTAGGATGGGCATAGATAAATCGAACATCGTAGTCGCTATTTGGGGACGCGAATCCCCAGGCGCGGCTTCCTGACTCGACCGCGTACAGTACTTTGACATTGTGTTCCTGCTCGGCTGCATTAATGCGCAGCTGGATTTCTTTTTCTATTTCTTTAGGTATCATAATAAATATCCTTCTTATCCCATACTCTGTTCCATTGCCATTAAAGCTCTTTGGGAATTTCCTGTTTAGTTAAGAGACCTTGTTTATCCAGCTTAAAAACATCGAAATCTTCGGCAATGAATAAGGTGCCAGAATAGCAACTTTTTGCTTCATTTTCGATTTCATCGATGGAGTCTGGTTTATCATTATTTGACTGATATCTAGCGCTAAAATGAGTCAGTATTAAATTTTGTAAATTACAAGCATTCGCAAATTCAGCCACTGATTTCGCGCTACTATGTTGTGGCCCTTTGCCAACCTTGACTGATATTGCTTCGGTGTAGGTTGACTCATGAACAACTAAGCTGGCATTTTTTGCTTCACTTATTAGGAGTTCCGGACGGTCATTGTCTCCACCGATAATAACCTTTCTAGGCGGTTCATCTTCTAAATAACAATCAGATGCGTCGATCTGTTCGCCATTGTCCAACACTACCGACTCGCCTTTTTGTAGTTTGCCCCATAGTGGTCCTCGTTCAACACCCAATGCTTCAAGTTTGTTGGTGTCGAGTCTCTTATTTCGAGTTGACTCGGTAAAAGCATAGCCATAGCTTGGCACTCGATGCGAGAGCTCTATAGCGGTGATCTTGAACTCTTCAAGGTCTGTCATTGGGTCAAGGGTCTCTACTGCGACAAAATTGATTTTGTAACTCAAATGAGTATCGGTCAGCTTTAGAGCCGACATTATGAACTCTTGAATACCTTCTGGTGCAATAATCGTCATGGGTTCTGTTCTTCCAGACATGGCGGTGGTTGCTAATAGACCGGGCAGCCCGTAACAGTGGTCGCCATGAACATGGGTGATACAAATTGCCGTTAGGTATTTTAAAGACAACTTGGTTTGCAACAGTTGCTGCTGTGTACCTTCACCGCAGTCGACTAAAAACCAAGATTTGCTGTCTTGTTTTTTGATTGCAAGGCCGCTGACATTTCGGTTTTTTGTGGGGACTCCGGAGGAGGTTCCTAAGAATGTGATTTCCATTTTAATTCTACTTTATATTTGTTTGATTTGATTTAAACTAAAATCAAGTTCAAGTTCAAGTTCAAGTTCAAGTTCAAGGCCGTTTCGCACCGTTTCACTTGCGTGCGGCATTTTTTTGCTCCTGCAAAAACTGCATACAGGTCATCCATGACCATAAGTTACTTTTGCCCAAAGCGGCTAAAGTAACCAAAAGCGCTTTTTCGTTTCAGAGAACTAGTCTATCGTAACCTGCCATGTAAGCTATAACTTTGTGGGTGGAATTACTCTATGAGTAAAACAAAGGGAAGAGAAAAACTCGCTGCGCTCAGACATTCCTCTTCTTTTCCTTTGTTTCATTCATTTCACATTGCCGTTCACAGGCACTAGGCAGAAGTTCAATCCATTTTAGATTTTCATTAGAACCCTTCGATTTCTATATGATATAGCTTGAAGACATGAATAAGTAAGCTCGAGATGTTTTCCAACCCATTCTTGAACAAAAATAATCGTGTCTCCATAAATCGATCTCGAATCAGCGCTAGCTTTATTTGTGTCGGTTGTATGCCCGACCTATTGAAATCTATAACCCATTTGTTCAACTCTTGGATTAAGTGCTTCAAATAAAACTTTTGTCTCATTTCTTCCTTTTCGGCAAGATATAATAATAACTCTATTCTGTCCCACTTACTTAGCTTTCTACAAGCGCGAATAATACTGACGAACATGCGCTCGTCGACGTTAAACTTAGTCAGGTTTATGAAGTCCTCAACGTCAAACATATAGACAACATTGCACAATATACTAGTGGCTGTCTTTCTTACCATAAGCGAATCATCGACAATTTTTTCGAGTAGTACGTCTTTTAATTTGCTATATTCTAACTGGTATAGTGTCGCTAGAGCTTGCCTTCTAACACTAGGATGTTCATTATTTAACTGCAGTCTTGCAGCCTCCATTTTTTCGTATAATTTTAGTTCTCCTATAGCCCATAACGCACATCTAAGCTTTCCAGTATTCTCACTCGCTAGTTCTTCGAAGTAGAATTCATTTAACGAGAATTCTGTGTTATTCATGTATTCAATAGCAAGAATTCTTATGTCTTGGTGTTGATCAAGAAGAAGCCTTTCAGCGACTAATATATTGTTTTTGCTCTTTTCTCCCAGTAGTATCTGAGCTGCCCGCCGTCGTATTGGCATAAATCGATCTTGTATTGCTATAGCAAGAAAATAGGGTAATTCGATTGGTTTTAATCGCTTAAACAGTTCAGCGCCTTTTAAACGAATAATGTTGTGTTTGCTCTTCTGGGTTCGCTCAATAATATTATCAACTTCAAGCAGCTTATACTTAATTAAAATGCGGGTACATCGCAGCGCGACCAATACTCTTTCGTGTAGCACTCCCTCTTGAAGACCATTTATGTTTTCTTCGCTTTTTAAGAAATCCTCTACTGCTTTTATTATAGATGAGGCTTTCACTCGTCTACAGCTCGTAAGATGGTATATTTCCGGTAATACGCCTATTATGAGTTTAATGTTTTCAGGTTTTAGTAAACTCATAAAAGAGGTTTTCGCAACCGCTCTAACTTGTGGAACCCAGTCATTGATTCGAACTAATAGAGCTCTAAATGAGTCTATATGTGCGAAATTGCAAAGTTCCATCACCGCCGATTCGCGTCTATAACCCGAGTAATCTTGGCTTTTAGTAATTAATTTTTCTAGCTGCCATTCGCTAGATGGCTTGCTTGGCAATTCAAGTTCAGTGTTCATAATTCTCGTTTTCATAGTATACAAAGGGAGTTAAACTCCCTTTGCTCTAATGTGATAAATCTCCAGTAATCTTAACCATATCCTTCATGACGCCTTCCAATCCGTTGTACACGGTCATTTTGTCAATTTTACCAGTAATCCGTTCCAATACTTCTAGTTCCTTTAGACGCATTAGAGTGGCGTTGCCTTCCATCACTTTCGCGGTGTTATGCAGAGAGCGGGTCGCCTGAGTTTCTTCGCGACGCTTGATCAAGTTAGCTTCAGCGGATTTTTGCGCTTCAACCACTTGATTCAAAATACTCTTCATATCACCTGGCAAGATGATGTCCTTAACCCCTACGTCCAATACTTCTAGTCCGTAGCTCAAAGCTTTTGCTTTGACTTGGTCTTCAACAACTTGGTTTACTCGGTCTTTGTCTTCCAAAATTGAATCCAAAGTTCCAGTTCCAACTACTTCTCGAAGTGCCAATTGAAATTCTCGATACAAGAATTCAGCATGGTTCTTCAGTAAAGTTGCCACTTTTTCGGTATCCGCGATACGATAGCTCGCAGATAGATTGATTCGCAAGCTTACTCGGTCTTTAGTCAAAATTTCTTGACCGCTGACTTCCATAGTTTGCAATCGACAATCCAGTCGAACCACTTCAATGTTTCGGTTGAAGCGCCAGTAACCGTAGTTTCCTGGTTTAAGTAGGCTTTCTAGCTTACCATTGATTTTAAGTAAACCAACATGGTTATCCGGAACTTCAGTATAAAAGGTTGCATTGGCTCCAACGGCGTATATTGCGCTGCCTTTACTGCGCACCAAAGTAGCTAGCAATCGATTATCAACCTCGAAATTTTCACTGATATCAATGATCTTAACTTCAACTTTGACCGCAACATTCCAATACATTTTAAAGGTATTAGGTGCCAATACATCCACAAGCTTGTCATCAAAGTAGACTAGACCTACTTGGTTTTCTTGAATGTCGAAGCTGACGACTTGCTCACCAAGTTCTTTGTGGTAAGCGGTGATCAGAAAACGACCCAAGTGATGATTAAGTTCAGCCTTTGTAATGTCATAGCGGAACAAGGTCACCTGTCCTGAGAAATCGAATAGACGATGGTCTCCAGGATTTAGGATCTGTTCGAATCTGTTTTTACGAAAAAGCAGAATACGTTCGTTATCTGCTACGTTAATATTTTTTATTCCTAGCATCATATTTCTCCCTATAGTTACAACAACGATGCCTTGTCTGTTGTTTTTTCCATTTGACTTTTAACAAGTCATTTTTCTAAAAAGTCGGACTTCCTGCGATTAACTGGCAATCATTATTTGAGATCAAAGGGAAGGACACTGAGGGAATAACTAGGATAAATATTTTTTCAAAAGCCATTACATAGCGCTTTCAAAAAAGTAGACACCTGCTACTATCAACATACCTCGCTACAATCTAACCCATAGTGAGTGGTCGTTAACCGCCGCATTAGTATTTAAGTCGGCTAAGAGTCCAAATACAACTTTCAGCCAGCTCTCCTATTAATGCAGAAGTCCTGGGTATTACTCTGAGGAGTCGAACCTCAACCTTTCGGTTTACCAGCCGTTGTTACAGAACGGTATCGATTTTCAGTCGATGGTTACTTAGGTCGGAATCGAACCGACTACCAATAGATTAACTTTCTATCGCTCTACCCGATGAGCTACAAAGTAGTGGTGTTTAAAACTAATAGGCAAGTTTGGTACACAATACAGTATGCTGATTGCGCCGGACTGATCCGAGTATTTAACCTCGGAAACCAGAACCGCAAAACTTGTTATCACTTCTTAAACGCTTGTGGAAAAGCCAGCTTTTTGCTAGCTTTTCGCATTCTTGTTTGAGCTGGCTCGCCGAAGATGGTTTTTAAAACAAATCTTTGAGCCTAACTCCTTTTTAATTCTTTACTACAAAATCTTAAAACCTAAATCTATTCACCAGAGCCTGCCCCGCGAAGCGCTTTGGGTACAGAGAACACAGAGAACACTGAGGTCTAAATGTTGTTTTTACCTAGAACCTAGAACCTAGAACCAGCTGTCATTAATATCTTCACCGTATCCTCGTCGATATCCACAACGCTAATCGCATTCTCAATAAATCGATTGATCACATCAATGTTCGTTCTAACATGTTCACTGATTGAGTGGGTAATAAAGCTACCTCCACTTGCCAATATCATCGGCAGCAACAGTTGGTCTGCCAGATGTTCGTCAACTACAGCCTTTGAGTTAACGAATCGATTTAAGTTTTTAATCGCCTTTCCCGCAACTCTTTCTGCGGTTATTCCGCGTTGAGCGACTTCGTCAAATATTGCAGTTGTGTTTTCAAACTGCAAATTTAAGGAAATCAAGTTTCCTGGGCCGAAAGCTTCGACCTCGAGTTCCGTTAATTCATGAGAACCCCATGATAGCTTTTGGGCTACTTTCTTTAGCTCCCGTTGGCTAACACTCATGGCAATCTCAGAGGTATAGGTTGTGGCGTTTCTCGCCACTAGATCACCTCGATCTAAAAGTTTTAATCGTTTTGTTCCATTTGCCGGTGTAATCACGGCTGTCCATTGGCCTCCGCCATTGGGGTAAAATCCATATCGTTCGAGCCGGCATTCAATGTGATGCCCTATTTTTTCGAGAGCCGTTACAAAACTTTTGCTAATGAACTCGAAGCTTGGTGCTTGCATATTATGGGTGCCCCCTTCAAATTTAACCGTCGATGGTTTATCTGCCTGTAATAGTGCCGGCAGTATCGTTTGAAAAACCAAGCTAGTGCTTCCAGCCGTTCCTATTGAGAACCGGTAGTCTCCCGCTTTAATCGTGCCTGGACTAAATTCAATACGACCGGCGCGAAGTTCATCGCCAATAACCTTTGCATCGCAAATCTCGGCTGCGGCTCTTACGCAGGTTAAATGCTGTCGTAGCAGTCCTGGTTTTTTTCGTCCCGCTCGAATATTTTCAATTTTGATTGGGATTCCTAAACACATTGATAAGGAGAGGGAAGTGCGGAGGATTTGTCCGCCGCCTTCGCCTTGACTGCCATCAATGGTGATGTGTTTTTCTTTCATTTCATTCTCATATAAATTGTTTATTTCAATGATTTGGCTCTTAAGCGAAACGGAGCTAGAAACTAGAACCTTATTCACCACGGAGGCACGGAGGCACGGAGAAAATTCAAAGAAGACAAAAATCGATTCACCAGAGCCTGCCCCGCAAAGCGCTTTGGGTACAGAGCACACAGAGAACACTGAGATAAAAGCCTGCTTTTTTTATCCCAGCTCCCAGCTCCTACCCTTGACTCAAAACTATTCTTTACCTAATTCTCTACATACGTTTCTGTTCGAATGAGGTCAAATCATTCTTTTCTCTATATTTGGGCCTAGTGCCTACGAACGATACCGTGAAACTCATGAAATCAAAGATTTAAAAGAGGAGTGTTTGAGCGTCGCGAGTTCTCCTCTTTCTTTGATTTCACTGTCCCTAAATAAAGAACCAAAAATCATGTGTTCTATTTCCGTACTCTCTGGTCTAGTTCGTCTTAACGTAAAAGCGCTTTTGGTTACTTTTGGGGATTAAGCCAAAAGTAACTTATGGTCATGGATGACCTGTATGCAGTTTTTGCAGGAGCAAAAAAATGCCGCACGCAAGCGAAGCAGCGCGAAAGGGCACTGAAACAATCCTTTCTCCAGAATGAGGAGTAGTGCAAAATTTCCTAGCTCCTAGCTCCTAGCTCCTAGCTCCTAGCGCCAGCTAAAATCTACCCCTTAACACAAACTACCTGCTTCAAGGTATGAACCACTTCAACCAAGTCACTCTGAGCCTCCATCACTTTATCAATATCCTTATAAGCGGATGGAGTCTCATCGATAACGTCCTTGTCTTTTCTGCATTCAACGCCTTTAGTGGCATACAAATGTTCTTCCATACTCACTACTTTTTTAGCTTGGGTTCTAGACATCACGCGTCCTGCGCCGTGACTACAACTACAAAAACTATCCTGGTTTCCAAGTCCTCTAACAATGAATGATCTTGCTCCCATGCTTCCGGGGATAATCCCCATCTCGCCTTCCCTGGCTCTCACGGCTCCTTTTCTAGTAACAATGACATTTTTGCCAAAGTGATGTTCTCTAGAGATATAGTTATGGTGACAGTTCACCGCCTCTACACTCGCTTCGAACTCAAAGTTCAAACTTGATTTAACCGCGGCAATCACTCGTTGCATCATGACTTCGCGATTAGTTCTAGCGAAATTTTGTGCCCATTCAACGGCTTCAACGTAATCGTTGAAATGATCGCTTCCTTCCGCCAAGTAGGCCAAATCTCTATCTGGCAAATTAATATGCCAACGTTGCATATCTTTCTTAGCTTGCTCAATAAAGTGAGTTCCAATTCTGTTTCCTACTCCGCGAGATCCACTATGCAACATAAACCAAACTTGATCGGCTTGATCTAAGCAGATTTCGATAAAATGGTTACCGGTCCCTAGTGTTCCTAAATGAGCAACGTTATTGGTATTTTTCAAAACCGCATGCTTGTTACACAATCCTTCAAAATCGCTCGACAATCCTTTCCAAGCATTAATCACGTCTACTGGCAAATCATTCCATGCGCCTTTATCTCTTCCACGTCTTGCTCTAGGTGAACGTCCATGTGGCACTGCCGCTTCAATTGCCGATCGCATTGCAAATAAGTTGTCAGGTAGTTGGCTCGCGTTCATGTTGGTTTTTACTGCCATCATTCCGCAACCAATATCTACACCAACCGCTGCAGGAATAACCGCTCCTAATGTAGGAACAACGCTTCCAATAGTGGCACCTTTTCCCAAATGGACATCAGGCATTGCCGCCACCCATTTATGGATAAACGGTAGTGACGCAATATTCTGTAATTGCTGTTTCGCTTTATCTTCAAACGGTACGCCTTTGGTCCAAGACTTAATCGGTACGCCGGATGATTGCATCACTTCGTAATTTTGAACGTTAGATTGTTTTTCAGTCATATTTTCCATTTTATCGTTCTCTCTCAACTTCTTAAAAACAGGTCTTAAAAATGCTGTCTACTCAATCTTATCTTGTTTTACCAAAAGACCTTTCGACATTTTTGATGCTCAGGTTATTGCGAACGGCGTGCCAGGTTTTTCCATGTTCGCAAACAAACACCTTAACTAGCTGATAATTAAAGATAAAAAAGATAAAAAATTGAATTCAGTACAAATATCTAAATTAAATGTATTGTGTTAATCTATCAATATAGATATATGGATTATCTTTAACGATATATTTGTGTGGCTGATTCACAGGGTGAAGCATTGCGATTGAGGCTTTTTTGGAGAGTAAGACAGTGAAAACAACGGTTGTTAGTATTTTAGGGACCAATCTCGACAGACGGGGCAGAAACGCTAAACGCTGGGATAAGTGGCGTCCTAACATTGCGCTATGTCAGCAGGACGATTTAATCGTTGATAAGTTGATTTTACTGCATGAACCTGGATTCGCGCGTCTGGCTGAGCAAGTCAAAGATGACATATGGACCGTCTCACCTGAAACACAAGTAATCTTTTATCAAGTTGACTTCTCAAACCCCTGGGACTTTGAATCCGTTTATAGTCAGCTGTACGACTTTAGTCAAAAGCAGCAATTTAGGCCAGACGATGAGGAACTGCTAATTCATATAACCACGGGAACTCACGTTGCCCAAATATGTTTGTACTTACTAACCGAAACCAATTACCTTCCGGGTAAACTGTTTCAAACCTCGCCGGGCAACAAAGAGAACCCAACGGTTGGCCATTATCAGATCATCGACTTAGATTTATCTCGTTATGATCAAATCGCTTCTCGATTTAATCAAGAAAGTGTGACTGCGGTTGATTACTTAAAGTCTGGCATCGAAACCCGAAACCCTAATTTCAATAAAATGATTGAGCAGTTAGAGAAAGTCTCTTTGCTATCGAAGGAGCCGATGTTAATAACAGGCGCGACTGGTGCCGGTAAAACTCAACTGGTTAAACGAATCTTTGAGTTAAAACATCAAAGAGGGCAAGTCACCGGAAAGTTTGTGGTGGTTAACTGTGCGACATTATTAGGAGACAAGGCCATGTCAGCTTTGTTTGGCCATAGTAAAGGTGCGTTTACCGGTGCCGCAGAAGCTCGCAAAGGTTTGTTGAAAGAAGCTGATGGTGGTTTGTTGTTTTTGGATGAAATCGCAGAGTTAGGACTGGATGAGCAAGCAATGTTATTGCGCGCAATCGAGGAAAAACGCTATTTACCTTTAGGTGCCGATAAGGAAATCGAAAGTAATTTTCAACTAGTTGCCGGCACAAATAACAATATGAATCGAATCGTCTCGGAGGGAAAGTTCAGAGAGGACCTATTGGCTCGAATTAATTTGTGGGGTTATCAACTGCCATCACTAAAAGAACGGATTGAAGATTTAGAACCTAATTTAGATTTTGAGCTTAGTCAGTTCGCGAAAAAAGCAGGCCACATGGTGAGTTTTAATAAAGCGGCGCGAGAGAAATATCTGGCATTCGCCAAGTCACCTACTTCACTGTGGAAAGCGAATTTCAGAGATTTAAATTCTAGTGTGACTCGTATGGCAACCTTGTCAGAAGGAGGACGAATTTCAGTGGATTTAGTTGATGATGAAATCGTTCGGCTTAAGGAGTACTGGAGTGATGGAGCTGACGGTGATAGTTTCGGACCAGATAGTCAAAAAACAGATAGCCAAATCGCACAGTTAGTTGGAGAGAAAGCAGCGCTAGATATTGACCTGTTCGACAAGTATCTATTGATGGGAGTGAGTCAAGTTTGCAAGGGTTCTAGTTCAATGGCTGATGCTGGACGAAAGTTGTTTAATGTCTCACGACAAAACAAAAAATCGAATAATGACTCGCATCGATTGAAGCAGATTTTAGCCAAATATGACCTGAGTTTTGACGATTTTGGCTAGCCGATTTCAGGTATCTTGGTCGGTAAATGAGCATTGTTGGAAAGGTTAAGTCATCCCGCGCACAGATTAAGCTATTTCAAGCTCAGATTAAACTACCCCAAGCTCAAGTAATGCTGTCCCGAATTCAGCTTAAATAATCAGTATTATCATTTGTAGTGATCCATGTCATGCCTGCGGATTGACTCTAGCTCTTAGTTTTAATAGTTTATACCCATCCCACCTCAAGGTGCCTACTTCAGAGCTTCACCAGAAAGCTTGAACGAGGCGCAGCTTGTAGGGAATGGCTAGCCCTTGGCAAAAGCTGTAACGCTGTGCAAGTTTTCTGGTGAAACTCCCGTAGGGCGTGGCATCTTGAGGTGGGATGGGTATAGATAGGTGATTTAAAACTATTGGATCGTGGGGCTAGCTATGAGCATAAAATTACGCCGTTCTGTCAGTCTAACCGGTTTAATCTTTTATGGTGTGGGAACCATGGTCGGTGGTGGTATCTATGCGCTGCTGGGTAAGGTCGCACATGAAGCGGGAATTTTTTCACCGTGGGCCATGTTATTAGCTGGCGTTCTTGCTGTTTTTAGCGCACTTACTTTCTCGGAACTCGCTTCAAGGTTGCCTTATAGCGGTGGACCCGCCAAATATATTACCGAGGCCTTTCAACATAAAACTTTGGGCACTATTTTTGGCTGGCTAGTGATTGCAACGGGGGTTGTCTCCGCGGCGACTTTGACTGTTGCTATGTCTGGTTTTTTCCTCGATCTATTAGGTTTATCGGTTCATTGGGGTAAACTCATTGTAGTATTTTTGTTATTAGGTTTGGCTTGCTGGGGAATTAAGCAATCAGTTACCGCAGTTGCCATTGTTACCAGTATTGAGGTCATCGGATTGTTATTGGTGGTCGGCATTAATATGGATGCTCTGACATCTCCCGATCTCGTTTTGACCAGCTATATACCCAGTTTTGACCCGCTCATTTGGGCCGGAATTCTCACCGGCGGTTTTATCGCTTTCTACGCTTTCATTGGCTTTGAAGATATGGTGACATTAGCCGAAGAAGTTAAAGGGAGTGAAACCAATGTACCAAAGGCGATTGTCATTAGTTTGTTAGTGACGCTTCTGCTTTATATTTTGATTTCGTTTGTGGCGGTTGTTAGTACCGACTTGTCTTTGTTTTCTTCAAGTAATACACCGATGGCGTATCTTGTTAGAGAATCTAGCTGGTTAAACCCTCAAGTTTTGGTGTTAATCAGTTTGTTAGCGGGTTTTAATGGGGCTTTAGTTCAAGTGATTATGTCGTCTCGCGTGCTCTATGGGATGGCTGCTGACGCGCAAGCTCCAGCGTTATTTTCACGCTTAAATCGGTCGACTCAAACACCGATTGTTGCTTCTCTATTAACGGCAACTATCGTTTATGTTTTTTCGGTTTCCTTGGATTTAGTGGTGCTTGCCAAATTAACCAGCGGAATTATTCTGTTTGTGTTTGCAGCAATGAACCTAAGCCTAATAAAAATTAAGTGTCGTAATGAAAATCACCAGCTCTTCAAAACTCATAACGGCTTTAAAGTACCTTTATGGGTCCCGGTCATAGGACTCATTGTTTCAGCCGGAAGTCTTGTGTTTGCGCTTTTCAATGCGAGCGTTGCTGGACACTAATTTACTTTGCCTGACAAAAATATTAACATTCGACCTGCTTAAGGACCGCAGATCCTTAGATTATTTTCAATAATTGCGCCAAGCGTGATAGAGTGATGTTTGTATAATACGATCAGGTATTGCTCATTAGAATTAAGAAACCGTGGCAACATTTGCATGTTACGTTTTTGTCGAAATAACGACATTTCTGTTAGAAATTGAAAATTTGTCCAGCTAACCGGTTGTAACAGTAAATTACGGGGCGAGATTTCTGAGTTGCTATAACACTCTGTCATCATTAATGACTAAAGAGAATTTCATAAGGAGTTAGATGTCAACCAATAAAGTTTCAGTGGAACGATTGTTTGATGGAGAGCGCTACCTTCAGGAACAGACTATTTATTTTGACCACGAAAAAATAATTGCTATTGAAGATTGTCGTGCTCGTGATCAATGTCTTACCGGAACTATTATTCCTGGTTTTATAGATGTGCAAGTGAATGGCGGCGGTGGCGTCCTTTTTAATGAAACACCAACTAAGTCTGCTATTGAGACTATTGGTCGTGCGCATCAACAATTTGGAACCACTGGATGGCTACCAACGCTAGTTACAGATTCATTCGAAAAAATGACATTAGCCGCGGATGCAGTCGCAGAAGCTAGGCTTTCTAATATTGCGGGAGTGTTAGGCATTCATTTTGAGGGGCCTCATTTATCCATTGCAAAGAAAGGGGTTCATGAGGCGTCCTTAATACGCGATATTTCAGAGCAAGAAATGCAGCTGTTTACTCGGCAAGACTTAGGTAAAGTTGTTGTAACCGTTGCCCCAGAGTCCATATCTAATGAGCAGATAGAGCAGCTAACAGCTGCTGGAGTTTTAGTTTGCTTGGGCCATAGTAATGCCTCTTATCAACAGAGCAATTTGGCGCTTAATGCCGGAGCTAGCGGCTTTACCCATTTATTCAATGCTATGTCGCCTTTTACTTCTCGCGAGCCTGGAATGTTAGGTGCCGCGCTATTGGATCAAAACAGTTATGCGGGTTTAATTTTGGATGGTATTCATGTTCACCCAGATTCCGCTCGATTAGCTTATAAGCTTAAGCCAAATATAATGTTGGTAACCGATGCAATGCCACCGGTAGGAACCACTCAAAATACCTTTGAGTTTTTTGGAGCTACCATTGTTAGAGAGGGGGACCGATTAACTGATAGTGACGGTCGCTTAGCTGGGTCTGCTTTAGATATGAATACCGCGGTTAAAAATGCCAAAAAAATGCTAAATATTGAGCTCGCTGAAGCAGCTGCTTTGGCGTCTATAAATCCGGCGAACTTTTTAGGGCTAAAGCAACGTTACGGAAAAATCCAAGAAGGCTACGTTGCAAGTTTTATTCTACTTGATAAGAATGATTCTGTCTGTGAATCTTGGGTAGAAGGAAAAAAGGTAATCTAACCTGTTGGATTTTTACGATATAAATGATAGCAAGGAGTTATTAGAGCTTAGCCTAACTTCCTAATAAAAAATTAAATTGCAAGTTTTCGCTGTCAGTCTATTTTTTGCCAAAATACAGGGGCGTTCTAAGGAGTATGTGGAAGAAAAACAGCTGCTAAAGGGGGGTTGTCCTGAGTTAGTTGTAAGAGACTCCACAGCTAATAAGTAAGTCTGCTTTAAGATATAACTTGTTTTTTAAGCTGTTATCAATTCCCAACTATTAGTCTGGGTCAGGGGCCGGGTCTGCGGCTGGTTCTGGTTATTTAATCGAGGTCTTAATGGAAATTAGCCCTTGCTCAACAGCCTCTTCTAATGGCCGTTTTAATAATTCGTCAAGCTGTTCCTTGGCGTTAATATTTTCATTATTAAGTGCCACCCAGCAGTTACGTTGTTTCATTTTTCCATAGTAAAGAGCGGCATCGGCTAAATTGATTAAACGACTCCATAGGTTTAGGTTGCCGGTATCTATAAATGGGAACTTAACCACCCCGAGGGTACAGGTGACAGCGATTGGGTCATGTTGACTGACCTCAAATGGTTGACTGTTGATAGTGGATAATATTCTGTCGGCTAATTGATAAGTTCGTTCTTTGGTATCAAGCCTAGCGATAAATACAAACTCTTCGCCGCCCCACCTAACTAACAAATCGGTATCTCGGGTGGCTTGTGTTATACGCTTGCTAAGCTCTTGAAGAACTTCATCCCCAGCTTGATGGCCATAGCTATCATTAATCTTTTTAAAATGATCAATATCGAATATATAAATCCCTAAGGCGGCTTGTTTATTGGTTCTTAACTCGCGATGAAGGTAGGCAAATTCTCGGTTCATTTGCTGCTCTAAATAGCGGCGATTTCCCAATTTAGTTAATGAGTCTCGTACGCTCATTTGTTGATATTGTTCCGCTAATCGTTTCTTTTGACGGAGCTGTGAAATGATCAGCAGAATGATACTAATCATAACCGCTACTAATGCAATAAAAAAACGTTGGCGATTGTCAGCCGCTATTTCTTTCTCCAGCTGAAGTTGCTCTTGTTGTTTAAGAACAACGGACTTTAGTTCAGATTCTCGCTGCAGTCTTCGTAGCTCAGTATTCGATGCTGCTATTGAGCCTCTATTTTTTAATTGCGGTTCTATCTTTTCAATAAATAACTGCTTGAGCTTTTGTAGGCCGGCTAAGTTAATTTCCGGATCGTTGATTTCACTTAATCGTCGATAGACATCTAGTTGTACTTCTATGGTCGTATTAGAATCTACGTTTAAACAACTCTTTAGATTTTGAGCTTTGTCCCAGTGTCGGATTGCTAACTGCCGATAGCAGTTTAGATAATTTTCGACGACCTTTTGACTATCTTTTCTACCTGCCAATAACGATATATAACTCTTTGCCTTTTTTAACTTGGATAACTTGGCTGCCGCAAGGGAAGAAAAACTAAGGGCGCTTACAGCGTAGACGCTTTGCTGCTTATTAAGCTTATCAAAGCTCTCCAGTGCTTTGGTATAGTCATAGAGGTGAAGCATATGAGCAATACCTGTATTAAAGTGAGTTAGTTCAATGTTATCTTGCAGAATTGCTCTCATTTCTACATCTGTTTCTTTAGCGAGAGCCCGTTGGCTTTGCTCCCTAGTCTTTTTGAGAAGCTCTATTCCTTTGTTAATGTAGGCATCGTCACCGTGAACAATATAATTAGTTGCAGTATCCATCATGATGGTGTTAATTAAGAGGATGTCATCGGCAGGTGCGATAGAAAGCGCGGCTTCATAGTTCTGATAGGTACCGGCAATATCGCCATATTGTGACTGACGCCACGCTAGATTGGCTAAAAGTGATGCCGCGTCACTTTCATGTTCATAGCTTTTCGCTTCGTGAATTAATTCAAGCATGCGAGGTAGATAATCGGCATACTTGGGAAAACTGACTTCTATACAGTTTTCTCGGTAATAATAATCATCTCTCAGCGGTTGAGTCTTTTCACAGATATCTTTTGCTACCTGATTCTTTTCGAGCCAGTAAAACTCATAAAATAGTTGACGATTAAGTCGATAGCCTTCAACTGATTGAGGCTGTTTCTTAAACTCATTTTGTAACCACTTGATTCGCTCTTCATCAGATAAATCGAATATTTTGTCAGGTAGCGGAGTTAAATTAATGACATCTTCGAGAATGAAGTTTGCAGATTTCACAGGCCCCATGAAACTGATAAGTAGTAATACGCTACTGATGGTTAAACGAAAATTCATGTGATTACAGAACTCTGTGGCTCCTAGAAAGAGCCGGCTATTTACCCAATAAATACTAAACCCACTCTTTTCAGTATAGCAAAGGAATGGAAATTAAGTTGAGAAGGTTTTCTTTGTTTGCAAGGGTTCGACTGCTGAGACGGCGGGTATAGATCCTTTATATCAGTGACGTGCAACAACAAGAAGAAAGTTATTACGAGTTTCGATATATCGTTTGACGATATAGTTTGATTATGTTTTAATGTGTCGTGTCACGATATATCGCAGGGCGAGCGTTTTGGTCACAATTTTCGTTGTTATCAAATGCTAATATTCTTATCTAAGGAGTTATTATGAGTAATACTAATCAGTGGACGTTGCAGGCAGTGTTAGCAATTTTATGCAGTTTAATCATGATCGGGTTATCGTTTCGTGTAAACGAGCCTATTTTCGGCATGTCAGTATTTTTTGCTAGAGGGCTGATTACCGGCTTGGCGTTAAGTGCAATCTATGCGACAGTCGCACGTGTCCGCTCGCAAAGAAGCTGCAATGCAAATTGAAATAGCTATTAGCATTGGTAAAATCACTTGGCATTGGTAAGATTAGTTGGCGTTGGTAAGGCTACTTGGTGTTGGTAAAGTCACTTGGCATCGAGGCTTGGTTCAGCCGAATAAACCTATTGGGAATGTATTGAATGAGTAAACAAAATAACGGTATGAGTGAAGCGTACAGTTACATTCTTTTTGCGCTGGTTGAACCTTTGCATGGCTACGGAATCATGCAAAAGGTCTCGGAGATGAGTTTCAACTCTGTCAATTTGGGACCTGGGACTATGTACGGTGCACTGACTAATATGCAAAAAAAACAATGGATTGAGGAAGTTGACAGCGACGAAGCTCGTCGCAAAAACTATCAATTAACGGAGCTTGGGATGCAAGTCGTTGAGCAAGAGGTTCAGCGTATTAGTTTATTGCGCACTGCTGCTGAAAGTTGTTTAAAGCAATTAAGAGGGACCTCATAATGTCTAAACGAATTATTCGTTTCCGCCTGTTTTTTGTTTGGCAAGCTAGTGAAGAAGCTCACTGGTTAGAAAATATGGCAGAACAAGGCTTTGCGTTAACCTATGCGATTCCTTTTCTTTATTTTTTTAAACAACAACAGCCAGAGAAGATTTTTTTCTGCCATGACTATGCCGCGGTAAAAAAACAAGATCTTGATAATTATTTACAACTTTATCGGGATTCGGGGTGGCAGCCAGTAATGAGATACGGAAAATGGTTTTACTTTAAGTCCGAAAAAAACCAGCAAGTTTTTTCTGATAAACAACTATTACAACGTAAAGGTGTCGGCATAATAAGAGGTTTTTTGACAATCTTTATTGTCGCTTTTTTAGTGAACTTTATTCTACTATTAGTTGCATTTCTGCTGGGCAATAACAGCGTGTTCGATACTTTGAAATCGACAACCGCAATTACGCTTTTTTATGCAATTTTGTTAGCGGTCCTTT
>CAJQOL010000077.1 GCA_905479925.1 uncultured Kangiellaceae bacterium | reverse complement strand
GAGAACGGAGTTCCTGCGGGTCCTGTAATTTATGTAACCCTTCATAAATTGCATAGACTCCGCCAAGCGAAAACAGAATCAATGCTACGATAAAAGACCAAAAATAAATTGATTTACCGTGACCTAATGGGTGTTCTAAGGAAGCTGGCGCTTTAGAGCGTTTCAGCCCCATGAGTAAAAGTACCTGGTTACTGCTATCGACTAAAGAATGAATAGCTTCAGCTAACATTGAACCTGACTTAGTAATATATGCCGCAACAAATTTCGCAATGGCTATAAGAAAATTTGCAATTAACGCATAAATAATTGACTTAGTTGAATCTGCACCTTGGGACATTGGTAATCATTTCCTTTTCATTTATTAGCACGGTCGAACACCTTAGAACGACATGTAATGATAGTTGGCAATCTGACGTTCTACCAAGACTAGCAAAAATTGGGAATCTAACTATTGGGAGTTGTCTGCGACAGAACGTATGTAAATATCTTGTTGAGGGAATGGGATTTCAATTTTATCTTCAAGGAACTTGTTGTACACGGCCTCATTAAGCGAGTCGCTAACTCTACCGCGCAAAACCGGTTCGCTCACCCAACACAACAGTTCAAAATTAATTCCGGAGTTGCCAAAGGTTCTAAAGCGGACCCTAGGACTCGGTGTAGCTTCAATATCATTAGAGTCATTAGCAACTTCTAATAATGCTTCTCTCACTCGAGCGATACTCTCACCGTAAGCTGCCGATACTTGAATTCTTATCCGATATTTTTTATGTGGTCCAGCGGTTTCATTAGTGATTTTGGTATTTCCCATTATAGCGTTAGGAACAGTGATCTCGACGTCAGAGCGAGTCAAAATGCGAGTACTGCGTATACCGATGTGAGTTACCTCACCTCTTTCTCCACTATCCAGAACAATAAAGTCACCTAGTTTATAAGGACTATCTGCGAGTATAAACACTCCAGCAAATAAGTTGGCCAGCGTATCCTTTGCGGCAAAGCTCAAGGCCAAACCTAAGATACCAGCCGAGGCAATCCAAGCTGATATATTAATATTCCACGCGATCAAGACAAAATAAACCCCCATCGCATAAAGAACGATTGCGGCTAAATTGTCAAACAAAGGCAAGGTATGCTTTTGAACGATTTTAACTTTGGAGTTAGAGCGACTTAAATATTTTAGAATGAAGTGAGAACTAGTAATAACAAAACGAAACCAATAGAAGATCACTAAGGTCAGCAAAATAGATTCTATGACTTCAAGCTGTTCAGTTAGAAGTTGAGACCAACCTATCGACATTCTCGCGCCGATGATCAAGATACTCATTTTTACCGGCCGTTTTAACGCTTCTAAAATATGGTCATCAACGGGATTAGTGGTCTTTTTCGTTCCATGAATTTGAATACGATAGATGACAAACCTTACCAGGCTGGCAAGAACTGCGCTAAAAAGGAAAATAAGTGATGCTTGAACCAACCGATTGTCCGACACAATCGGTAAATAATCTTGTATAACTGATTGCATCCATTCCATGGTTAAAATACTACCCTTAGTTCAAGCTAGCAAATGCAGAAATGCAGTACTGATAAATGCTATCGGGCATTAGGCCAAAAACCAGTAACAACATACAGTTTATACTTAACGCAATTTTCAGAGAGCGGCTATTAGAAACCTTTGGGCTATCTTCGCAATCAACAAAGAACATTTCTTTAACAACTTTTAGGTAATAGACTAAACCAATAACGGAAAACGCAATTGCGACAACCGCTGCAAGAACCTGCCCGTCAGCAATTAACAATCTAAAAATTTCCAACTTTGGCCAAAAACCTATAAATGGCGGGATACCTGCCATCGAGACCATAATCAAAGTAAACATAAGAGCGTACCACGGGTGAAACCGTCCCATGCCCCTTAGGTCGGAAATCTGTTGATAATCCTTATTCTCACTACTCATGAAAATAATGATTCCAAATCCAGCAATTGTCATTAATGCATAAACAATAATGTAAAACATAGAAGCAGAATAAGCTTCATCGTTACCGATAGATAAACCGAGCAAAAAATATCCGATATGAGCAATTGCAGAATAAGACAACATTCGTTTCAAGTTGGTTTGAACTAACGCAACAATGTTTCCAAGTACAATCGACAACATAGCGCATATCATAATCATTGGTGTCCAATGAATATCAGCTTCGCCGAAGCTACTTTCTAAAATTCGAAAAGCCATACCAAAAGCGGCGATCTTTGGAACGCTTGAAATATAGGCCGTAATAGAGCTTGGAGAGCCATGGTAAATATCCGGTAACCACATATGAAAAGGCGCCGCTCCAAACTTAAATGCTATTCCAACGACAATAAAGACCAAACCAAACTGAATCATTAAATTGGCTTGATTTGCAGATAGATAACTCGCAATTTCGCTGATAATAATGGTGCCCGTCATTCCATAAACTAAAGATATTCCATACAATAAAAAACCGGAAGCCAAGCCTCCCATCACAAAATATTTAACAGCAGACTCGGAGGCTATATTAGAATCTCGCTGCAACGCCACTAACGCGTATAGAGATAATGATAATAATTCTAAGCCTAGATAAACAACTAGCAAGCTATTCGCTGAAACCATAATCATCATGCCTAAAACAGAGAACAGCGTTAGTAAGTAATACTCTCCTCGCATCAGATTTCTTTCCCGAATAAAGGGTCGTGCATAAAGTAGTGCTACAAATGTTCCTAAATAAATGGCAAGCTTTAATACCGTTGAAAATTGATCTTTTATCCAGTGTTCGCTGTATCCAACCTGTCGCTCCAAGCCTAGATCTTGAGCGCCCATAACAAACAAACTAACCAAGGATAGTTGAGTTAACAAAAAGGTTAATTTGCGCTCTTTATCACGCTGAAAAAGATCAACAATCATAATCACACAGAGTGCGACTAACAAAAATATTTCAGCTGAAATAATCGAAAAATTCACAGAGCTAGTCATTACGAACACATTCCTTCAGGTGAAAGTTTTGATACCAGGTTACAATCAATAAAATGCTGAACACTTGGTGCCATGATATCGAGCAACGGTGCCGGCCATAATCCAAAAATTAGTACCATTAAAGCCAACAGAATAAACACGATCGTTTCGCGCATATTAATGTCTTCTAGGCCCATGACTTTTTCATTGGCTACATCACCAAACATCACACGCTTGTACATCCAAAGTGTATAAGCCGCAGCAAGTATCAATGTTAAGGCACCGATGGCAGCAATCCAAAAGCTAACTTGAAAACTCGCCAAAATAACCATGAACTCTCCAACAAAACCCGATGTTCCAGGCAAGCCAGCATTAGCCATAGCAAAAATCATGAAGAACATAGCAAACTGCGGCATACGGTTTATAACTCCACCATAGTCTGAAATATCACGACTATGCATGCGGTCATAAAGTACACCGATACATAAGAAAAGAGCTCCTGAAATAAAACCATGGGATATCATTTGAATTAATGCACCTTGAACTCCCATGATTGCAGCATCAACTTGTTTTTCTGCTAGTAATGAAAAACTAATGAAGAGACCGAGGGTTACAAAGCCCATATGAGCAATTGAAGAATAAGCAATTAATTTTTTCATGTCGTTTTGTGCAAGCGCTACAAAACCGATATAAGCAACCGCAATTAGTGATAAAACGATCATCACGTTTGCCATGTCTAAAGATGCGTCTGGAACGATCGGCATCATAAATCTAATAAAACCATAGGTTCCCATTTTTAGCATTATTGCCGCCAAGATCACAGATCCGCCGGTTGGAGCCTGAACATGAGCGTCCGGTAACCAGGTGTGTACAGGCCACATGGGAACTTTGATAGCAAATGCGATAAGAAAGGCAAAAAAGAGCAGCATTTGCGTATCTGACTCAATCAATAAGCTATGCATCTTAAAGATATTAAAACTATCGGCTTGCTTGCCTAGGTAGATGAGGGCAATTAATAGAAAAACAGAACCAAAGAATGTATAAATAAAGAACTTAAGGGTCGCATAAATTCGGTTTGGTCCCCCCCATATTCCAATGATTAAAAACATAGGGACTAACATCGCTTCCCAAAACACATAAAATAAAATTGAATCCGTTGCCGCGAAAACTCCGTTCATCAATCCGCACATGATTAAGAATGCGGCAAGATAATGGGCAGCTCTAAGCTTGATATTATTCCAGCTAGAAATTACGACAATCACTGTCATTAACGACGTTAGAGCAATCAAAGGTAATGATATGCCATCGACAGCCAAAGAATACCGAACATCTAACGTTTCGATCCAAGACTTATCCTCGATAAACTGCAAATAATAGCGAGAAGAGTCGAACTCATTGATAGCGATGAGACTTAAGATAAATGTCGCCAACGATGTAAGCAGAGCTAACCACTGGGTCACTTGAAGTTTTTCTTGCCCAGAAACAAAGATGATCAAAGCGGCCCCGAAGATAGGCAACCAAATCAACAAACTCAAAATAGGTAAATTTTCTAACATTATTTTTATTTAAACCTGTTTTAATTACTACTTATTATCCGTTCAAAGCGCGCCAGTAGAGCCAGCCCAAGAAAGTGAGCAACCCAAATACCATAACGAATACATAATGGTATAAGTAACCACTTTGTATTTTACGCATATGGGTTGATATTCCAGCTACCAGCCGAGCGGTACCATTAACCATAACGCCGTCAATAATCGCCATGTCTATCCATTTCCAAAGTCGATGACCGAGACCTACACTGCCAGCGGAAACATAATCAATGTAGACCTTATCAAAATAATAGTTATTCTTAAGAATTGGATTAACAGGCCCTAAAAGACGCGTTAATTTTTCCGACCAACTAGGTCGTACCACAACAAAGAAGTAGGCGGTTGCTACACCGGCAATGGCTAAATAAAGAGGTAAATGGCTAAATGAACTAATCGCTAAAGAAAATGGGTGTTGGTAATGTTCTACAATAGGAGCAACCGTATCATGCTGGGCAAGTACGGTAATTGAGCCATCAAACAACTCACCCGAAGTGATGCCTGGCGCTAGAATATAACCGATAATAGCCGAAGGAATGGCTAATAAGACTAGCGGTACCCAAACCACCGCAGGGGATTCTTTCAGATGCGAACGAGTATGCTCATCCATTCGTTCCTTAGTATGAAAAACCATAAAGAAAAGTCTAAAACTATAGAGAGCAGTGAAAAACACACCAATCAAAACACATATATAAGCATAACTAGCGGCACCTAGTTGAGAAAAATGTACCGCCTCTATGATGGCATCTTTTGAATAGAAGCCCGATAGCAGCGGAGTGCCAATTAGCGCTAATGAACCAATCAACATTGTCCCATAGGTCCAAGGCATATACTTTCTTAAGTTACCCATTTTCCGCATATCTTGCTCGTGGTGCATAGCAATGATAACGGAACCTGCCCCCAAGAAGAGTAACGCTTTAAAAAAGGCATGGGTAACCAAATGAAAGATGGCAATAGAATAAGCTGACGCGCCTAACGCAACTACCATATAACCCAACTGCGAAAGCGTAGAATAGGCAACCACTCTTTTTATATCGTTTTGGATAACACCTAGGAATCCCATAAACAACGCAGTTGTTGCGCCGGTAATTAAAATGAAATTTAACGCTATTTCTGATTGCTCAAAGATTGGTGACATGCGTGCAACCATAAAAACACCGGCGGTAACCATCGTTGCTGCATGAATTAAAGCAGAGATTGGAGTCGGTCCTTCCATTGAATCCGGTAACCAAACATGCAAAGGAACTTGGGCTGATTTACCCATTGCTCCAATGAATAGACCAATGGCTAAAAAGGTAGTGGCAGACCAAACCATACCATCACTAATAACGATTTCCAGGTCGTTGTAACCTGCACTTATCTGCTTGAACACTTCAGCGTAATCCATAGTTCCGAAAACCATATATACACCAGCAATCCCTAGTAAAAAACCGAAATCTCCGACACGATTAACTAGGAAAGCTTTTAGGTTTGCAAAAATAGCCGTAGGTTTCTTATACCAAAAACCAATTAGCAGATATGACACCAGGCCAACAGCTTCCCAACCGAAAAAGAGCTGTAAAAAGTTATTGGACATAACAAGAGTCAACATTGCAAAAGTAAACAAAGAAATATAGGCGAAGAAACGTTGATAACCTGGGTCATCTTTCATATAACCAATGGTATAAACATGAACCATTAACGATACAAAAGTAACCACCGCCATCATGGTTGCCGTAAGGTCATCGATCAAGAAACCGACGTGCAAACTTAAGCTACCTAGCTGAGCCCAAGTGTATAGATTTTGATTAAAAGGTTGAGCGTGATCCATCAACTGATCAATCGCCACATCAATAGACATAAGGCAAGACAACCCAACCGCCAATATGGTCAACCGATGCGCCCAAGCCTTAGGAAGTTTTGTACCTAACAGGCCCGTTAACAAAGCGGCTAATAACGGCAATAGTACGATAGCAAGTAATTGATTTTGCATAATAGCTCTAAACTACCCTTTCAACTGGTTAATTTTTTCAACATCAATGGTTGCTCTGTTTCTAAACAAAACCACAATAATGGCAAGCCCTATAGCAGCCTCAGCGGCAGCCACCGTCAAAATAAAGAATACAAAAATCTGACCGGCTGAGTCTTGCAAGAAATGAGAAAAAGCGATGAAGTTTGTATTAACCGCTAGCAACATCAACTCGATACACATCAAAAGCGTTATCACGTTTTTACGGTTGATAATAATTCCAGCAACACTAATAGCAAATAAAATGGCACTCAACAGTAGATAATCAGATAAACCTATCATGATTTTTCCTCCGCTGTTGAAGGCTCTTGTTCGCCAGAGTTTTCTGTTTCTTCTATCGAAGCTTCCATAGAGACAATTTTCAAGCGGTTCTTTTTATTTGCCTCAAGCTGTTTGCTAATGACTTGAGCTTTACGATGCTTACGGCCTCTAAAGGTTAGCGCAATAGCAGCAATAATAGCCACTAACAGAATTACCGCAGCGGTTTCAAAGGCAATAAAATAATCCGTATACAAAATGCGGCCTAACTCTTTTATATTGGAATAGTCGGCGCCTTTAGGGGCCGGATTAGCGTAGTTTTGTGGGCCAAATTCTCCGTGAGTAATAAAATAATAAAGCAAACCAAAAAAAGCTAACGAGGTGACAATAGCAATTGGCAGTTTATTAACAAACCCCTGTCGCAACGCAGCATAGTCAATATCTAACATCATTACCACAAACAATAACAACACCATAACCGCGCCGACGTATACCACAATTAAGCTCAGTGCCAAAAATTCAGCTTCTAACAAGAGCCATATTGCGGCAGCCGATGCAAAAGTTAACACCAAGAAAAGCGCAGCTTTTACCGAGTTCTTACTGGTAATAACCATCAAGGCTGAAAAAATAAGCCAGGCAGCAAACGAATAAAAAACAATTAATTGAAAAGTCATTGATTTTTTCTCAAACGTCAATAAGTAAATTGAACGCAACTGCGTCAATATTTAAATTATGTGGTCTAACGATATTTAGCATCTGACTCAATATCTTTTGCAAGTTGTTCTTCATGCAATAGTCCAATCTCTAAGAGCTTTTCTTTTGTCATAATCTGAGCCCCTTGTTCTTCAAAGTGGTAGTCGAAAACTCGAGTTTCAACAATGGAGTCAACTGGGCAAGACTCTTCACAAAAACCACAAAAAATACACTTAAACAGATCTATTTCATACTTGGTGGTTCGTCGAGATCCGTCGGACTCTCTCACCCCCGCTTCAATAGTAATGGCTGCCGCCGGACAAACAGCCTCGCAAAGCTTGCATGCGATGCAACGCTCTTCGCCGTTTGGATAACTCCTTAAAGCGTGTAAACCTCTAAACCTTGGGGACTGAGGTGTTTTCTCTTCTGGGTATTGAATTGTCACTTTTCGGCTAAACATGTGACGTCCCGTCACCGCTAGACCTTTAAGCAGCTCGATCAACAAGAAACTGTTTAGGAATTGTTTAAGTTTTTTGTTCATAAATTCTATCTATCCAACTTTAGGAAGTTCACAACGACCTTTGTTCGCGAAGCAACTGATTTCGATTAAGTAAATGGCCAGAAGCCAAGCTTAATGCCAATAGCGACGACGGGTAACCAAACCAAAGTGACCGGGATAAAAATTTTCCAACCAAGTCGCATAATTTGGTCATATCTAAACCTAGGAAAAGTCGCACGCAACCAAAACAACATAAACAAAAATACGGACGCTTTTATCAACAACCATAAGGTTCCCGGAATCCAACTAGTAATCTCATCCAGTACCCCCATTCCTTCAAATGGCGATAACCAACCGCCGAAAAACATAATGGCAGTAAGAAAAGATACCAGTATCATATTGGCGTATTCCGCTAAGAAGAATAGCGAAAATGCCATGCCGCCATATTCAACATGAAAGCCAGCAACAATTTCTGATTCACCTTCCGCCATGTCAAACGGTGCTCTGTTTGTTTCCGCCACACCGGATATCCAATAAACAACGAGCAATGGAAACAGTGGAATCCAGTACCATTGATGTATACCTCCTGACTGAGCCATAACAATGTCGCCAAGATTAGTGGATTGCGCGCACATTAAAACACCAACCAGAGCGAAACCCATTGCAAGCTCATAAGAAACGATTTGTGCCGCCGAGCGCATTGCACCCAAGAATGCATATTTAGAATTGGATGCCCAACCCGCAATAATTACCCCATAAACACCAATTGATGTCATCGCAAGAATATAAAGCAAACCCAAATTTATATCGGCTAGTACAAGTCCTGCATCAAAGGGCACTACCGCCCATGCGGCAAAAGAAGGCCCGATAAACAAAATGGGCGCGATGATGAACAGAACCTTGCTTGCCCCCTGCGGTAGCACAATTTCTTTCATAATTAATTTGACGGTATCTGCGATCGGCTGCAACCAACCTTTAGGTCCAACCCTATTTGGGCCGACCCTCATTTGCATATAACCAATTAATTTTCGCTCTGCGTAAGTTGCATAAGCAACCGCTAAAACCAATGGCAAAATAATCATCACAATCTTTGCCAAGATCCAAAATAGCGTTATGCCCCATTCAACTAAATCGATGTCACTCATGTTTTAACCCTCGAAATACTAATCGGATGGGTTGAAGCTTTCGGTGTTTTTTGAAGAGCTTCGGCACGCCGGACCATAGGATCAACTCTATACAAACCTAATGACTCTCTTGGTGCCTCAAACTTTTCTGAAGAACAAAGCACTTCTGGCATTTTCCTAGACACTTTTTTGTCTCCAGAAACCTCATACTTTTCCCTCAATTCATCTCTAATCTGTATAGAGGATTCATAATCAAAACCGTTAAGTTCAAAGAGGTTTCCAAGTACTCGCAAAATCTTCCAGGCAGGACGAACATCACCGGGCGCGGCAACAGCGGCAGCAAACGACTGCCAAATACCTTCAATATTTATAAAGGTACCCGATGTTTCAAAATTTCCAGCAATGGGTAACATAACGTTTGCATAATCGAGCATTCGTCCGTCGTCATAGGAGGTTAATGCAATAACACATTCTGCGTTATTAAAGTTTTCTAAGGCTTGTTCTGACCACAGGCTTTCAACATCGGGCTCACAGTTATGAATTAAATAACCCTTTAAACCTTCATTAAGCATTTGTTTGGCGTTCTTACCTAAAGTCGCTCGACCGCCAACTTCTGACTGGTTAGGTACGGCTCCTGCTAACTTGTTACCGGCAGCATTACAACCTTGAGTCATATACCCCCATTTTGAATCCGTTAACTTAGCCACTTGTTCTCCGAGCCAGTTGATTGTTTCTGCTTGAGGATGCTCCTGAGCGTAAACCCCCAATAATATACAGGTTTGTTCTCCAGCGATTAACTCATCCGCCATTTCAGAATGAACCTTGTTATGCTCAACCCCTGACAACCATTCCTTAATTTCAGCGCTAATTGCATCGTCTTTTTTGGCTGCAACCGCTGACAATACGCAGGCAAATTCATTGGCTAGTAGATGAGGTTCTGGCTGAATTTCATGACTAAGCCTAAAGTTATACTCACCATCAAACGGGTTTATAGCCATCGCTTTACCAAACCCGGTCGATTTTCTAACCCTTAAAGTCGCTAATGGTTGCTCATGGCGCAAATCACCTGCCACTAACAAAGTGGCATCCATATGTTCTAAATCCTGTAATGGGAAATTTAATCCTGAACGAACATTACCTTTATCGTCAGCGGAAAAATCTCGGCGACGGGTTCTGAAATCGATATTATTACAACCAAGACCTCGCAAGATTTTTTGAGCGAGATAACTCTCTTCGGTCGTAGAATTGTTACCGATGATGGCGCCGAAATTATCACCATTGGATGCACCAATAATGCGTTTCATTTCGGTCATGGCAAAATTCAATGCGGTTTGCCAATCACAACTTTCCCATTGACCATTTTTCTTTATTTTAGGTTGTAACAGGCGTTTACCGTCAGTCAACGCCTGGTAGGAAAAACGGTCTCTGTCAGAAAGCCATACTTCGTTGATTGCTTCATTCTCTCGTGGCACTACTCGAATAATTTCACCACGCCGATGGTGAACATTGACGTTTGAACCCAGACAATCATGAGCAGCAATAGATGGCGACTCTCGTAATTCCCATGCTCTTGCTTTATATCTAGACGGCTTAGCAGTTAACGCACCAACCGGGCACAAATCGATAATATTAGCGGACACTTCTGAATCCATCGTTGATTCTATATAGGTGCCAATCTCGACATGCTCACCACGTCCTGTTGCGCCCATTTCTCTTATACCAACAATTTCTTGTCCAAATCTTACGCAACGTGTGCAATGAATACAGCGGGTCATATCGGTTGAAATCAACGGACCTAAATCTTTGTCCTTTACAACTCTTTTACCTTCAACATAACGGCTTACATCTTCACCGTAACCAACGGATAAATCCTGCAGTTCACATTCTCCGCCTTGGTCACAAACAGGACAATCTAATGGGTGATTAATCAGTAAAAACTCCATCACCGACTTCTGAGCATCAACCGCTTTAGGGGTTTGAGTTTGAATAACCATTCCATCTGCCACTGGCGTAGCACATGCAGGAACAGCCTTTGGTAAGTTAGAAACATCCACCATACACATGCGGCAGTTAGCCGCCACAGATAGCTTCTTGTGATAGCAAAAACGGGGAATATAAATATCGGCATCATCAGCGACTTCGATGATCATCGAACCAACATCTGCTACCAGCTTTTTGCCATCTATTTCAATATTGACTTTGCCCATGCCTTATTATCTTTACCTATTTTTTCTAGCTATATCAACAGTGAGTTGTTGGTGTGAGTTCCTCAAAAAATGAGGTTCCTCAACCTACCCTTTTACCATACTTCTCTTATGCTCAATCATATATTCGAATTCGTGACGATAGTTTTTAAGAAATCCCTTTATCGGCATTGCCGCCGCATCGCCTAACGCACAAATAGTGCGTCCCATAATATTTCCCGCAACCCGATCTAAATTGTCGATATCTTCTGGTTTACCTTCACCTTCTAAAATTCGATGAATAACACGGGACATCCAACCGGTACCTTCGCGACAGGGAGAACACTGTCCGCAGGATTCTTCATAATAAAAATGTGCGGTTCTAGCGGCTAGTTCCACCATACAAACAGACTCATCGATAACCATAACGGCCCCCGAGCCTAACATTGAGCCTGCCTTACCAATTGCATCGTAGTCCATCGTCAATTCCATCATCACCTCAGCGGGTAAAATTGGTGAAGACGAACCACCTGGAATAACAGCCTTTAACTGATTACCCGCCAGCATGCCGCCGGCCATTTCCAGTAAATCTTTAAAAGGCGTGCCC
The DNA here is from genome assembly GCA_905479925.1 of uncultured Kangiellaceae bacterium. Lineage (GTDB taxonomy): Bacteria > Pseudomonadota > Gammaproteobacteria > Enterobacterales > Kangiellaceae. Next base: position 24,400 of record CAJQOL010000077.1, on the reverse strand, counting down.
AAGTTAATTTCAAAATTGCCTGGATTAGTTACGTGCCCAGAAACACTGAATATTTTTGTGCCGCCATTGTTAGGCTTGCCGAGGTCTAAAAACCATTGACCTCCGTTTTCTAATATCGCGGGGACTGACGCATAACTTTCGGTATTGTTAACATTGGTTGGCCTACCGAATACCCCGTAGTTTGCGGGAAATGGCGGTTTAAATCTTGGCTGACCTTTTTTACCTTCTAGCGACTCAATCAAAGCAGTTTCTTCACCACAAATATAAGCGCCGCCACCCAAATGATTATGAAGCTCAAAACAGAAATCTGAACCAAGAATATTATCGCCAATAAGGTTCTTACTTCTTGCTTCTTTTAATGCTTGTTCCATACGATCAAATGGTTCGTAAAACTCCCCTCGCATATAGTTGTATCCAACCGTCGCGTTCATTACATATCCGGCGATTGCCATACCTTCTATCAATTGATGAGGATTAAATCTTAATATGTCTCTGTCTTTGAAAGTTCCAGGTTCGCCTTCATCGGAATTACAAACTACATATTTTTGACCGGGCATATTTCTAGGCATAAAGCTCCACTTTAAACCCGTAGGAAACCCCGCTCCCCCTCGACCACGTAGCGCAGAAAGCTTCAATTCATCGATAATTTTTTCGTGATCGAGTTCCCCCGCAATAATTTTACGCAGGCTAGAATAACCGCCAACACTTTCGTAGGCTTCTAACGACCAAGGAGTCTCTAAATCAAGTGTTCGGAAACAAACTTCATTTGCCATTATTATCTTCCTCTTTAGCGGGCATATGCTGAGCCGCTATATCGGATAAAATCTTATCAATTTTTTCTTCGGTTAGGTTCTCGTGATAAACCTTATCAACCTCTAACATTGGAGCGCCACCACAAGCCGCCATGCACTCCACTTCTTTAATGGTGAACACGCCGTCTTTAGTCGTTTCACCCAATTTAATGTTCAATCGATTTTGTAGGTGTTCAACAACCTTATCCGAACCTCGTAAAGAGCAAGATAAATTAGTACAAACAGACAATACGTGCTTACCCATTTCATTGAGATTAAACATGGTATAAAAAGTTGCTACCTCATAAACAGCGACATGGGGAACATCTAGATACTCAGCAACCGCTTGCATCATTTCCGTGGTTAAATAATTACCATTGTGCTCCTGTACAACTTTTAACGCAGGCATAATTGGAGGTCGTTTCCGTTCAGCCGGATACTTAAGAATCCATTGCTCAATTTCGTCAATAGCCGACTGCGGTATTAATTCTTTTAAGTGAAGTGATTTATCGTAATTTAAATCAGTCATTATCGATCAATCTCCCCAAATACAACGTCCATGGTTCCAATGATTGCAACAACATCTGCCAGCATGTGTCCCTTAGCCATTTCATTCATTGCAGCCATGTGCGCAAATCCAGGGGCTCTAATTTTTAGACGGTAAGGCTTATTGGCACCATCGGAAAGTAGATAGATGCCAAACTCACCTTTTGGGTGCTCTACTGCAGCATAAGCTTCCCCTTCAGGAACACAGTAACCCTCAGTAAAATGTTTAAAGTGATGAATTAAGGACTCCATATTTTCACGCACATCAGCGCGGCTAGGAGGACTTACTTTGTGATCATCTGCAATAACAGGCCCATCGTTTTCTTTAAGCCACTTAATGCATTGTTGGATTATTCGATTCGATTGACGCATTTCCTCAACCCGCACCAAATAACGGTCGTAGCAATCGCCATTGCGTCCAATAGGAATATCGAAGTCGAGCTCCGAATAAACATCATAAGGTTGTTTCTTCCTTAAATCCCAAGCAACACCAGAGCCTCTCAACATAGGCCCTGTTAAACCTAGTTGAAAAGCACGCTCAGGGGATACCACGCCGATACCAACCAAGCGTTGTTTCCATATACGGTTCTCCGTTAATAAGGCTTCGTACTCATCAATGTTCGCTGGAAATTTATCGGTAAAATCAGCCAAAAAGTCTAATAAAGATCCTTGCCGATTTTCATTCAATGATTTTAATTTTCTATCGTTTCGCCATGGCGACTTATCATATTGAGGCATGCTATCGGGCAAATCTCTGTATACCCCGCCTGGTCTAAAATAAGTTGCATGCATTCGGGTACCGGAAACAGCTTCATAGGCATCCATTAGAGGCTCACGGTCACGAAAACAATAAAGGAACATCGTCATCGCCCCAACATCAAGACCATGTGCTCCTAGCCACATAAGGTGATTAAGAATACGGGTAACTTCGGCAAACATAACCCGAATATATTGAGCTCTTTTAGGGACTTCCAGTTTAAGCAGTTTTTCTATTGCTAAAACATATGCATGCTCATTACACATCATGGACACATAATCTAACCTATCCATATAACCGATACTTTGATTATAGGGTTTTATCTCGGCCAGCTTTTCCGTACCACGATGAAGAAGACCTATATGGGGATCGGCCCGCTCAATCACCTCGCCATCCATCTCCAAAATCATTCGGAGAACGCCATGAGCAGCAGGGTGCTGTGGTCCAAAATTTAAGGTGTAGTGTTCTATTTCAGCCATATACAATTACTTTTTTTATCGTTATTTAATTCAAAAACAATTACAAAAATTGACTAACTAATTTCTTTAACTACCTAATAACTCGAGGAACTAATATTCTTTCTTCGATAGAAACCGGCTCATAAACGCACTGTTCCTGCTCCTCGTCATAACGCATTTCTAATTCGCCAACCACCGGGAAATCTTTTCTAAAAGGATGGCCAATAAAACCATAATCCGTCAACAGCCTTCTTAGGTCTGGGTGCCCATCAAACAATAAACCAAACAAGTCAAACGCTTCTCTTTCGAACCAGTTTGCACCGTTCCATAACTCAACGACACTCGGAACTAACATTGACTCGGCCTCAACAAAAGTTCTTACTCTAATTCTCTGGTTAAGCGTTACCGATAACAAATGGTAAACAACCGCGTAACGAGGTTTTTGCCATTCGCTTTTCGATTTTGTACTTCTACCTCTTTCAAACCCTCTACCGGAGGCTTTCTCCGTGGACCATTCGTCGAGTCCATAGTGCAAGTAATCAACCCCGGCAACATCGATAAGTTGCTCAAATTGTAATTCGTCGTTATCTCGTAACTCTTTTAAAGTAGGGTATAAAAGATCCGTTGCTACTTCGATAGTTAACTCATTTAACGCATCGTTAACCGACAGAATGTTTTCACCAAAAGTATCTAAAACTATTGCTTGAAGTTTTGAGAGTCTAGTCGTCATTATTCACCTAAACCTTTCTCATAATAGTATTGGTACGTTTGATTTTGTTTTGCAATTGGATAACACCAAACATAAGCGCTTCAGCGGTTGGCGGACAACCGGGAACATAGATATCGACCGGAACAATTCGATCGCAACCTCGTACAACGGCGTAAGAATAATGGTAATAACCTCCTCCATTTGCACAAGACCCCATAGATATGACCCATTTTGGCTCAGGCATTTGGTCATATACTCTTCGCAAGGCGGGGGCCATTTTGTTAGTTAAGGTACCGGCAACGATCATCACATCTGACTGACGAGGACTTGGACGAAAGACCACACCAAAACGGTCAAAATCATAACGAGCAGCCCCTGCTTGCATCATTTCAACCGCGCAACAAGCCAAACCAAATGTCATAGGCCACATGGATCCAGTTCTTGCCCAGTTAACCAAGGTATCAACACCGGTCACTAAGTAACCTTTTCCAGACTGCTTAACTCCGCCCTCTTCTTTAGATAACGCTTGCTCAAGCTCCGGAAGTGTTGGAGAAACCAGCGGGTTAGGATCCGAAGGGTTCCGGCTTTCTGCTACTCCCATTCCAGTGCTCCTTTTTTCCATTCATAAATGAAACCAACCACCAACAAACCAAGAAAAACGCCCATTGCACCAATCGCAAACCAGCTAAGCTCCTGAAAAACGACAGCCCAAGGAAATAGGAATGCAACTTCGAGATCAAAAATGATAAAAAGAATTGCGACTAAATAGAAACGCACATCGAATTTTCGTCGAGCGTCATCAAACGCATCAAAACCGCACTCAAACGGAAGATTTTTATCAAAATTTTCTTTGCGTGGTGCTGCAAGATAGCCAGCAATTTCAAGAAAGGCTCCAAATCCGAGCCCTATGACAATAAACACAAGTATGGGTAAGTAGTTTTCTAACATTCTTTATCCCGCGTTTTTGCAAACTTATCTATAGGCAATAAATCCAACCGATAGTTTGCTTGCTTTTCTTATGATTGTAGGGAAAAAGTGATCCTTTCAGCCAAATCTAAGCTCGGATTCACTTATCCGTTCGAGCTTATACTATTAGGTATCAGCAGTCGCTGTCACCAAAAATTAGCAAAAATATTGATCTGTTAGCATTTTCTGGTCACAAATTGACCAAAACTAGTTGATTTAATTAGAATTAATCACGAAATAAAGCGTTTACAAGCTTGCCACTTGTTTAATATGAAGGGGGATCGAATATCGATGATTCGTTGGCCTTCAATGCACTGCACAAAAAGCCACCGCCCGACGACTAGTTTGCAAACATAATAAAAAGCCACTGTGCATTTTCAGAAAAGCGCTTATTAGCTGTTAAATCAAGCTGTTAGTCGCCGCCGGCTTATCCAGGCAGTTAAAAAAATGAAGCCGCTTAAGACTAGAATGCTATAAATGCCAGAAAGCCCAAATCGACGATAGACGGTGTCTTTATTTTCCAGATTGACATCGTATAGTAATACCCCTTGGGTAAATCGATCGAGCTGCTTAAGCACTTTTCCGTTTAAATCAACTACAGCAGTAATGCCGTCGTTGGTTGATCTAACCAGTGGCATCCCAAGCTCTAGAGCTCTCATTCTTGCCATTTGCATATGTTGATAAGGTCCAAAAGAGTCGCCAAACCAAGCATCGTTGCTGATAGTTACCAAAAGCTTGGGGCTGGTGGAGCCTTGAACCGCGGCACTAACTAGTTCGTGGATAATTCCAGGATAAGCAATTTCATAACAAATAGCCGGTATTACTGAATACTCCGAGAAGTTGATTGGTTGTTGAGGAGAAATGGCAGGTGAAAAATCAGACATTGGCATATCAAGAAAATCCATAAGACCTCTGATTAACTGTCCTAACGGAACATATTCACCGAAAGGAACCAAGACTTGCTTATGATAAGTTTGCTGCTCTCTACCGACGGCATACATCGCAGAGAAACTCAGTGATTGCTGTTTATCATAAACGGGTAACCCCAATAGCAGCTCACTCTTATTTTTCTTTAGCCGATTCTCAAGATCAAAAACAATATCCTCAACCTGGTGCTTATAAGCGGGGATGGCGCCTTCAGGCCAAACAATTAGGTCACTTTTCCAATGTTGTTCTGTTTCGGAATACAAAATATCCATAATTTGGCCAAAATAACGTCGATTCCACTTTATGGTTTGACTAACGTTTGGTTGAACTAATGCAACTGTGATGTCATTAGATGCCGTTCGGTTTTCCGCAGCTGGTTGTTTAGCATCGGATACATAAACGATTACCGGCAAGGTAAGTAATACAGACAGAATTAGTGTCAATGATAGAGGCTTAATTGCAATCCTCTTGGGGTCATTAAAACAAGCCAGCAGCTCGACGATTACACAACAGATAATAAGCATAAACCAAGTCACGCCGTACACGCCTATCCAAGTTGAAAGCAAACTCAGTGGCCCATCAAGCTGACTATAACCAGCGAACAACCACGGGAAACCGCTAAAAATGTGTGACTGCACAAAGTCAAATAGAACCCAACAAAACGGAACAATCAAAATTAAAAAACGGCGACCAATGACGTTGCTCAATAATCCAATCAGTTTGAAACCTGTCCCTTTGATTGCCGAAAGTAAAAGAACAAACAGCAAGCTAATCATAGCGGCTCCAACTACCGGTACATGTCCGAACTCGTGGATACTGACGTAAACCCAACTAACCCCAAAACCAAACGCACCTAAACTCCAATAAAATCCAACCCAAAACAGTGATAAATCCGTTGATGGTTGAAGTCGGTGCAACCACCGTTTAGTTTTGTTTTTTGTTTCCTTTGAGCTTTGCGACTGCGTTTCTTTTGAGTTTTTCGAGTGTTTAGAAGTTACAGAATGCTCACGTTCTCCTTGGATGACTTCATGCACAATAATGAGCAGAGAGATAAAAGTGAGTGGCCAAAGATCAATAGGCGCAAATCCTAACGGGAATAAACCGCCGACAAAAATTAGCGCAGCACGCTGAATAAAAGGGTTAGCGGTCCATTTTGAGGTTCTTATGCAATGGGTGGGCTTATTTGGCCTATTTCGAGAGCTCATAAAGATATCCGAAAAGAAAAATTCGAGAGTGACTGAGTTGTCTGACTAACAGTTGCTGACTTTTCAAAAACTGATTCAGCTGCTCATAAGTCAGCTAGAATAGTGTTTTTTATATAGAGTTTTCCATATATATTTTTGATTTTGCTTAGGATTGGCTTAAGCGAAAAACCCTAACTAGTTTAAGGCGCCGAGTATCCGCATTAATGACCTCAAACCGAAATCCGTCAAGTTCAACGGCTTCGCCTTTGGTTGGAACATGCCCCAACGCATGGGTCAAAACACCACCCACGGTATCAAACTCGTCTTCATCAAGTGTACCTTTGAAAAACTCATTAAATTCTTCAATTTCGGTATGTCCTTTAACAATAAATTCGACCTCGGATAATTTCTGGATAGTCTCTTCGTCACCATCGATATCGAACTCATCTTCTATATCACCAACAATTTGTTCCAGCACATCCTCGATAGTTACCAAACCAGCGACGCTACCATATTCATCAACAACAATAGCCATATGACTACGGTTAGTTCGAAACTCTTTCAACAAGGTATCCAGTCGTTTGCTTTCGGGAATGATTGCTGCAGGTCGAAGAAAATCCTTGATCTCAAACTTAAGATTATCGCCATTCGCATTTAGAGCAGTAAAATGCAGTAAATCTTTAGCTAGAACAATACCTTCAATGTCATCTCGATTATCTCCGATCACCGGGAAACGAGAATGGCCTGACTCAACGATACTTGATAGCATTTCTGAAAAACCCATTTCATCGTTTACAACAACCATCTGAGGTCTCGCAATCATAATATCGCGAGCATGCAATTCTGAAATGTGCATCACTCCTTCCATCATCGAAAGTAGTTCAGGGTTAATTAGGGTATTTTTCTCAGCACTTTTGAGCACTTCAACAAGTTCTTCGCGATCTTGCGGGGATTCTTGGAACAGCTGGGTAAATTTGCTAAACCAGCTTTTTTTTTCGGCATTACCGTTACTTGAATATCGGCTTGCCGAGGGAGGTTTGTCGTCACTCATGCACTTGTAGGCTCTCATTGCTTTAAACACTCAGCAGTTTAGCAAATGTCTCAGGTCAAATCGAAGTAAATAACAACATTATAGTGATCTAAATCTACATTTTGGGGCAATTCAAGCTTTCCCAAGCGTATTTCCTAGAAACAGGCCAGAGGCCGGTGCAAAAAAGCACTGAGTCAATACCAGTCGGCGTTTTAAGCCACTTCTTCAATTTTTAGGTATTAACTCAGATTATCAGGTCAATTTGACGGTTAAATATCCATCATGCCTTCTTCAGCCATTGTCATTAACGACGCGTTTCCACCTGCAGCTGTAGTATCGATACTAACGGTTTTCTCGGTTACTAAGCGATAATAAAGAGAGTCGGCATCCGCTTCACAGATAACCGGAAGGATTTCACCTGATCGCTCTGCAATCTTTTGAGCTAAATAACCTTGCCAGTCACTAGCAACATCAGCAACCACACCGGCAATATTTTCATTCACTAGAATGCCATTTAACTGACCTATTGGAGCAACGCTAAACACATTGTCAGTAATTCCAGTATTAGAAATTGCCAAAATAAAACGTTCAACAATTTCCCGATGTTGATCATTTTCAATAACGGCAACAAGTGTATTTCCTGCAGATAAAGCGCTAATAACACTAATAATCCACTGCTCAAAACTAGACTGACTATCAAACAAGGTCACCAATACCCCACGAGGTTCAAAGGATAACCAGTTTGACTCCCCGGTAGGGCCTGGCAGCTGCACCGGCAACGCAAGCTTATTCTCTATTTTTAATAACCGTCTGCTGGCGAATGAAATAGTTTGCTCTAATTGAGGCAACGCCTTAGCCATTTCTGTGTCAGCGGCAATATGCGCTAATAACTGTCGCATTACCGAAACTCGGCTCGTTAAAGGCTCATAACGCCACTCACCAAAACCGACTCTTAACTGCTGCAGTTGTTTTCCAATAAGAGCTTCTTTAGCACTATCACAGGATGCTATCTGTTGTTTTTCTTCAATCTGAGCGTCACTGAGCGGCCTCACGACATTTGCGTCCTTTCCCTTAACTAAGCGCGACAAATAATGCGGCCCGCCTGCTTTCGGACCGGTGCCCGAAAGACCTCGTCCGCCAAATGGTTGAACACCAACAATTGCGCCAATCATATTGCGGTTAACATAGACGTTACCTGCGACCGAGCGTTCAGCTAAATAGGCGCACTTTTCTCCTATGCGAGAATGAATGCCCATGGTCAAACCAAACTTAGTATCAACAATTTGCGTCATAACATTTTCGAGCTGGTTAGGAGCAAAGCGAATAACATGAACACAGGGTCCGAAGACTTCACGTTCTAATACTGACAAATCAGAAATTTCATATAGCCTTGGCGCAAAAAAAGTTCCATTTGCAGCGGTCGATTCATCTACCTCACAAATATGTAAGAGCGTACCGTCAGTCTTCATTTTTTCAGCATGCTCGTTAAGGCTCGACATCGCTTTGTTATCTATAACCGGTCCGACGTCAGTGCTTAACATTGACGGATCACCGACATGCAACTCTTTCATCGCGCCACGGATCATATCAATAACTTTGTCAGCAATTCCGTCTTGCACAAACAAAACTCGTAACGCGCTGCAACGTTGTCCAGCACTTTGAAAACCAGAGGCAATAACGTCATCAACCACTTGCTCTGGCAATGCTGTTGAATCAACGATCATACAGTTTTGTCCGCCGGTTTCAGCGACTAAAGGAATAGGCTCACCTCCTCTCTCAGCAAGTGTTTTCGCCATCCAACTGCCCACCTCAGTGGAACCGGTAAACATTACCGCCTTGATGCGTTCATCTGGAACTATAACTTGTCCAACCTGACTTCCTCTGGCTTTAACAATCGAAATGACTCCGCTGGGTAATCCGCATTGCTGCATTATTTCTACAGCTCTTACGGCAATCAAAGAGGTCTGCTCCGCGGGCTTTGCCATGACCGTATTTCCACAAACAATGGCAGCACTTACTTGCCCTAAGAAGATCGCAAGCGGAAAATTCCAGGGACTAATGCAAAGTACAACACCGCGAGAGACCAAAGAGGAATCCTTCATCAACTCAATCGCATTTAACGCATAATAACGACAAAAATCGACGGCTTCACGAACCTCAGCCACGCTATCCTGCGGCGTTTTACCTGCTTCTTTAATACAGATGGCCATCAGTTCATCCATGTTTGCTTCTAGAGCGTCGGCAGTCTTAAAAAGAACCTCCGCTCGTTGCTCAACCGCTAAAGCCGACCAACCGGAATAAGCTTGCTGACATTGCTGCAACTTTTCTAACATTGCGGCTTGATCATCTTTTTTCAGATAGGCTAAAATTTCTGATGTATTAGCGGGGTTGGTCACCGTTAGCCATCTGTTTGAATCAAATTCGTCGGGTTGATTCAAATCTCTGTTTTTGAACCAATGTTCAAGATTATGCTTCAACGTCAATACACGGTCAGTATCGGTTAAGTCTAGACCAACGGCGTTCACTCTTTGTGCACCGTAAAGACCACGAGGCAGTGCTATCTGCGAATTTCTTTTTTCTCGCCAAAGTGAAACGGTTTCAAGCGGATCGGCGAGTAAAGATTCTACGGAAACATTTTCGTCAACGATATTATTGACAAATGAGCTATTAGCGCCGTTTTCCAAAAGCCTCCTAACTAAATAAGCAAGCAAATCAACGTGCGCTCCAACAGGCGCATAAACTCGACACAGTACCTTTTCATTAGTAACTATTTGGTCAAATAATGACTCTCCCATACCATGCAGTCGCTGAAACTCAAAACCTTGGTGAGTACTATTGGCCTCTCGATAATTAGCGGTCTCGATGTTCATTTCCAAAATCGTTGATACCGTATATGCATTATGTGATGCGAATTGAGGATAAACCGTATCTCTATAGTCGAGGAGTTTTTTGGCACAAGCTTGATAAGAAACATCGGAAGAAGCTTTGCGAGTAAAAACAGGAAAATCATCAAACCCTTCCGACTGGCTAATTTTGATTTCGCTATCCCAATAGGCACCTTTCACCAGCCGAACCATCATTTTTCGACCGTATTTAATGGTTACTTCTCGAATCCAATCGATTACATAAATTGCTCGTTTTTGATAGGCCTGTACAGCCATCCCAAAACCGCTCCAGTCTCCTAGCTCTTGATCCGAAAAAACGGCTTCAATTACATCCAATGACAAATCCAGACGATCTGCTTCTTCTGCATCTACAGTAAAACCAATGTCATATTTTTTAGCTTCTAAGGCTAACATTTTTAATCGCGGCACTAATTCTGATACGACTCGTTCTCTATGCGTAAATTCGTAGCGAGGGTGAATTGCGGATAACTTTATTGATATACCCGGACTATTAATTGGCCCACGGCCATTAGCCGCTTTCCCTATTTCTCTGATCGCATTCATATAACTTTCAAAATAACGATCAGCGTCCTCCATGGTACGTGCCCCTTCCCCTAACATATCGTAAGAGTAGCTATATCCTTTCTGCTCTATAGGCCTAGCTCTTTTCAACGCTTTTTGAATATTGACTCCCATCACGAACTGACTGCCCATAAGCTCCATTGATTGGCGAACTGCCTTTCGGATGACAGGCTCTCCCATTCGGCCAACCATTTTTTTCAAAATACCGTATTGATTTTTTTGATTTTCCTTACGGTAATTAACTAACTTACCGGTCAGTAAAAGCCCCCACGAAGATGCGTTAACAAACATGGAGTCGCTCTGACCGATGTGAGAAATCCAATCGCCGCCACTGAGTTTGTCTCGAATTAATTCGTCTGCAGTTGTCTTGTCTGGAACTCTCAACAGCGCTTCTGCCAAGCACATTAAGACAACTCCCTCTTCAGAGGAAATTGCGAACTCCTGTAACAGCGCATCAACGCCACCTTTACCAGCTTGTACCTTTCGAATTTCCACAATAAGCTGACGGGCCCGCTCCCAAGTTCTGGAACGAACTTTTACGCCGGTTTCAGCCAACGGCATTAATACATCCAGCACCTTATTTTCATCTTCGCGATAGAACTGGCGAATATTCTGGCGAGTTTGTTCTGTTTGTGGGGTTACATAATGAAAAAGCATGGTATACCTCAAGATCTATGTTTAATATCCAAACCAATGACTGAGCGGATTTTAATGCAAATTAATCAATATTATCGAGCTTAATCACTAAAAAAGACCAAATAAAACACTGCAATATTTTACATTTGCAGTATATTATAAAAACATATTTACCATATGAAGGCTCAACTACCATGAAAGCTTTGGACAAAATAGATAAAAAAATACTTCAAGAAATACAGAATAACGGTCGAATTTCAAATGTAGAGCTTTCAAAAAGCGTTAATTTGAGCCCAAGCCCATGCCTAGACCGAGTTAAACGCTTAGAGAATGACGGTTATATAGAACGCTATACAGCGGTGTTAAACCCTGGAAAGCTAGGTCATGATCTGTTCGCCTATGTATCAGTTACTCTCGATAAAACCACTAATGACTCTTTTAAGCAGTTTCAAAATGACCTTAGCGAGGTCAAGGAAGTGATTGAATGCGACATGGTTGCAGGTGGTTTTGATTACTTGTTAAAGCTCTGTATTAGCAACATGAAAAATTACCGAGCGGTTCTTGGGCAAATCGCTGAACTATCAGGCGTCTCACACACGCACACCTATATTGTGATTGAGAATGTAAAGAAAAATCTGGGTATCTACCTTGATTAGACTAAGATGCTTTCTTTTCAGACTCTTCAGCACAACTGGTACAAAGATCAGCAAACAAGATCAGTGATAAACGTTTTTCTCCAATTGCTTCACCGCAGCTAACACAATCAAAATAGCGGCCTTCATCAATTCTGGCTATTGCTGCTTTAATTTGCCTGATTTCTGATAAAGAGGCATTTCCTAGCGCCTCTAAAACTTCCTCATTTTCACGTTCTACAGCTTGCTCTGCCCAGTCGCTTGAGAGCGGGTTATTCTTATGGCAAACATCATCATTGATAGCATGAACCCGTGAGTCCAGCTTCTCCAAACGCTCTACCAAACGAATTCTAATTTCATCAGTGTTCATTACCTATCTCCTTAACTCTAAACCAATTTCAATCATTAACTGCCAATAAGAATATCAGTCAATATCTAGTTGATAATTGACCTACGTCAGGTTTTGCGATTCTACTGATATAGGTCAGCTTATTAGCAAAAGGGATATGTTAGTCTCTTAAATGGTTGCAACACACGGTAATTAATGATTTTGACCTCAAACATAAATCAAGGTGCCAGATAACTTGTTAGCGAGTCGCCAGCATCGGGTATTGATTAACGGGTAACACGGTCTTCAATTAAAAGAGAGCTATATTCAACGAACGCAACAAGGTGAAAGCTATGACAATTATTACTTGGTCAAATCAATTTAGTGTCGGCATTGACAGCATCGACCGACAACATCAAAAATTGATTCAACTTATCAACCAGTTAAACCGTGAAATGGCTAATGGTGACGCTAATATTGCTGTTAGTGAGATTCTCAATCAACTAACGGACTACACCGAATACCACTTTCAATTTGAAGAGGCCATGTTAGAGGAATTTAATTACCCTTCAGAGCAACAACACAAAGACAGTCATCGTGCACTGATTACACAATTAGAAGGGCTTAAGCTCAATTTTGAGTCGGATATATCTGGAGCGATAGCGCTTGAGATAATGCAATTTCTTCAGTCTTGGCTGACCGAACATATTTTGAAATCGGACATGGCCTACTCGAAGTTTTTGATTAGTAAGGGGGCTCAATAGTCGGTTGCTATTTCTACTAAATTTAACAATTTAGACGTTACTTTATTGGTAATCTAAACTTCCACATAAGGATCATCGATCCCTAGTTTTTTTAATATCGCGATCTCTAAACTTTCCATAGCGTCAGCCTGCTCTGGTTCCATATGGTCATGCCCCAACAAATGAAGCACCCCGTGAACCACCAAGTGAGCCCAGTGACTTGATTCAAGCTTATTCTGTTGCAATGCTTCAGCTTTCATTACCGTTTCACAAATCACCAGATCGCCTAAGAGTTCTGCCAGTGCGTCTTTCGGTAACATTTCAGGGGCCTCAAAAGGGAAAGACAAAATATTGGTCGGTTTGTCCTTATCGCGATAGTCATGGTTAAGCTGCTGACTCTCCTCGGCAGATACAACTCGAATGGTTAGCTCAGGTTGCTCCAATTGACTACCTTCTAATTCTAATGCTGTTCTTACCCAGCTTTCAAAGTCCTCAGCCGACGGAATTTGTTCTGAGTCGGTCATATTCTGTAGATCAATCATTACTTGCATGATAGTTATTCTTCGCCCTCTTCATAGGCTTCTACAATTCTTTGTACTACCGGATGACGCACCACGTCGGTTGCTTGAAAGAAACTAAAACCGATGCCTTTAACATTGTCCAAAATATCAATCGCTTGGCGAAGACCTGACATTTTTCCACTAGGCAAATCGATTTGAGTAATATCGCCGGTAACAACGGCTCTAGAGTTAAAACCGATTCGTGTTAAGAACATTTTCATTTGTTCTTTGGTAGTATTTTGACTTTCATCGACAATGATAAATGACTCGTTAAGGGTTCTGCCTCTCATATAAGCTAAAGGCGCTACTTCAATAACGTTGTTTTCAACTAACTTTGCCACTTTTTCGAAACCAAGCATTTCATATAATGCGTCGTACAAGGGGCGCAAGTAGGGATCGACCTTTTGATTTAAATCACCAGGTAAGAAACCTAATTTCTCGCCAGCCTCTACCGCTGGACGAGTTAAAATTATTCTTCGAACTTCTTGTCGCTCTAGAGCATCAACAGCACAAGCAACCGCTAAATAAGTTTTTCCGGTACCAGCGGGGCCAACCCCAAAGGTAATATCATTAACAAGAATATTTTCTACATATTTTTGCTGGTTCAAACCGCGAGGTCGAATTTGACCTCTTTTTGTAGAAATGACTAAATGTTTATTTTTGTTCTTATGACTGTTATCACTCATTGCCTGGCAAGCATTTTGAACCGCAACATGCAGGCTTTCGATGGATAAAGGGTTGTCATCATTTATTTCATCGTACAGTTCAACCAACAACTCCTCGGTTATTTCAATGGCAAGCTGTTCACCACTAACCTTGAAGACATTGGCTCGGTTAGAAATTTCGACCCCTAAGCGTTTCTCAATCATTCGAAAATTTTCATCGATATGACCAGCTAGAGTGGCTAAATGTTGATTATTGAAAGGTTCGAGGACAAACTCTAAACTAGATAAACTCATTAGTTAATCAATACTCCGCGCATCGAGTTAGGAAGCGCTTCAGTGATTTCTACGTCAACGAACTGACCAATCATACTGGGTTGTCCGTCAAAGTTAACCACTCGGTTATTTTCCGTTCGACCCGCTAATTGCATAGGGTCTTTTTTAGATGGGCCTTCAACCAAAACCTTTTGAACCGTTCCCATCATTCGACGTGCATGTTCTTGAGACTGTTGGTTAAGTCGTTGCTGTAACAATGAAAGACGTTTTTTCTTAACCTCCATTGGTGTTTCATCCGCGATATCCGATGCAGGAGTTCCTGGTCTAGCGCTATAAATAAAACTAAAGCTCATGTCATAATCAATTTCGCTGATTAGCTTCATGGTATCTTCAAAGTCTTTATCCGTTTCACCGGGAAATCCAATAATAAAATCAGAGGACATACTTAGGTTTGGTCTAATTTTTTTTAATTTTCGAATTTTAGATTTGTATTCTAAAATCATATGCCCGCGCTTCATCGCGGCCAATATCCGATCGGAACCACTTTGCACGGGAAGGTGCAAATGATCAACCAGCTCGGGTACTCTGGCATATACATCAATTAACCGTTGAGAAAACTCAACCGGATGCGAAGTGGTATAACGAATACGATCAATGCCGTCAATCGCAGCTATCAATTCAATAAGATCCGCTAAATCCGCTTCCTCACCATCGTGGGTTTTCCCTCGATAAGCGTTAACATTTTGGCCAAGCAGATTAACTTCCCTAACCCCTTTTTCAGCAACCGAAACGACTTCGGCAATAACATCATCAAACGGACGACTAACCTCTTCACCGCGTGTATACGGAACGACGCAAAAAGTGCAGTATTTGCTACAGCCTTCCATAATTGAAACAAAAGCAGAAACCCCTTCAACCTGTTGAGCGGGCAATACATCAAATTTTTCTATTTCCGGAAAAGAGGTATCTATAACCGGTTTATGGTCCTTTTCTACCTCATTTATCATTCCGGGTAACCGGTGTAAAGTTTGAGGACCAAAAACCATATCGACATAAGGAGCTCTAGTTCTTATGGCTTTTCCCTCTTGGCTTGCAACACACCCGCCAACGGCAATTTTTAGGTCAGGTTTAGTATTCTTAAATTTTTTCCATTCCCCAAGCTTCGAAAAAACCTTTTCTTGGGCTTTTTCTCGGATTGAACAGGTATTGAGTACTAATAAATCAGCGTCTTTAGGATCATCTGTGACTTCATAGGCATGGGTTTTGTTAAGAAGATCAGCCATACGCGATGAATCGTAATCATTCATCTGGCATCCCCAGGTCTTTATAAATAACTTTTTGCTCATGAACTAGTTTAAAACCGCAATAGTGAAATGAAATTTGGGCGCGGATTATAGCATTGACAAGGCTATCAGGGCTATAAGGAGAAGGTGAGTAGCATTTAAAATAGTCAAATAAAAGGGCTTAAAAGCCCTTTTGGCACTAAAAATAACGGAATTTGTCTCGGAATTAACGAATAGGTCTTAAGCGCGTTAACTCGTCAGCAGTACTATCCTCAACTTTATCTTTCTTTTTGGGTGCGGGAGAGATGTCATCCAAACTCCACCCTCTAAATTCTTTACGTGTTTTGACCGCCGCTTTATCCATGACTTTATTGTTGAGTTGTGCAAAACCATTCATTAATATGGTTAATTGCTGCTTTTCCCGGTCATCGGTATATGGCACTTCATTAATCTGATGCAATAGACTTTCTAACTCTTTTGTAACCCACTTAGCCATCTTTAACTCCTTAAATTCATCTTGTTTTAAGCATAGTTGTTAAAAACCGTTACTGCTCAAAAAATATGGCGAATTTAGCGCCAAATCCGACTCAGTTACCATCCGTGTGTTTTTCAAGATAGTTTAAAGCAGCTCTCAAACTCGAGTCTTGACGTTTTTTTACCCCTTCAATCGTGCGGCGAATCCCCTTTTGAGGCTGAATAAGGCTTTGTTCTTTCATCATCTGCTCATTTCTGTTGTATAACGAAGAGTCAAAAGAGAGCTTAATAGTTGGCAATGAAAGCGCTAGCTGGGAATGGCTTAAAACCAGTTCAATCGGATAAGCATATTGGACCTGTGCAATGCTGCCGGCAGTTTCCCCCAGAGTATAGGCCAACTCGTGTTGGTTAACAGCTGCCACAAAAGCACTACAAGCTGAATAACAATAACCATTAGTTAAAACCACGACTTGCTTAAAATGTAAATGTTCACTAGCGGAAATTGAAGAAAAGCCAATATCGATGCTTTCACCAATATCACCCCATAAAATTTTATACTGCAAAGCATCGGTCCACTCCAAAGGCAACCATTGCAATCCCCACTCGTATTTTTTTTTACGGCGTTCTCGGGTAGCTTCTTGATGCTTTAATTTTAGAGACTCACTGACTTTAATTTCTCCGCTTTTATACCACTCAAGCGGCTCCTTTGTTAAACGAGACAGCAGATTTTTTATGTTCTGTGACAAACCACCGTCATTGTATCTAACATCGATCACTAGATTGCTAACCCCTTGCAGGGCAAAGCGCTCAAATTGTGAATCCAGATAGGTATCAAAAGTTTCAGGATCTTCATTAAAGTCGTTAAACCAAATGAGCCCAGTTCCGCCGGTTAAGAGGCTACTACCATAAAATGACGCCTTTGCTTTTGGCTGCTCTTCAATATTAGCGTCTTGATTCTTAGTTGTTGAACTTTCCGCCATATAGTCATCGGTAGATTCAATACTTAACCCAGCAAGGTCGACTTGGTAGGTTACTGATTCATATTCATATTTAACATGATAGCGTTCGGTAGCTAAGCCTAGGTCCGCCAGTAGCCATGCAAAATCAACCTGAATTCTTCGTCTTAAGCCGGTTTCTGTTTCATAGGAAGTAATCCGCTTCATGGCTGACACTAAATATTCAATGGGTAAGTGATTAATTGCTACCAACTTTGCCCCAATAGGAACCTGCGGTCGCCCAGACAAGTCCGTCGCAACAAAAAGGCCATAATCTTCATACAGTACCGCTAATGGAAAAAGCCCAGAAGAAAGCGCTTTTTCAGCAAATGTTTGATTGAGTTTCTGAGGTAGGTTTAAGGTCGAGTGAACATCGGAAAGTGCGGTTATCAACGGCGCCAATTTCAAGTAAAACTCACGGCGTTTCAGTGGATAGTTAATAGATTGTTTAATCTCATTTGCCTTATTAAGCAGTTGTTGCTTTGATATCAGGCTGTAGGGTTCGGGGTGGACCTGCTCAACTAGGGTGACCAATTGGTCAACATCACGGTGCAATAATTCAGCGGCAACTGCTGAGCTTGCCAAATTTGAAGGCTTAAGGACATTAACCTGCTGGTTAGTACTAACCTTTTTCTGCCCCCCAATAGACGCACAACCGCTCAATAGAGTTAACAGAACAATAAGCGGTATTAGCTTGGTCATAGATTGGTAAAAAAGACGTAACAAGTAGCACTCAACCATTTAGGATAATAATAGTTAATTGTAACTTGCCTATAGTCTAAAACCAAATTACCCTTTACCACCGATAGCGTGTAAAATACTCGCTCCAGCGTGGATTTAGGCTCCAAAAGCTCTTCACTTTCGTATTATATTAATTAGACTCCATAGATATTATCCATGAGTGCCACAATGAAACTAGGTGCAAGCCGAAAACCATGAGCAAATTAGAAACAGAGTCACCGCACGCGGTGCAAGCAAAACTTCCAACTAAATGGGGAGATTTCACCCTCTATGCGTTAGAAACTAATAGCGATGGAAAAGAGCATGTCGGTTTAGGCATGGGGGACTTAACAACCCAAGAGCCCGTATTAGCTAGAGTTCACTCTGAATGTTTAACCGGCGACGCATTTTCGAGCTTAAGGTGTGACTGTGGCCCTCAATTAGACGCCGCTCTTCAAAAAATAGCCGTAGAAGGCAGAGGGATCGTTATATACCTTAGACAAGAGGGGCGTGGTATAGGTCTGGTCAACAAGATAAAAGCCTATGCGTTGCAAGATTTAGGCCAAGATACCGTTGAGGCCAATATCAATTTAGGGTTTGAAGCCGACCAACGCAAATTTGACGTAGCAGCTGACCTTTTGAAGGTGCTTGGTATTTCTAAAGTTCGTTTAATGACCAATAATCCAAAAAAAGTACAAGCGCTTAAAGCTGCAAAGATAGACATTGTAGAACGAGTACCGCTAAAATTTGGAAAGAACCCACATAATGAAGAGTATCTGTCGACCAAAACCGGCAAAATGGGTCATTTGCTTTAAAACAATAATTAATCAATTCAATATTTTTGCCAAATAGGAATCAACAATGAGTCAACATTTTGAAGTAGAACTTTCATTCCAAAATAGCTCAAGACAATGGGGGAAAGATAGTTTAGTTAGTTTCTCCGCAAAAGGTGCCATCATTCATTTAAGCTCTCAAGAAGACAGCTTAGACGAGCGCCTGAAAGTACAAAAAGCGGCTCGTCAGTTAGCCTCTATGAAAATACCGTCTTTTAGATTGAGTGGTACTTGGGATTTAGAGTCTCAGTGGCATTTCTGGCAAGGTGTTTCATCACCTAAGTCAATACCTGAAATTGAGTTTGCCGACTTAAACGAAAAAGAGTCCGCTGAACTAGACGCCCGCATAAAAACTTTCGGTTGGGCCAAGAAGCTAATTAACATGAGCCCTGAAGACCTTTCACCCATGCAACTTGCTACTCGCGCCGGGGAGTTTATTAGTCAGTTAGACGAAGAGCAAATAAGTTATCAAATTATTAGCGGCGAAGCACTTAACGAGGCCGGTTTAGTTGGTATCTTTAACGTAGGCCGTGGTAGCCAACGAGAGCCAGCTTTACTGGAGTTAGACTTCTGCCCGAAAGGTATGCAGGATACTCCTCCAGCGGCCGCTTTGGTTGGTAAAGGGATCACTTTTGATAGCGGTGGTTATAGCATGAAATCGAGCGTTGGAATGTTGCACATGAAAAGCGACATGGGCGGCGCGGCAACGATCGCTGCGGGACTAGCCCTTGCAATTACAAACGGTCTAAACAAACGCGTTAAGTTATATCTATGTTGTGCTGAAAATTTAGTCAGCGGACACGCCTATAAACTATCTGATATTTTAAAATATAAAAACGGTGTTAGCGTTGAAGTTGTAAACACCGATGCCGAAGGCAGATTAGTATTAGCCGACGGATTAATTCTTGCCGATGAAAGTAACGCGCCAGTTATCATAGACGCAGCAACACTTACCGGTGCTGCTTGTGTGGCAATGGGCGACCATTACAATGCCATGTTCAGTATGAATGATGAAATTTGTCAACAGTTTGAACAGATATCAAAACAGCAGCATGACCCAATATGGCGATTGCCTTTAGAGCCTTTTCATCAAGAAAATTGCCCTTCCGATTATGCAACTACTGCTAATAGCAAACCACAGCCAGGCGGTGGTGTTGGAGGCGCTAGCAATGCGGCAGGTTTTTTATCTCGCTTTGTCGATTTTGAAAACAAAACATGGATCCATCTTGATTTGGCAGCTTGTTATCGCGATGGCTCAAATAGCCTTTTCTCGGCGGGAGCTACTGGTCGTGGCATTCGTAATATCGCTCATTTTTTGTGCAAACTTTAGGTTGTTATCGGATCAATGAGCGGTCTATTTAAGCGCCTGTTTTCTCGCACTGCTAGTAAAAAAGCGACAACTAGTAACGCCTCCGACTCTGAGGCGGTAATACTTAAGCGTGACCAACACTGTGTCTCTCGGAAAAAGATCAGTAAAAATGCTTTAAAAGTCCTCTACAAACTCAATGAAAATGGCTTTCAAGCCTATTTAGTAGGAGGCGGCGTAAGAGATATTTTGCTTGGTTTACAGCCAAAAGATTTTGACGTAGCTACCGATGCGACGCCAGAGCAGGTCAAATCAATATTCAAAAACTCGCGCTTGATAGGACGTCGATTCCGATTAGCTCATATCCTCTATGGTCGGGAAGTTATTGAAGTCGCCACTTTCAGAGCCAATCATGACGAGCCTCAAAAAACAAAGAAAACAGGAAACAAAAACGACCAGTCGAGAACCAGTGATCACGGCATGTTGATGCGTGATAATGTTTACGGAAACATGGTCGACGATGCGTTTAGGCGCGACTTTACCCTCAATGCACTGTATTACACGGTTAGAGATTTTTCAGTTATAGATTATACAAACGGTTTAAATGACTTAGCGGAAAGAAAGCTTAGACTAATTGGCGAACCGGAAGATCGTTACCGAGAAGATCCCGTTAGAATTCTTAGGGCAATAAGGCTAGCATGTAAACTCAACTTAACAATCGGCAGTGAAACAGCCAAACCAATACCGCAGTTGTCGGAATTACTAACCCATGTATCCTCCGCTAGGCTTTGGGATGAAAGCAATAAAATGTTGCTTTCAGGCAGTGCAGAATCGACTTGGAATGCATTACGAGAAAGAAATGTAGCAAGATACCTTTTTTCTCAAACCATAACCGCTCTCGAACAAAAGCCGGAAAGCTTTGAAACTCAGCAATTTGAGCAGTTTATAAAAATGGCTCTGCAAAGCACCGATAAACGAATTAAATCCCAACTACCAGTAACACCAGCCTTTTTATACGCCGTATTTCTATGGGCACCGCTTCAACAAAAAGCTCAACAACTAATTGGCAAAAAGCTGCCTTTCTACGAAGCGAACCAAAAGGCTGCGACTCAAGTGATGGAAAAGCAACGACAGACAATTGGAATTCCAAAGCGTTTTTCAATGGTTGCTAAAGAAATCTGGGCGCTACAAAATCGACTTTCCAATCTTAGAAAGAAAAATGTTTACAGCGTTTTTCAACACCAACGCTTTAGAGCTGCTTATGATTTCTTATGTCTGCGGGCAGGGGATGACGCCGAACTACAAAAGCTTTCAAAATGGTGGACCGATTTTCAAGAGGCGGACGATTTAGAACAAAACAAGATGTTGAATAGCGTTAGCCACCCACCTAAAAAAAAGCGACGATTTAAATCTAAAAAGAAACGCTCAGGACCACCCTCAAATTAGTGAATAATTAACTTAAATAGCAGGGTTTCTATTGGTTGATTTCGCGCTAACTAGTTGGATATGTCAATGAATCAAGATGTTTATATTGGTTTGGGTTCAAATCTCGAGTCTCCCATTAGCCAGATAAAACAAGCTGTGAATGCGATTTCAAAGCTGCCGCAGACAAAGCTAATTAGTAGCTCTAGCCTTTATCAAAGTGAACCAATGGGTCCTCAAGATCAAAACCAATATATCAACGCCGTTGTTAAGATATCCACGAGCCTGTCACCCCTTCCTTTGCTTGATGAGCTACAAGCTATTGAAAAACAACAAGGAAGAGTCAGAAAATTTGAACGATGGGGCCCTCGTACATTAGATCTCGATTTGATACTATATGCTGAGCAGACTATTCAATGCGAGCGCCTTACCGTTCCTCACTATGGCATGAAAGAGCGAGCTTTTGTTATTTTGCCACTTTTAGAGATTGAACCAGATATTCAATTACCTGATGGTAGCCTAGCGGCTGAAATCAAAAACACTTTATCGCTAGTAGGAATCCATAAGCTGTGACAGAAACAATGCCAACTAAATCAACAGCAATAGAGCCCCCCAAGTCCAATAAAACGTTCATTGCGGTAGAAGGGCCAATAGGAGTCGGTAAAACGACCCTGGCTAAAAAGTTAGCTAATTCGTTTCAAGCGGAGTTACTGTTAGAAGGTGCTGCAGATAACCCGTTCTTAGAGAAATTTTACCAAGATCCGAAAGCAGGGGCTTTGCCTGCTCAATTGTATTTTTTATTCCAACGTAGTCGACAGTTACAGGAATTAAAGCAAGCAGACATGTTTGCGCCTAATCATATTGCCGACTTTCTAATGGACAAAGATCGTTTATTTGCCCGAGTAACGCTAGACTCCGATGAACTGAACCTTTATGAACAAGTCTATGAAAACTTAACCATTGACGCGCCGATACCCGACTTAGTGATTTACTTGCAAGCACCTGCGGATATTTTGTTAAAAAGAATCAGAAAACGCGGAATTGCCATGGAGCATACGATTAACGATGAATACCTGAATCGACTATCAACCGCTTATACTGATTATTTTCACTACTATAATTCATCGCCGCTGTTAATAGTGAATGCATCTGGTATGGATTTAGTGAATAATGATGACCATTACCAGCAGCTACTTGAACGGATTGAAACGACAACGAAAGGACGACACTACTTTAATCCAACGGTTTTAAAATAGGACCGATAAGTAAAGAATCACCTTTTCGAAACGAGACTAAGCTATGAAGAAGCAGACTTTACATACCATACAACAATTAAAAATGAACGGTGAGCCAATAGCTGTTCTTACCGCCTATGACGCTAGCTTTTCTAAGCTAATCTCAGAGCAAGGAGTTGAGGTTATGCTAGTCGGAGACTCATTAGGCATGGTTATGCAAGGTCATCAGTCAACGGTACCGGTTACCATTGAAGACATGGCATATCATACCAAGTGCGTAGCTCGCACCAATCAAGGTTCACTGTTAATTAGTGACCTCTCTTATATGACTTATGCCACTGAAGAACAAACCCTAGCCAATGCCGCATTACTAATGCAGGCTGGCGCAAATATGGTAAAACTCGAGGGTGGAGAATGGCTTTGCCCAAGTATTAAAAAGCTGGTTGAGTGCGGAATTCCGGTCTGCGCACATTTGGGGTTAACCCCTCAATCGGTTGACGCATTAGGTGGCTTTAAAGTTCAGGGGCGAAACGCTGAAAGCGCAGAAAAAATTCTGAAAGATGCACTAGCAGTTGAAAAGGCTGGCGCCCATATGTTGGTATTGGAATGCGTACCGACCGAACTCGCAGAAAAGATAACCGAACAGCTGACTATTCCGACCATTGGAATTGGTGCCGGAAATGTCACTGACGGACAAGTACTAGTGGTTCAAGATATGTTAGGACTTAATGGCGATTTTAGACCTAAGTTTGTAAAAAACTTCTTTGAAGATCATGCTATTAATTCGGTGCAGGCTGCCATTGCTAAATATGTAGAGTCTGTCAAGAACCGCAGTTTCCCAGGCGAACAACACCAGTTCAATTAATTTTTGATTTTTAGAAGCTTCTCCCTATGAAAGTATTCCAAGACCCACATGATATCCAAAAGGAATTAACTGCACTAAAACACGCAGGGAAGAAAATTGGTTTTATTCCAACAATGGGTAACCTTCACCGTGGTCACCTTTCGCTGTTCAAACTGGCTCAAGCCCACTGTGATATTTTAGTAGGTAGTATTTTTGTTAACCCAATGCAATTTGGCGCAAATGAAGATCTTAATAAATACCCTAGAACATTAAAAGATGACATAGATAAACTAGAATCAATTGATGTCGATTTTTTATTTACCCCTACCAATGAAATTATTTATCCACTTGGAACACAGACCAATACCAGTGTTGAAGTCAACCGTTTAACCAAACGCCTCTGCGGAGAAAGTAGACCCGAACATTTTAGGGGCGTAGCTACCGTAGTGACGATACTTTTTAATATTATTCAACCGGACTTAGTCGTTTTTGGTAAAAAAGATTACCAGCAGTACCTGATCCTAAGCGCCATGGTGAAAGACTTGTTCCTTCCAATTGAAATAGTTGGGGGCGAAATTATTCGTGAAGATAACGGCTTGGCAATGAGTTCAAGAAA
>CAJQOL010000076.1 GCA_905479925.1 uncultured Kangiellaceae bacterium | reverse complement strand
CCTTATTTCCTTTGCCTTCAAACTGACATTTTAGGTTAGTGCCTACTGACACCTTAGTAACTTTTGTTGAGTCTACCTTGTTGTATTTCTCACCGTTAGTTGAATAAACATCAATTTGCGGCGCACCGTTAAAGCCTTGCGGCGGTGTGATTTTGAATTTTTTTGCTTTATTAGCATAAACTGGGTTAGCCAGAAGCGTGGCAATAACGGTTAAACCGAGCAAGTGAATTTTTTTCATCGTAAACATCCCCCTATTATATTTGACGATTAAACAGATACGAAATCTTAACCCTTGGTTAGTGTAACATAACTTAGGGTAGAGCTATTCTAAGCCAATATAAATGAACAAAAGATGAATAGTTTTTTAAATTTACTGGGAAAAGGATCTCGATTAACAGCACATCATCACATGACATTCTATTTTTAATCTTTAGCAATAAAGATCACTGTTACCAATCAACGCTATAGAAAAAATCATAAGCGTTTCATTATCGCAAATTGCTATACAACGGATAATTAAAATGGCTTAAAAAATACGAAGCTATCTTTGACCTGTGTCAATAGCCATCAGCGAGCCAAATGTTAGATTAGTAGTTGAACCAAGCAGGCAAAAATAGCCTAACGTTTTAACTGAACAAAGGGAGTTTTTATGGTTACCTATGATAATATTCTAGTCGTCGTTGATCATCGACAGGAAGTCCATCACGCGCTGTCTAGAGCTGTTGAGCTTGCCAATAATTATGATTCTAATCTCACGCTCGCAATCAGTGTCGATGAACCTGTAAGCGATCTACTAAAAAAATTATCTCAAGCTGAAGTTTCAAAAGTAGAGGCGCATATTAACGAACGACATTTATCTGAACTTGATGAACTTGCAAAACCGCTGCGCGAACAAGGCTTAAAGGTCTCCACCAAAGTGATCTGGGATACCAATTTTCATCGCGGCATTATTACCTTTGCCAAACAACAGTCATTTGACTTAATCGTTAAAACTGCCCACTATCACAATCAAATACAGAAACTACTAATAACACCGAGTGACTGGCATTTAATGCGAGAAAGCGGAACCAATCTATTACTAGTTAAACAAGGCCGCTGGCCCGATAATTCTAATATCCTAGGTGCAATCGATATAGACGCAAAAGACCAATCTCACAGCCAGCTAAATATCGAAATTATTGAACACTGCGTTTCTCTTGCGGATAAATTTAAAGTAAAACCACATGTCATCAATGTTTTTCCTTGGCCGCTAATCGAGAAGCGTCAACTGCAACACCTTTTTGACCAAGACAGCTTTTATAAAGAAGGTAAAGAGTTACATGCTAAGGCGCTGAAAGATTACGTTAGTGATTTTTCAATTGCCGATAACCAGTTACATTTAGCGGAGGGAGTGTCCACCGAAGAAGCTATCCCTGAAATTGTCAAGGCAACGCAGTCTCACCTTTTAGTGATTGGTACCGTTGGAAGAAAAGGATTATCTGGAGTCGTGATAGGCAACACTGCTGAGAAAATTATCGACAACCTAAATTGCGAAGTACTTGCGCTTCAACCTAACAGTCAATAACAAGAAGTTTGCGTTAGTATGGATGAGATATTTTCTAGCTAACTTTAGTCAAGGCTACTGTTCACAATAAAACCAACAAACAGGGCGGTTTCTAACCCGCCCAAACTTGAAATTTGCTAAAAAGATTCTCATCTAAAAATGATGAGGTAACTAAGCTATTTTTGAGGTTTTTTCCTCACTAGCATTAATATAATTAGCATATACCAGGTCAGAGTTCCCCCACCACTGCTCGTTTCAGGTTCTACAACCGGTGGTGGTGGCGGTGGAGCCGCTTCCGCCACAATATTAATAGTCACTCGCGAAGTTAACCCTACTTCAACGTTATTTGATGGGTTCGATAACAAAATGGAAAATGACTTGGAAGTATCAACATTTTCGGTTGTCACTGAAATCGTTTTGGCACTACTTTCTCCCGCTTCCCAGGTTAATGTCCCCGCCGTACCGGTATAATCCGTACCAGCTATAGCAGACCCATCTTCCGTGGCAAATTCAATTGACAGAGCTTGAGTAAAATCTCCACTTCTTTGAATCTCTATAGAAGCAGTCTGCCCTTCGTCAACGGATATCTCTGATTCTGCAAATTGTACAGTAGAGCTCAAGGGTTCATCCAAGGTATTGCCTTTTGCAAGTTCCGCCAAATAAATTACCGCTAACTTGGCAAACTTTAGAGCATGTAAAGAGTTAAAGCTACTATCTCCAGACGAGTGAATTAATGAGTTGCTATCGTTAAAACGAGCTTCAAATGGAAACGATGCTCTAAAACCAGAATTGTGCCAGGATGCGTGATCTGAACAGCCATAACCGCAGATATCAAAACCATAAGTTACCTCTGGCAGGTAGGCATCAATAAGTTGCGTAAGATACTCATTTTGAGCGGCGTTAGTAAAATCGTTTATAAAAGTAATATCCTGACCGGCAGTACCGGCAAACCCGGTCATATCAAATTGGCTAACTCCAACAACATTTAAAAAATTACTACGATGTTGTGCAGCAATTTCTGCTGATCCTCTAAGCCCGACTTCTTCGGCAGCATAACCGATTATCTTGATTGTTCGCGCTGGTTTGTAATCACTGTTAACTATTGCTTTCAAAGCAGCAGTTATAACCGCAATACCAGAGGCATTGTCATCGGCGCCCGGAGCGCGCCCAGTAACAGGGCTTGAACCATTAATTGAATCTAAATGTCCACCAATAATGACAATCTCATTCTCATTAGTAGTACCGCTAATCGTTGCGATTACCGAAGACTGCGGCCAAGCAGCGTGTTCAAATAAGCTTACCGATATATCGTCTCTTTCGCTGCTAATTGACTGCCACTCATCTCTTAACCACATTGAAATGTCAGCACCGTCTTGGGTCGTATAAAACCGGTTATTGTAATTGCTTAACGAATTAACGGTAGAAATCATATCACTGCTTTGAAGCTGTGCGATTAACTCTTCTACGGTTTGCGCATTATCAATCGTATAATCAACTCGGGTTTTGGTGCTCGCTGTTGTTGCATGGGTGGCCTGCGTCACATATTGTTCAGCCGTTTTTTCGGTTGAATGAAAAATAAAACCGCCACATCGGTTAAATTGCTCATGCATCACCTGACTAATGGTTGCAAGCTCTGAATTTTTAACCTGAGCAATAACCACATCGTTATTCGTGTTTCCTTTTGCGGTCGACTGCTCGGTGGTATTGAGGCTTTGACGGCTGACAATATTTAAGCTAATTTTCTCGGCTCTGTGCTGCTGGATGTATAGGGCGGCATCAGCTCCCATTGAAACCCAGACGAGTTCGTCATTATCGCTATTTTCGAGACTATTCGCTGAAACGCTAACAACCACAATAGCTAGCAGTCCAAACAAGCTTTTCATTAAGAGGTTCTTGAAGTTATTTATCATGGTCTATTACTCTATCAAAGTTGAAGGTTTTACCAATATAGTTTTAACGGTCGTTCTTACTTGCTTGCTAGTAGCGTTCTGCTCTTTCGGTCATTCTGTTTTTGAAAGGGCTAAATATGAGCATCTGGCTATCAGCAGCCGGTTATTAGCATCAGGGTATAAGCATTAGGCTAAAAGCATCAGGTTATAAGCAAACCGGTAAAAATATCGCATAAAAAGTATCCGATTAGCAGTGATCTTACTTGTTAGGTTGTTAAGACCTCAAGCGTAAAATTCACACTATTGCAAATTCAATATATTCTAACAATTACAAGCACTCGGTATTAGATTAGTAAACTTGTTTTTTTTCAATGCTGTCAACCTTTAACTATCTAGCGCGTTTAGGAAGTATTACAAACGGTTAATACCAAAGGAGTAAAGTATGAGAGCAAATTTACAAAACCTATTGATAATAAGTGGTCTAATGATATTTTGCGGCACCGCCGCCTCCGCAACCCCTGTTATTGACGAAAGGCAAAAGGCGCAAAAGTTTCGTATTATTCAAGGTGTAAAAACTGGCGAACTTACCACCAAAGAAACACGTAAAGCAGTTAAAGGACAAAGACAACTACGAAAAATGGAGCGAAGGGCAAAAGCTGACGGCAAAGTAACGGCAAAAGAACGAATAAGGCTTCACAAAAAAGCCACTAAAGAATCCACAAAAATAAAGCGAGATAAACACAACAATCAAAAGCAACATTAAGCAGCTCTCACTCAACGTCAATTTGAAGGTTATTGTTGTTCTTCATTGAGAGCTATTTTGAGGTTTGTCGACTATTTGCTGCGCCTGTGTTAATAGGCTGTTAAGTTCTCGCTTTGTTGCGATTTGCTTAGCTCGTATCGTCGTTGTTAAATTGCCTCGACATTATTACTGAGAAAAGTTTACAGCGATAAGTTTGCAGTAAAGCCTAAGAGAGTACCAAGCTAGCGCATTTCAAGTTACCAAATTGAAGAGCATTCTCCCCCCTGTAAAAACAGCAAACAGTCAAGCTCCCGTTATTGCATTCCCCTAGCGTTTTTTCGGTAGAAGCATAACCAAGCATACTCTCAAAGCATTAATCAGATTGTCATTAAAGGTTTATTTTCTTCCCGTGTACTGAAAGAGATACTCCTGATAATTTTCTCCTTCCTTATCCGTTCCGAAATAATAAGCCAGCACTTTGAATCCTGGAAGCAATCTCACCAATTGGCCGGTGGAAACCACATTATTTCGTTTTGGCTCAGACTGTATTCCTGATAACGCACCATTAATTTCAACTTGAAAACTCTTGCCAATCTTGAAGTTTGCTGGCGATTCCGCCGCTCTTCCAGAATGAGGTAATATAAAATGCACTAGCCCATTGACCGATAAGTATGAGCTTAATTTGTTGATTAAAGCTATAAATTGATTTTCGGTACAGAAGTTAACCAGATCCCACATTAGCACCAGATCCAGATTAACTGAATCTCTATAATTAAATAACTGCTCATCAAATGCGATGTCCGAACTGATGGCAACTCGTTGTTGCCATGCTAGCGATGAGTGGATATCTTCCTCAAGAACAAAATCCGAACAACGACGTAACAACCGGTAATTGGAATACAAAGAACCACCACAATCTATGATACACCCCGTTTTATCTTTGGATAATTCTGATAGTAGATTTGTGAGATTCGGCAAATTGATGGATTGTGTCTTGTGTTCCTCAATTGACTTCATCAGTTCAATTGAAACAGGACGAACCGGTTTTAGTTGACCACTTTCCTCGGAATAAATAAGGGAGTATTCGACT
This sequence comes from uncultured Kangiellaceae bacterium, assembly GCA_905479925.1. Classification (GTDB taxonomy): domain Bacteria; phylum Pseudomonadota; class Gammaproteobacteria; order Enterobacterales; family Kangiellaceae. The sequence goes on along the minus strand of CAJQOL010000076.1, from coordinate 1,246 downwards.
AAGCCCTTGTTGAATTGACGAGTATGAGTCAAGGTATCGTTTAAGCTAAAATACTTTAGTTGAGTGAGCAAAGCGATGGTTGAATGAGAGAAATTGACAATTTTGTGGGCAGATTCTTCCTCACGCATTTGATAACTCAAGTCATCTGATAAACGAAATAGTTGGGGACGTTCAGGAATATCCGATCCTGTATATCTTGTTGAATGAATCACTGTGCCTGGACCAATTTTTTCCTTGAGTATTCTAAACAGACAATTAATCTCTGTAAGATCCAGGTAATGAAACAAATCCCAAGTTAAAATGACGTCTACCTTTACATCCTTGCTAGAGACAGCCATATGCTCTCTCAAGGAATTCTCAAAATCGAAATCGTCATGTATTTGAATACTGTTAATAAACTCTGGAATGTCTTCCACAAAACAATGACAACGTCTAGACAACAAAGCTTGGGTCGTACCCGACGCAAACGAACCTAAGTCAAGAACAACATCATTGGGTGATATCATTTGTTGAAGCAGGTTGGAGTGCTCAAGTCGTGACTTGGGTGGTATTGGATTACTATTAGCCATCATCGGTAAAATTACGAGAACGAATTATTTTTCAGTCTTTCTACCCCCTTTATTATCCTTATCTTTAACCGACTGATTTGAATGTTTATCGGAATTATAACTATTAGCGGGTGAAGCACCTTTCGATTCAGAGTGCTTTTTGGGCAGATGTGGGTGAACCAATTTCTCTTTAAATTTGAGGGTGGAGTCCGTCTTCTCTTGCTCGCTATCAACCATATCCATCGAGCCTCTGAACTTCCCTCCATCGTCAAGTTGAATTCTAGGAGCGATGAGATTACCTTGCACCTTAGCGGTATTCTTAATGGAAATTAGTTCATCGGCCAAAATGTCACCGGTTAACTTGCCGTTTATCGTAATCGTATTGGCATGTACATTGGCGTCGAGAGTTCCCTCGGTACCAATTGTCAAATTATGACCTTCCATAATGATGGTACCTTCTACAGAACCTTCTATATGAATGTCTTCGGTGCCAATTAATTCACCGCGAAATTTGATATTTTGCCCGATGACGGACTGGTTCCTTTTTTCTTGAGGGAGATCTGGAACTGATTTAGCTTGCGGAAATGCTTGCGGCCGTGGTGTTTCGACTGAGTCATCTTCTGCGCTATTAAAAAGAGACTTATCAGATGTTAATTTCATGGCATACTCCAGGTTATAAACAACAGTAGAAATACAGT
>CAJQOL010000075.1 GCA_905479925.1 uncultured Kangiellaceae bacterium | reverse complement strand
TTGACTGTCTTCTTGCTGCTGGATTAATGCTTTCCAGTCATCTTTTGTTCTTCTTGTCATTCTCTTCTCCAACGGTTAATGTTGGAGTGAGTTTACCTGCGAAAACTTGGGTAGCTAGGTGTCTTTGGCCAGACGTTTACTCTGCAAGTGCTTCTTCAGTAGGGTTGACCAAATTTGTACAGCCCTTTTTAAAGCTCTCAAAGTACTTTTCCTTAGCTTTTTCAAAACCCAGTTTTTCAGAATCTGAATGAGCAGATACTGTGCTAGATATGATCAAAAATCCAATCCAAAAATAAAACCTCATAATTTGTCTCCTTAACGACAATATTTCTAACGCTTAGTATAGGTATAGCGAAGCACGGCAGGCGCTATGCTACCAAGTGGGAATACACTGATTCAAATTGTATATTGTACTAACGTCTGCTCGCACTCTTTATTTCTCACTTATAATAAAAATATAACAAATACCTTGTTTTGATTGGTATCTTATAGCGTTAATAGCAATAGTGTTATCAAATTGGTACCATTTTTTATTAGTTTTCTGACTAGAAAGGACTTTTTGAAAAAGAACAGACCGAAAACTTCTATTTGCAGTACGTATTGTATTGAACACTTTCCAGTCAACAGATAAAGCACTGACAGGTTGCATATCGAACGTTTCCACCTTCCAGAAATTGATAACTAAATGACTATTCATAGCTAAAACATAATCGTTATATCTACAACCTGAATGACAACAAGTTTGGGTCAAGAAGGTCGAACCCAACTTGAAACACACATTTTTACCAATAAGTGTCTTCTTATAGGTGAAGTATTGACGTCCAGCAAAGAGAACTTTCAATGACCGCTAAATTGCAAAGGTAGACAGTAACGAGATAATACTCTATGCCGACAATTAGACTGATATAAAGGCAGGTCACTAGCTTATGGTGTTATGCAGGGAGCGTTGGCTTTGACCAGATTTTGCAAATGAGTACTTGAGTTTGATCACCTTTGACTCACGGGCACCCCTTTAAAGCGATTGCCCCCATTACTGCTTTATCCAAAATTTTTAAACTACAAAGCTATTCAAAATTTAGCTCAGTTGTTTGGTTGACAACAACGCTCGCATCGGCGCTAGTTATGACTGACCAACTAGTTTCGTCTTCATCTTCTTCTGGGTCGTCATTGTCCGCATCACAGGTAACCGCAACGGTGTAATCTCCAACTAACAAAAAGCTTAACTGGTAATTGTAGCGATCATTAGCGCTGTCATATACCGGAATGGCTGAAGATAGCGGAGGTGTTGCACTGCCTTCATCATTAGGGGTGACTCCGGCACCAGTATACCCATAGACTGATAATCCTTCAGTACAAGACTCATCGGAGACTAAAGGGGCCGCGATATATCCAGAGATTGTTCCGACCTCAGTATTATCGGTAATACGTAGCGTTGGTCTAAGTTTGTAATCATCGGAATTATTGCCTGGCTTATTCACCGATTTTCGCAAGTCGAAATCGATTGTAAAACTGGCATTTCCGCCGGCAGGCACGGTAAAAGGCCGATTGATTTTTAATCCTATAGTATTTCCACTTGGAACGTAAAGGGAGTGCGTGGAGCCGTCTTCAAAACTTATGTAGGAGTCAATTTCACCCTCATCAGCATCTACAGCTAGTCGCATCCAGCTGTAATCTCCAGCTTCAAGTGATTCATTCTGTAACAGTGGTGCTGTGATTCCATTCTGCAAGGCTAATAAATCGATAGACTGAGGTTCATCAAATGTGATGATGACGTTATCACCTTGTGTCGGTTTTAGCTCGATTGCATCAAACTTAACTACCACCTCTACGGCATCGTCTACCGGCGCGTCGGTAACATTAAGTGAAAGAGTTCCTGAATCGCTAGAGCTCCCGCCACATGCAACAAGAAATGATACTAATAAACTAGCTATGCCAAGTGCAAAAATGTTCTTAATCATAATACGATTCTTAGAGTTACCAATGGAATGCGATTATAATTCAGTTTGCCACTCAATATATAGGCATAGTTATCATGTATACCTATTTAACTTATAGATATAGTATTCCTAAACAGGCTTCTCCCAATACAAAGCAATAATGAAAAGGCTAATTTGAAAGAACCATTTTATTGTTGAAAGGAGAAGAATACCTCTAGAGATGTTTTATTCTTATGACTGGAAATTTAAACAGGTTAGCCGACAAGTAGACTGAAGTGGAGCAAGTGAAGATATTATTTCCAGTCCTTAATTAAGGTGACAAAGCCAATATTTCATTCTAAGGTCTAGTTTAGAGTAATAATACTTCCTACTATGGAGACGCGCGGCCATGAATCGACTAATTGAGCAACTCATCTCGTGCCCTTATTGTGGTGAGCAGATTGAAGTTCTTGTTGACGGCTCTCAATCGGAGCAAAGTTACATTGAGGACTGTTTTGTATGCTGCCGTCCAATATTGTTAAACGTCCAAGTTGATGACGACGAATTCGTCTTTATTACAGCAAACCATGAAAATGAGTGATTTTTAACCAGCTATTATTGTTTCTTCCTATTCTGCACGATAATTGAGAACCTATCGTTGATGTTAGTCCATGAATGATTTACATTTGAGACCACTATTTATTAGCTCTGTGACTGCTTTTTGAAACGAATTATTGGTCTACTTTTCGGTTGTTTTTTGCTTGTTTCTTGCTCGTCGGTGCCTCTTTCTAGCCTTATGAAAATGGCTAGTTTGGACGCTGAGGATTTAGCGGTGATTGAGGCAAAAGAGGTTAGGGTAAGGTTATCTCTGACTGAGCCTGCTGAGCTTCAAACTCGAGACGTAACTTTGGCGCTAGATTTTATCAATGCCGATGACTCAAGTTCTAGCTATAAATTCCAGCTTTCTATGATTTCAAGTGATCGTGAAATTGGTCTATCTAACTGGTTTGGTAATACGCCAAGCAAGTCGGTTTATGAATTTGAGTTAACCCCACTGTCTCAACTCGAGTTCGGTAATTTTCAAAAAGAGTTCCTAAAGCTAGGTAAGCCCAAAAAATACCACTGGACCGTTTACTACCACTTGGTTAAACGGGAACAAGTCACCAAAGAACTAACGATTGATATGGAACTAAAACTAGATCGGGGAGAAGGGTACTTCTACCTATTGAAGAGTGCACCAATTTCGGTTAATAGCCAAAGGACCCAAGATGATTAATTTTCAAATATCCTTAGATAACGCCTATCAACATTTGATAGACGTTCGAGTCGATATTGATATGGCTTTGAACGAGGGACAGGAGTTTTGGTTGCCTGATTGGATACCTGGCAGTTATATGATTCGAGATTTTGCTCGCAACATTACCAAAGTTGAAGCGTTCGAAAATGCTAAACCTATTCGTTTAGAGAAAAGCGCAAAGTCGACATGGCAGCTCATGGAAAACGTCGACCAATTAACGTTAGTCTACCAAGTTTATGCATGGGACTTATCGGTTCGTTCGGCGCACTTTGACCAACAGCATTGCTTCTTTAATGGCACAAGTACTTTTCTTGCTGTCCGCGGATATGAAGAAAGCGGTCATAAGGTTCAAATAGCAGCCTCTACTAATGATTATGCAAATGATTGGAAGGTGGCGACATCAATGACACCGGTAGCCGTTAATTCGGCTGGTTTCGGCGAGTATCAGTCAAAGAGCTATCACGAACTGATTGACCATCCTTTTGAGATCAGCGATTTACTTGTTTCTGAATTTTCGGTTAACGGGATTGTTCATCGAATGGTATTTACTGAAGCGCCTGAGGGGATTGACCTAGAACGAATTACAAAAGATGTGCAGACCATTTGCCAGTATGAAGTTGATTTTTTTGGCGACGAAAAACCACCCTTTGATGATTATTTATTTATGACCTTCGTTCAAAAAGATGGTTTCGGTGGTTTAGAGCACATGTCATCGACTGCGTTACACTGTGGCCATGCTGATTTACCAAAATTGGGTGATGATGTTTCTAAAAAAAGTAAGGATTATCAGAAATTTCTATCCCTTTGTAGTCATGAATACTTCCATTGCTGGAACGTAAAAAGAATTAAACCCGCACGATTTAAACCCTATGAGTTACAGAAAGAAGTTCATACAGAGCTGCTTTGGTTTTTCGAGGGCATAACCTCTTATTATGATGAGCTGTTTTTGGTTAGGTGTGGGGTTATTGAAGCGAGTGATTATTTAGATATGATTGCAAAAAATATCACGCGTTACATACGAGGTAGTGGAGCGTCTAAGCAAAGTATCAGTGAGTCGAGCTTTGATGCATGGACAAAATTTTATAAGCAAGATGAAAATGCCAGTAACGCAATTGTCAGTTATTACGTAAAAGGAGGATTAATCGCCTTTTGTCTAGATTTTGAAATTCGTCGACTCACTAATGATGAGAAAAACCTCGATGACTTAATGCGACTTATCTGGAGTGAATTTGGAAGAGCTAAGGAGGGAGTGACTGCGGGAGTAGTTGCTGGAGTAGAAGAGAAGGATATTCTGCGTATGGCCGAGCAGTTAGTTGGCGAATCGATGGTGGATTTCTTTCAACAGATGTTGTATTCAACTGACCCGTTACCGCTTGATAATCTATTTCAAGATTTAGGAATTCGTTACCAAACGGTGTCCGAACGTCGTCCGTTAGATCCCGGCGGTTTTTGTAAACAAAAAGTCACAGACAGAATCAAAAATTCTTTAGGCGCGACGTTTAAAGAAAAAGATGGCGGTACGGAAATAGCTGCAGTATTTGACAATGGTACGGCCTCTAATAATGGTCTTGCTAATAAAGATATTATTATTGCTTTCGATGGCTACCGAATTAAGAGTGGTGAAATTGTTAAGTACTTGGCTGATAAAGTGATTGGGGCGGAGGTAGAAATCAGTTATTTTAGGCGAGACAAGTTGTATCATACTCGCTGTCAGTTGACGCCGAGTACTGAAAATACATGCTTCTTAAGTTTCGCCGAGGACACAAGAAACGAAGTGTATAAGCGCTGGTTGGAGATTAAGTAGCTATTATTGCTAGTTTTAAAATTGCTGGTCTTAAAATCATCGGTCCTGAAACGGCAAGCACAAAATTACGAATTAGAAATTACAGGATTAAAAAAATTAGAGCGGTGTCCAGTGGTGGATATCAATCGTTAGAAATTTATTCCATTGAATAGTTGGAGAAAAAATGAAGGTTATATCATTTAATATTAACAGTTTGAGAGCGCGCCCTCATCAGCTAGAGGCTATTATTGAATCGCATCAACCTGATGTTATTGCATTACAGGAAACAAAAGTTCATGACGATGATTTTCCCCATGAGATGATTGAGAAGACTGGCTACCATGTTATCTATCATGGTCAAAAAGGACACTACGGTGTTGCTACTTTATCAAAGGCTCCGCCTGTTTCTTTCGAAAAAGGTTTTCCTACGGATACTGAAGAGTCTCAGCGTCGCGTGATCATTACCGAGCACAAAGGCAAGTCTGAAAGTGTGTTTGTATTCAATGGCTATTTTCCGCAAGGGGACTCCCTTAGTCATCCGACTAAGTTTCCGGCAAAGGAGAAGTTTTACGCCGATCTCGATCAATATCTCTCAACAAAACGTATAAAGGACCATTGGGTAGTTACCGGTGATTTTAATATATCCCATAAAGATAATGATATTGGCATTGGTGATAAGAACGCTAAGCGATGGTTACAGACAGGAAAATGCAGTTTTCAGCCGGTTGAAAGAGAATGGCTGGAAAAAATTATTGAAAAAGGCTTTCACGACACCTTTAGAAAACATTATCCCGATGTAAGCGACCGGTTTAGTTGGTTTGACTACCGAAGTAAAGGGTTTGCCGATGATCCCAAAAGAGGGCTTAGAATTGACCTGGTTCTAGCCACTCAAGCTTTGTACGATAAATGTACAGATGCTGGCGTGGATTATGATGTGCGCGGTATGGAAAAACCGTCGGATCATTGTCCTATTTGGGCGACCTTCGATATTTAATTGAGAACTAGGCTTGATATAGGGTCATCGACGTTGATTTTTAGGCTTTGTTCTACCAGTATTAGTAGACTTGTTAAACATACGCTTAGTTAGAAGGCTCGACAGGATTCACTTACTAAAGTCGATGATTTTAGTAAGTTCTCCGTTCGACAATTACTAAAGAGTCAGTATATTCAACCTATTTTTGATATTCAAAGGGAAAGCGGCAAATGAAAGTCAACATTCAGCACATCACGGACTCATTGAATAAAATCATCTTGGGTAAGCCCGAGCAGATAAAACTAGCGGTAGTATGCTTATTGGCGAAAGGGCATTTGCTGATTGAAGATCTTCCTGGCATGGGAAAAACGACGCTCGCCCATGCACTGGCAAAGGTGCTGGGCTTAGATTTTCAGCGAATCCAGTTTACTAGCGATTTATTGCCCGGCGATATACTAGGTTCGGCTATCTATCGGCGTAGCGATGAAACCTTCAAATTTCATGAAGGCCCAATATTTACCCAAGTTATTCTCGCGGATGAAGTCAATCGCGCCACCCCAAAATCCCAAAGCGCATTATTAGAAGCGATGGAGGAGTATCAAGTAACTGTTGATGGCGTTAGCCGTAAATTACCTGAACCTTTCTTTGTGATAGCTACTCAGAACCCGTTTCATCAGATAGGAACCTATCCATTACCGGAGTCTCAGCTTGATCGCTTTTTGATTAGAATTTCTCTCGGATACCCGGCAAGAGAAGTTGAGAGAATGTTATTTACAGGTGAAGACTCGCGTAAATTAATTGAAGAGTTAGAACCTGTAATTACTCCAGAACAGCTAATTGCACTGCAAGCCTCCATAGAAAGTATCAAAGTCAGCGATAAGCTCTTTGATTATTTACAAGATCTAGTCGATGCTACCCGTCAAAGTAGCGAATGGACTCATGGGATAAGCCCTAGAGGCGGGTTAGCATTAATCAGAGCGGCAAAGGCTTGGGCCGTTTTAAACCAGCGAGATTACGTTGTACCCGAAGATATTCAGTCGGTTTGGCTAGGGGTTTGCGAGCATCGTTTATTAAGTCAATCTTCTTCCGTAGGCTCTGCAATAAACCCGGTGGCAGATATTTTGTCTAATGTAGCTGTTCCACGGTAAATAGATTATAACGTGGCGGCTAACCAAGCTAATAAGTTGTTTTCTTCGTTAAAGCTAAAAGGCTTTTTTGCTAGTAGAATGCCTGTGGCTGATGAGATAACGCTTGAGCAACGTTCGACTTATATTCTGCCGACTAAAGCGGGTTTAATGATGTTTGGCGTGATCATTTTGATGATGGTTGGAGCCACAAATTATCAGAATAATTTAGCTTTCCTATTAACTTTTCTTATTGTTGGAATTGGTCTAGTTAGTACTATTTTTACCTTTAGAAATTTGCAAGGCCTTGCAGTCAAAAGGGGAAATATTGATAGTGTATGTGCTGACCAAACACTCGCCGTAACAGTCCACTTAAACAGTCAATCAAAAATGGACCATTTAACCATTGGCATCGGGTTCGATAAAAAGTCGCTATTCTACTGTGATGTTTCTGCTACAGAGGGAGCCTCGATTTCCATACCCTATAAAACCACCAAGCGCGGTTGGCTTAGTTTGCCAAGAATCATGGCTACTAGTAGTTTTCCTTTTGGCCTTTTAAAGGTTTGGACATGGTTCAAGTTTGTATCACCGGTGCTAATTTACCCAAAACCGATTGAGCCGCCAGCAGCGGCTGATTCTATAGGAACAGACAATGAACAGGGTGACAATAAGGCATCAGGTAACGACGATTTATACGGTTTAAAAAGTTACCAGCCCGGTGAGCCGCTTTCGCGAATTGATTGGAAAGCTCATGCAAGAGAAAGAGGGGTTTTCACCAAAGAGTTTGTATCCTATCAGTCTAGTGACTTATTATTTGACTGGGATAATTATCAAGCGACCGAACCGGAATTACGATTGAGTTACCTAACCTATCTAGTGATTCAAGCGAGCCATAATAATCTAGAGTATGGGTTAAACCTACCGGGTAATAGAGTGCCTCAAAGTAGTGGTGAGCGGCATTTGAATAATTGCCTTAAAGCGCTAGCGCTGCACGGTTTGGAGTAGCGGTTGACATGATTTCTAACAGTGTATCCGCTATTGATTATCAAAACCGCCCGTTTAATCTATTGCCGGTTTTGATTGCTCAGCAACTGACGTTAATCCCTTTATACTTTTTTATTCCTATTTGGATTTCGGCGTTAAGTATTGCCGTTGCTATCACTGTCTACTTTACGCAAGTTAGAGGAAGCTGGAGCTTACCTACTTGGGTTAAGGTGTTGATAACCCTCGCCGCAGCTGTCGGTGTTTTATTGTCTTTTCAGCGGTTATCAGGGCGAGATGCGGGAGTCGCGCTTATTGCCGTGATGTATGCGCTGAAAGTTATTGAAATCAAGTCTCATAGAGATATTTATGTTCTAATGAACCTTGGTTTTTTCATTCTACTAGCAGGGTTTCTGTTTAATCAATCACCGCTTATTGCCGGTTATCAATTTGTACCCGTAGCTGCAATTCTAAACGCATTAACAGCAAACCATTCACTAACTCAAACATCCAGAATTATGCATCGCTCATTAGGGCAAACACTAAAACAGTTGTCAAAATATTTGTTGCTGGCTTTACCGCTAATGGTCGTATTGTTCGTTTTCTTCCCTAGACTTTCGGGGCCAATTTGGAAGATGCCCGGTGGCGCGAGCGCAACTAGTGGTGTAAGCGATACCATGAGTCCGGGAGCTATTAGTAGTTTACAACTTTTTGATAAAGTTGCTTTTAGAGTTAAGTTTGATGGTAGGGAGCCCCAGGGTAATGATATTTATTGGCGCACTTTAGTGTTAGATGAATTTGACGGATTAACTTGGTCTAGACATAACGGTCGTTTTGAAAAGCCAATTAAAAGTATTACCAGCTCGCAACAGCCCGATGGCAAAGCGGAGCTTTTATCGAACGAGAACACCTTTAGCTATGACATTAGTTTAGAAGCAACTCGTCAGGAGTGGTTGACTTTTCTTGATAGACCTATTGATACGCCGCGGCGCTCTCGGTTGTTTAAAGATTATTCTGTTCGCTTTGATTACCGACTGGTCGATCGAACTCGCTATAAAGGCGTTTCAAATATTCGTCTACCGCTCGACCTATCGCTGAGCGATGTTGAGAGACAAGAGATGACGGCAATTCCAGCTTCAGGTAATTCCCGTTCTCGGAATTGGGCTCAGGAAACAAGGTCGCAATCTATTGATGATCGCGAGTTTATTATGGCTATTTTGCGACGAATAAATCAGCAAGAGTACTTTTATACGCTTGCTCCGCCTATTATGGAACAGGATATAGTTGATAGCTTTTGGTTTGATGAACAAGTAGGTTTCTGCGAACATTATGCAGGTGCTTTGGTTTACCTGGCCAGGGCTGCAGGTGTTCCGGCAAGGGTGGTTGTCGGTTATCAGGGGGCGGAGAAAAATCCATTATCAAACTACTGGATTGTCCGATACGCTAACGCCCATGCCTGGACAGAAATTTGGTTTAAAGGTGAAGGCTGGGTAAGAATTGACCCAACCGCAGCAATCGCTCCGCATCGCGTGGAAGAACAGCTTCAGCTTGATTACAATCAGCGGGATAGCCTATTTGATGATTTCGGATTTGCCGCAGTCGACTTGAATGAAATTAGTTGGCATAAAGAGTTCCAATACTGGATGGACAGAGCGAACACGGGATGGAATGACTGGGTCTTAGATTATAGCCAAGGTAGTCAAAAGCTATTGTTAAAAGGATTAGGCTTGGATAATTTTTCGGTCAAGCAAGTGTCTTTATTAATGATTAGCATTTTGGCGGTATTTTTAGCGGTGATCGCGTTGAAATGGTTAAGGCAGACGAATAACGGAGACTCTATAGAGCAAAGTTTCGTTATTATGTGCAGAAAGCTGGAGAAAGCTAACTATCCGCTAAATAAAGGAGAGGGTGTTATGGGTTTTCTAAGCAGGCTAGATAATGTCAACAGCAGTGCCAGTAGCGGTGCCAGTAGCAATACCAGTAGTAGAGCTGAAAGAATAAACCCTGAAAGCCTAAAAGCGCTGCGTCGTACTTTAGAGCGGTACATTTTCTTACGCTATAAATTGAGTGATATCACAGAAAATCAACAAAAAGACTTTCGTCGGCAGGTAAAGGCACTTAAAATTCGCACATCAGAAGCTAAGCCTACAGAACACTAAAATGCAGTCAATGTTAGAACCCATATATGAATTCCTCAGCTGTGAGACGCCTGATGCTTGGGTAGAGGTTGCTCTTGATAATCAAGAAGTGATGCTAATTGATCATTGTAACTGTGAGAAAAAGGCAGCAAACACGGCAATTAGCCTAATATTCAGATATACAGAGCGAAATGATCTTTTGATGAAAATGTCGAAGCTTGCTCGTGAGGAACTTAGGCATTTTGAGCAAGTATTACAGATTATGAAGCGGAGAAACATTGAATATACCGATTTGTCGGCTTCAAGATACGCCAGTAAGTTATTTAAGCATGCAAGAAAGCAGGAGCCCGACGCATTAGTTGACCGGCTGATTGTTGGCGCTTTTATCGAGGCACGCTCATGTGAGCGGTTTGCTAAAGTAGCGCCTCGCTTAGATGATGAGTTAAACAAATTCTACCTTTCTCTACTGAAGTCAGAGTCACGCCATTTTCGTGATTATTTGAAATTAGCTGCGGACTATTCTGAGCAAGATATTTCAAGCAGAATAGCTGAGTTTGCTGAAGTTGAAGCGGATCTTATCTTATCCCCAGACAACGAGTTTCGCTTTCATAGTGGGATACCGGCATAAATAGCTCTATTGATTGCTCTTTTTACGTCTGTAAATTACCTCTTAATTGAACCTTCACCATACTATTTAGTCATATGATGCAATGATTTGGTTGTTGCCAAGACTTTTGCTTGAGTTGTCGTAAACCTGCAAGTAACATAGCGCGTTTGATTTAGCTGGTGGACTTTTCTCGATATCGTGTATCGGTATGACGAGCCTATTGAGCTGTTTCTGTGCCTTTGTTAATGTGCTGAGAACGGTGTTTACTGCGAATCATGAAGTTAAGTGTCCTTATTTTTGAAGTGAGAGCAAAGCATGGCATTAGATAGTCGACTTTTTAGCGGAAGTTTTGTTGCTCTAGTCACGCCAATGAACAGCTTAGGTGAGGTAGAGTTCTCTCAGTTAAGGGAGCTGATTGAGTGGCATATAGAGCAAGGTACCGATGGCTTAGTTATTATGGGAACGACAGGTGAGTCGTCCACAGTATCTGAACAAGAGTTTTTACAGATTACAAAAAAGGCTATAGCTTATGCCAATGGACGTATACCAGTTATTGTTGGTTGTGGAGCCGCGTCAACGGCGAAAGCGGTTTCGATTGTAGAGCATGTAAATCCATTAAAACCTGATGGCTTTTTATGTGTCACTCCTTATTATGTTAAGCCTAGTCAGGAGGGGTTATATCAGCACTATTGTAAGGTGGCTGATGCCTGTGATGCGCCGCTAATACTATATAATGTTCCGGGACGAACAAGTTGTGATCTGCTTAATGAAACGGTTATCAGGTTAGCTGCGCACCCTAAAATCATTGGTATAAAAGATGCGGTAGGAGATATTGAACGAGCCAGACAGTTGTTTAATGCTATACCAAAGGGCTTTTGCTGGTTTAGCGGTGATGATGAAACTGCTTATGATTATGTAAAGTTTGGCGGCGATGGCGTTATTAGCGTAACGGCAAACGTTGTACCTAAGCAAATGTCTGAGTGGTGCGAGCTTGCTTTAGCAGGTAATTCTGAGCAAGCGAAAGATGTTTTTGATGAAATCCTGCCATTGCACCAAGCAATGTTTGTAGAGTCTAACCCTGTTCCTGTTAAATGGGCTCTTTCGATGACTGGACAAATTGGGGAGGGAATTCGTTTACCGTTAACGCATCCTTCCGACGAAAATAAATTATTGATTGAAAAAGCGCTGCGTGCGGCAGACATATTGAGTTAATTGGAGTATTCATTTGAAATTAGTTAAGTTAAGTCTACTGTTAGTCGGTTCGTTGATACTGTCAGCTTGCGGCTTTATTTATGGTGACGATGGTCTTATTAAAAGTCAGAAGTATGATTATGTAACGGCTAAACAGAGCAAAGAGCTATCCATTCCAGAAACACTCAAGCACGATGGAAAAGTTGATTTCACGGTGGTGCCGCAAATCGGCGCAAAAGCTAAATTACAAGTCGTTGGTAAAAAGCTAGTTCAGTCTGCACCCACTCAGCTTTTGGCTGTTTTAGATAATACTCGAGTCGACAAGAAGTCTAAGATTCCGTCGGTTCTAATTATCGATGAAAGTTCATTTATTTGGGCGACGGTCATTGAGTTTTTAAATGAAAACAAAATCCCAGCGCAGCAATCAGAGTCAACCGATGGAACCTTTGTGAGTAAATGGATAGCCATTGAAGAAGGTGGCATTTGGCTTGGCGTTGATGGTTCTGAAGAGCCTGATTTGATAAGAGCTAAATACAAAGTTTCTTTGTCAAAAGGTGAGATTCGTGGTGAGCAACGCTTAACGGTAGAAAGAATTAAAAGCCAGGTAAGAGAAGATGATGACCTGCCGTGGACCGAAGGTCTTATTACTTGGCAGGAGTCTGCTGATATGATGAATCTTTTGTTGAGTTATTACGATGGTAGAATTCGTATTAAACAGGCCAAACGTCAAAGCGAAATTATGGCTGGATTTAAAGTTGAGCTTGGTCAAGATAGCGAAGGAAATGCCTCGTTATTAACTACCGCATCAGAAAAGTTGGTTTGGGATAAAATTCCAAAAGTTATGCGTGAGTTAGGCTTTCAAATTATTGATACGGATATTAGACAAAAGACCTACTTTTTAGAATACAAAGAAGAAGAGGAAGGTTTTTTCGCATCATTATTTGATGAAGAAAAACAACAAAAGCTGTTTGAAGATGGCGCTTATCAGATTTCTGCCGGTGAAAATGGCGATAGAAGAAGCCTTACTTTAAAAAATGGCGAAGGGCAGGCACTTGAAGCGAATATTTTGGTAAAGCTTTACCCTGAACTTAGTCGTTTATTTGGCGATAGGCGCTAAGAATCACTTTAATAGGCTGTTAGTTTTGGCGTCTGAATTTAAATATTGCTCGTTAGGTTCGGGCAGTAAAGGTAACGCTACGCTAGTGGCAAGCGATGAATCTTTGCTCATGATTGATTGCGGTTTCAGTATCAAAGAAACCGTAAAGCGATTAGCTTGTAAACAGCTTGAGCCTAGTCAAATAACCGCTATCTTGGTGACCCACGAGCATTCTGATCATATTGGTGGAGTTGTCAGCTTCGCCAATAAGTATGACATTCCGGTTTTCCTCAGTTACGGTACAAGCCTTCATAAAAAGTGCGAAAAACTGCGCGACGAGCTTCGTCATATAATCAATAGCCACGATTCCTTTGTTGTTAAAGATCTAACCATTACGCCGGTAACGGTACCCCATGATGCTAGGGAAGCGACGCAGTTTATCTTTGAGTTCGGAACTCAAAAGTTAGGTCTGTTAACCGATGTTGGGCATATAACAAGACATATAATAGACAGTTATGCGAACTGTAACTCGCTGTTACTTGAATTTAATTATGACGAACAACGATTATGGCAGGGTCCTTATCCTGAGAAGCTAAAACGACGTGTCTCAGGAAATTTGGGCCATTTATCCAATAAGCAAGCTATTCAGTTTCTTCAGGCGTGCCAGTTAGCGAAGCTCTCTCAATTAGTGGTTATGCACAAGAGCGAAGAAAATAACTGTGAATCACTGATAAATGCGGATTTAGGTGTCATTGCGTCAGCTAGTAACTTTGATTACTTCATAGCCTGTCAAAAAGACGGTTTTGAATGGCAAGTGGTGGAGGGCTAACCAAATGATGTTGGTTAGCCAAAACAAGGCTAAAGATCGTTTTCGATTTAGTTCTAGAACTAATTCGACAACCTAAAGGTTAGCGGTACTTCAAACTCAAACTCCGTCATATTTAACTCTGCAGGAATTTTTGGAAACGGTTGTGCCTTTCTGATCATTCTAAGAACCGCTCTATCCAAAATACGTGAACCTGAGCGCTTAAGAATTTTGTTAGATACAATACTTCCTTCATTGTCGATTGTTATCATAACGGTGATATCACCTTCATCCCCAGCAGCCAGGGCTTTCTTAGGGTAGGTCTGGTATTTTCTAATCGAACTGATCAAATCAAGCGTATAGGAACCGGCAGCCAAATCGGCATCAAAGAAATCTTCCTCAGGTTCAGGAGCATCAAGTTTGGCAACTTTCTCAACTTCTGCTTTCTTTTCGGGTTCAGATGTTTTTGCTTGTTCGGTGTTTTCGTTATTTGAATCTGTTACGGGGTCAGAATCAGTAACCAACTGAGGTTTAACTTCTGGCAGCGTACCAAGGTCAACTAGGTCTTTTCTTGCTACTTTTTCTGACTCGATCTCGGTTTTCGGCTGATCTAGTGGGCGCGCTACATCATTATTAGACTGAGGAGGAATCGTTTGTACCGGAGGGTCGTTTTTTACAACGGCCTGTTGCTGAGGTTTAGGTTCAGGCTGCTTTTGCGTGGTCACCGGTTTGTTCACTACCGCGGGTTTGGTTACCGCTGGTGTTTGGGCAACTTTTGTTGCAGGTGCCGCCTTGTCTTCGTCAAAACGTCCAGCAATTGTTTCGACGCTGTTGAATCTATCTAAGTAGCTCGCTTGTAAAGAGTCAGGAATCTTACCAGTTATTCCTTCTTTGAATGCCTCCGTCGGTGGAATGGTACCAACCCAAATATTAAGCAATAATTGGTAGAACTCAGGCTTTTCAACCGTTAGAAAAGAGGTGTTGTTTAAAAAGACTTCGGTTCCTATACCTGGAATGTAATCGATATTGATTAGGTCACCGTCTTGCATAGGGCGTTTAAAAATGCGAGAAAATTGGATGATTTCTTTGGTCATTGGCCGCCAGACGCTTTTTGAATTATTCATTGCTATGCGTTGCTTCCATAACCTAGAAAGCTGCCGAGGCGTATATTTAGCGACAAATTTGAAGCTCATCCGCTTACTCATATAGGTATCATTGAGGTCCGCAACATCTGTGATTTGCTCTGGACTAAATAACGCGCCAACGTAAATGTCGTTTCGTTTCTCTTGGTGAATACCGATGCCAAAAAGGTTTAACTGTGTGCCGTTAGACAGCGAGGTTTCGGCAGAAGAGGCTTTTTGAATGCTAAGGCACGTCAAAACCAAAATGATGGATGCTACTAAAACAAAGGGTTTTAGCATAAGTTGAGTCATTCTATTTGTCATTTTCTTAAAGGGGCTCCAACAAACGCAGGTAAAACAATACTAAATAAATTAATACGCAAGTATCAATAGGCATAAAATTATAAACAGACACACAAGGTACGCCTGCCTAGTTAAAAATTATCCGTAGACTTTAATTTTAGGCATAATTTTGCAAGATTACTCTTTTTTTTCGGATATTAAAAGGAATTAGGCGCTTAGTGTTAGTCTAATTGCCTGCAATAAGCATTCGCTTAATCGCTAATCATAGACCCAAAGCGGCGCAAAAAGTGCCCGTTTTGTGCGCTTTGGCTAACCTTTTTAGTTAGCTGTTAACGCTAGGTTTTTGATTGGTCGCTAAAGCTGCTCACTATAATTAGCATTTTTTACCTATCTATGACGTTGATTTTAATAAAATTACTTTTACTCCAAAATCCCCGGGTATAGGAGCCGAATCAGAGTTGAATTAACTGAGAAATTGCATGTCCAATCCATTAAGTTTATCAAAAATTCTCGGAGAACTGCGTTTAATGGTGCTATGCTTGTGTAATTGCAAGATGGACTTGGCGCTGTTGTAGTACGAGAAACATGTACGTTTAGAATAATAACTATAAATAAATAGTCGTATAAATTAAGTAGAAACGAGGTGTAGTCAGTGAAGAAAGTCATAGCAAAAGTGCTAATGTGTTGCGTTATTGCCTGTCCGTGGTTATTGCAGGCTGAAGAAAGTGCCCAGTTAGGTGTTATAAAAGAGCAGAATATATTAGATAGACCTTTAATGCCCACTGGTTATGGTCTAACTCAGCTGCTTAAAAAAGACTATTATTTAGCGCGATTTTCAATTGATAAGGCTGCTATCTACGGCGGTCCTGAAGACCTCGCTATTATTGATGCCGCGCGACGTATGGAGTTTAAGTTTGTCGCCGATCGTAAAATTTCTGGAAGAACTTTTGCTAGAAAAATAGCAGAGGGAATGAAAATTAATAACCAGTCAGACGAGTTAAAAGCAAATATGACTCAAGTTAAGAGATTTATGACTTTTTTCAAACGCTCTATTAAAAAAGGCGATGTTATTCGTTTTGACTACCACAGAGATTTTGGAACCCGTGTTTATTTGAACGATAGAATGTTAGGGGAAATACCTTATTCCCTTCAATTTTATAGCTTTCTTGTTAACATTTGGCTAGGTGACAGACCACCAACTGCGCGCTTTAAGTCAGGCTTACTTGGCCAAAATGGTGATGACTATGCAGTACAAATGCAGCAGAGATATGAGTCTATGTAGCACTATTGGCACGTATAGAATTTGAATGGCGAAAAGGGTTTCCAATTAGGAAACCCTTTTTTGTTTGAATAAGTCATATTTAAATAATCATTATTGTTGGTTCGTTTCTTATAGCCTTACTATATTTTTCTTTGATAGTTTTACTAAATCAAGAAGATATATTTCATATATTTGGAATATATAGGTTATAGGTGTATCTTTCCTTTTCACCTGCGGGTTCTTTAGAAATAGAAGACGCAATTACTTAAAAAAGTTATTAAATATACTAGGAGAGGCCCATGGGCGTTTTAGTTGGTCGTGATGCACCGGATTTTACTGCAGCAGCAGTTTTAGGCAATGGAGACATTGTTGATAATTTTAATTTTAAGAGTGCAACTGAAGGAAAAATGACAGTTGTTTTCTTCTACCCGTTAGACTTTACTTTTGTTTGTCCTTCAGAGCTCATCGCTTTTGACCATAGACTGAAAGATTTTAGTGATCGTGGTGTTGAGGTCATTGGTGTTTCTATTGATTCTCAGTTCTCGCATAATGCATGGAGAAATACTCCAGTCAACGAGGGTGGTATTGGTCCAGTTGGTTACACTCTAGTTGCCGATGTTAAGCACGAAATTTGCCAAGCGTTTGATGTTGAACACCCTGAAGCTGGCGTTGCTTTTAGAGGGTCATTCTTGATTGACCAAGATGGTAAAGTTAGACATCAAGTAGTAAATGATTTGCCATTAGGACGTAATATCGATGAAATGTTACGTATGGTTGATGCACTTAAATTCCATCAAGAACACGGTGAAGTTTGCCCTGCAGGTTGGAGTGAAGGTGATAAAGGGATGACTGCTTCTACCGACGGTGTTGCTCAGTACCTGTCAGAAGAAGCTGACAACCTATAGAGCTTGGTATTACTCGAAAGAGTTTTCAATAGTTTTAGTCAAAAAGCCGGAGTTCTCCGGCTTTTTGCATGTTTTATTGCAGAAACTGTCACAAAACCGTCAATCAAAAGTGAAAATTCCGTTCAATATGCTAGTTTATAAGGAATGCAGTTGTACGCGACTCACTCTGTAACTACTTATTTATTTAAATCCTTTAGAATTTTGCGGTCGCAACCCAGCCCTTTGGAGATTGCAATGTCCATATTTGCGACCAATAAAAAAAGCCGTTTATTGAAAGTTTGCCTTGTCGCGCTAGCTTTTATTCATGGACCAGTAATTGCTGATGTTCCGGCGGAAGTTCAAGCCGTTTTTACAAACAATACATGCCTAAATTGCCATGCCGGAAATAACCCGAGTGGTGGCCTGTCTTTAGCTGATGCTGCAACCTCTGAGGCCGAGATGGTCGATATTGTTGCTAATTGTAGTAATAATAACTCAAAGCTTGTTGAGCCAGGTGATCCGGAAAACTCAGTGCTTTACATTAAGCTTGCTAACCAGAATCCAAATTGCGGTGGTGTTATGCCACCAAACGGCAACCTTATTAGTGCTGCCGACCTAAATACTATCTATGACTGGATTATTTCTATTGGGCCAGCCGCTCAGTTTGGTCTCTTTTCTATGGCATCTACCGATGTGACGGTTAACGAAACTGATCCTTCAGTAACCTTAACGGTAAATCGCGAATTAGGCACTCAAGGAGAGGTTCTTGTCGACTTTGCGGTTGACACCGTTGGCGCTGATACAGCCGTCTCTCCGACGGATTTTATCGCTCAAACCGGAACATTAACCTTTGCAGAAGGAGAAACCACACAAGAAATCGTTGTGACATTAGCTGACGATGATGTTTTTGAGGGTAGTGAAGTGTTTTCTGTAACGCTTAGTAACCCCTTAAACGGTGCGGTATTAGGGGGAGCTATTCAAACCAAAGTGAACATCACTGATAATGAGTTCGATAATCAACCGGGTACTTTCTTTTTCGGTCGTGTTTCTTATTCTACCGACGAAGACGCGGGTCAATTAGAAGTTATAATAATCCGCTCCTTTGGCGCTGGTGGTCAAGTTTCCGTTCAGCTTGATAGTTTGGACGGTAGTGCCGCAGCGGGCAGCGATTATGAGACATTCTCAAACACCTTAGTCTTTGACGAAGGGCAGAGAAATCAAACTGTTTTGATCAATATTCTTGATGATGAAATTGAAGAGCAATCCGAGAACTTTACCCTCAGCCTATCTAACCCAACCGACGGAGCCCTATTGGGCTCTCCCCAGTCAGTCACGGTTACTATTAATGATAATGACGCAGCGGATGCAGGCGGCGGCGATGACGGTGATGATGGCGGCGACGGCGGTGATGGAGGCGACGGAGGCGATGGCGGCGATGGTAGCGGAACCGGTAATGAGCCCGTTGCTGAAGTTGAATATGAGGCAGCTGGTTCTCTTTCGTTTTTGTTAATTGTTGTATGCTTGTTGCCACTATTTAGGCGGAAAATGGTCATAAGTTCCGCGAAGTAGGCTCAATCCAGCAAAACGACGAATTGTTAGCTATACTTTAAGTTATTGAGTAGGACAAGTTTTCAAACTCTCAGACTAATCGTAAAGGTGAACAAAATGGCGCTAAGGTTTCCCGATGAACCGCTTTATCAATCGTTAAGAGCGGAAGACGTTAAAGGATTTAACGCTCAACGAGAGTCAATTGAGACCATCGATTTTCATGACTGCGACTTTAGAGGTTTAGATTTACGTGGATTAAATGCGTCCGGTATTAACTTTAGTGGATGCTATTTTAGAGCCGCAGATCTTCGAGGAATAGATTTTAGTCAATCTAATCTAGCCGGTGCCAGCATTGCATCAGCACAGATATCGGGCTGCTATTTTCCTTCAAATATTGAAGCCTGTGAAGTAACGGCTTCAGTTGATAAAGGGATGCGCATGCGTGCTAGGTAAAGATTGATATTTTCTAGTAATATTTAACAGTTGCAAATTCACCCGATCCAAACAAGATTTTTGCCTCGTATTGGTTTATGATGCCTAAGTTATTCAAAAAATACTTATAAATCATAATATTTAAGGGGCAGTGCTTTGGACGCTTTTAGTCAATTCTTCTTGTGGCTGGACCAATTCTTGGGATCCGCCGTTTACTTCATGCCACTCTTGATCGGTACCGGTTTCGTTTTTACTATCTACCTTGGCTTACCTCAAATTCGCTATTTTGCGCACGCTACGCGTATTTTACGTGGTAAATATGCAAAAGATGACGCTCCCGGTGATACCAGTCACTTTCAGGCGTTAACAACGGCGCTCTCAGGTACTGTTGGTACCGGAAACATTGGTGGTGTTGCATTAGCTATCTATTTGGGTGGGCCAGCGGCCCTATTTTGGATGTGGGTCACAGCTTTCTTCGGCATGACTACCAAGTTTGTAGAGGTTACTTTATCGCATAAGTATCGTGAACAAACTGCCGATGGCACTATGTCTGGTGGACCGATGTATTACATGGAGAAAAAACTCAATATGAAATGGTTGGCGGTGATATTT
Source organism: uncultured Kangiellaceae bacterium (assembly GCA_905479925.1). GTDB lineage: Bacteria > Pseudomonadota > Gammaproteobacteria > Enterobacterales > Kangiellaceae. The sequence continues at coordinate 4,400 of CAJQOL010000075.1, read as the reverse complement.
GCTGTAGCAACCGTTGTGAGTTCTATGGGCAGCGGTAATATGCCTCAAATTAACAGTATTGCTGTAGGTATGAACGCTTCGTTTGGTATTGAGAACTGGGTAACTGGTTTAGTTTTAGCCTGTATCTTAGCGTTTGTCATAATCGGCGGTATTAAAAGAATCGCTCACGTTGCTGAGAAAGTTGTACCAACCATGTCTGCAATTTATATTATTGGAGCGCTAGCGGTTATCTTTGCTAATTTGGAGAATATTGCACCTTCATTCTTATCAATCTTTGAGTACGCATTTACCGGAAGCGCTGCCGTCGGTGGATTCCTTGGCGCTAGTTTGGCATTTGCAATGCAACGAGGTGTTAATCGAGGTTTGTTCTCAAATGAAGCTGGTCAAGGTTCTGCTGCGATTGCGCATGCGAGTGCAAAAGGCTCAGAGCCAGCATCAGAGGGTATGGTGTCGTTATTAGAGCCATTTATAGATACTATCGTCATTTGTACTATCACTGGCCTAGTGATTCTTTCTTCAGGTGTTTGGACTGAAAAGCATCAAAATGATTTTGATAGTGCGGACATGAATTACGTGACCGGTATCTATCAAGAGTCTAGCGAAACAGACCGTACAAAATTATTCCAATTCCTTGACCCCATGAACGAAGAAACAGGCGGTGTAACTAGATATACAGGCGACATCCAGGTTAAAGATGGAGTCGCTACTTCGAGTGGTTATACACTGATTGCGGCACGCTCATTTGCCGAAGAAGTCACCTACTCGAGTGATGGAGAAGCTTATAGTGGAACAATTAATATCAAGGATGGACGAGTTGCTGGTCCTGACGATATCCAAGTATCCGGAAAATCCTTAGTGCATTCGGTAAGATTAACCTCAGAAGCATTTAAGAAGGGCTTCTTCGGAGATTGGGGCCAATATATAGTTTCAATTGGTCTATTGTTATTTGCATTTAGTACGGCAATAGCATGGTCCTACTATGGTGATAGAGCGATAACCTATCTATTCGGTGAAAAAGCAGTGTTACCATATAGAGTGGTATATGTCGCAGCGTTTTTCCTCGCGTCTGTCGTTGATTCAAAAATTATCTGGGATGTTGCTGCGGTCACCGTTGCTTTAATGACCATTCCAAACCTAATTGCTATTTTGCTGCTACATAAAGATATGAAGCAAACTGTGTCGGATTACTGGGTGCACTTTAAAAAGAATGAGGCCGATTAGTTAAATATTAAAACAATCGTTTGAAAATTGTAATTTTGTGGTAATATCCTATGGTCGGACCACATCAAAAGGCTCTGTATAGAGCCTTTTTTTATTGGTGGGTCCAAAATTTATCACTTACAGAGCAATAATCTGTAGGTAATTCCATCACCTTGAATCTTATTTTTATCGTTAAGGTGAATGAAACTAATCGTTATAAGCGTAACAATAGCAATAACTTATACTGTTGTTTTAATTAAAGGAAACCATAGAGAATGGCGTATCAAGCACCTTTAGAAGACATGAACTTCTTAATTAAGGATGTATTTAAGATTCAACAAACATTGGGACAAATTACATCGTTTGAAGATTTTGATGACGAACTCTACTCGGCGGTACTTGAAGAATCTGCAAAATTTTGTGAAAGCGTACTGTTTCCAATCAATAGAAATGGTGATGAACAAGGTTGTAGTCACGAAAATGGTGAAGTAACTACACCAGATGGCTTCAAACAAGCCTATAAAGAATTTACCCAAGGTGGTTGGCAAGGGGTTTCTGGAGATCCGGAATACGGAGGGCAGGGGCTACCAAAAACCATCAATTTACTCACCGAGGAAATGGTCTATGCAACCAATACATCATTTTGTCTCTATTCGAGTTTAACCTCAGGAGCCTATCAAGCCATACATGCTCATGCTAAAGATGATGTCAAAGCACTCTATCTACCACCGATGCTGGAAGGCCGTTGGGCAGGAGCCATGGGGTTAACTGAACCCCATGCGGGTTCAGATCTAGGGATTATTAAGACTAAAGCTGAACCGTTAGCGGATGGAAAATACAAAATCAATGGTACAAAGATTTTCATAACTGGCGGTGAACAAGACCTAACTGAAAATATTATTCACCTTGTGCTTGCTAAATTACCTGGCGCACCAGCAGGACCAAAAGGTATTAGTTTGTTTTTAGTACCTAAAATAAGTGTCAATGCAGATGGTTCTTTGGGAACAAGTAATGGCGTAAGCTGTGGCAGCATTGAGCATAAAATGGGCATCAAAGGTTCAGCAACCTGTGTAATGAACTTCGACTCTGCTGAAGGTATTCTCATTGGAAAGGAAAATCGCGGTTTATTTGCCATGTTTACCATGATGAACTTAGAGCGTCTTTCAATTGGTATCCAAGGTATCGGCTTAGCGGAAACCTCTTATCAATTATCTAAAGCTTACGCGTTAGAACGGAAGCAGGGGAGAAATGGCAACGGCGAGTTTACGTCAATTATACAACATGCCGATGTTAGAAGAATGCTATTAACCCAGCGTGCATATACGGAAGCCGGTAGAGCGCTAACTGTTTTTATGGGCTTACAAATCGACCAACAATACCATCATTCTGATGAGCAAACACGAGACCAATCCGAAGACCTAATGGCTTTGTTAACGCCAATCGCGAAAGCGTTTTTTACAGATACCGGGTACGATAGTTGTAATTTAGGACTCCAGGTTCTTGGTGGCCATGGTTTTATTCGTGAGTGGGGACTAGAGCAACTAGTGAGGGATGCAAAGATCGCCCAAATTTATGAGGGCACTAATGGTATTCAAGCGCAAGATTTATTGGTAAGGAAAGTTTGCCTAGATAAAAATGGGCTTATGGAAACCTTGTACGGTTTGATAGATGCGTCGATAGAGAAAGCTGGAGATACCGAGATAGAGCTTGAATTGAGGGAATCTTTGAAGGTGGTGATAGCAGACGTAAAAACGATCACTGAGTGGCTAAAGACGTTAGACAGTGAAGCCATTTACCATGCTCAAGGTGGGGCTGTAGACTTTTTGCACGCGGTAGGCCATATGATTTATGGTTGGATGTGGCTAGAAATGCTAAATGCCTTAGACTCACAGGAAAACGCATTATTTGCCGATAAAAAACGACTTGCAGCGGAGTTTTATACTAAGCAGTTACTACCAAAAGCATCCGAACATTGTCGGCGAGCCCGTTCAAGTTATGCATCGTTTGTTACCGCCGATGAAGAACTTATTTAATTCTCAACCAGAAATATTATAACCACCGATATAAGCGCTAATCGATTACCTTTTAGCGCTTATGTTGCTTTTAAGTTATAGAAGATATTTTTTACTTCCTTACTTCCTTATTTCCTTATTTCCGGTCCTGCCAAATCGGTTATGAACCGCGCTTCCGTATTTTTTATGTGAATTAGCACTTAAACTTCACAAAAATTAAACATCCACATTATTACTGACTAGACTATTAGTTGAGTATTAAATTGTATTGCTAATATAGGACCTTCTTTCGTCTGCTAATCTGTTAAAGCTAATAATCACAAATATGGGATTATTTTTTTGATTGTGACGGGGTTACTCTTGGTAAAACTTCATTTATCAGCTATAGTTAGAGCAATATTGTAAAGAAAATTCTTAAGTTAGTCTCGTAACTGCATGGTAGTAATAGATATTTCATGCATCTGACCGTCAAAATTGATAGCAGATTATGGGTACTAACTGACGGTTAAAAGAAAAAGTATGCAACAGGAAAAGCGCATGTTTCGTAAAATTATTTTGTCACTTATTTCTATCATTTGTCTTTTTTCAGGCAGTGCTTTTGCCGTAGGGCTCGGCGACATAAAGCAAAACTCTGGACTCAACCAGCCGTTGAGTGCTGAGATTCCATTGTTGTCAGCAGGCGACTTGGCTGAATATGAATTGTTAGCGTCGCTAGCAAGCAGCAAGGAGTTTGATAAAATTGGTGTAGAGCGAGTGTTTTTCTTAAACAATATTAAGTTTAAGACGGTGCGTGACGAAAATGACCAAATTGTTATCAAAGTTTCAACTCGAACTCCGGTTAAAGAGCCGTTTTTAAATTTTGTTGTTGAATTGAATTGGCCTAACGGCAGAATTTTAAGAGAATATACCTTGTTACTTGACCCACCTATATTCGATGAGGGCCAAGCATCAACCATTGAACAAGCTAAAGTCGAGCAGCCGGTAGCCGAACGAAGCCAAGTACCAGACCGCTCAACGCCGCCGAGAAATAATCCGCGTCCTTCGCAACCAGAACAGTCAAACTACTCCGGGTCCTCATATGGACCCGTTTCAAATACAGATACTCTATGGAGTATTGCATCGAGAGTTCGTCCAGACCGTTCGGTAAGTATTCATCAGACCTTGGTTGCCATATATAGAGCAAATCCT
>CAJQOL010000074.1 GCA_905479925.1 uncultured Kangiellaceae bacterium | reverse complement strand
AGCAATCGCTAAAGGATTTTATTTCAAATAAATACATGGGTATGATCAGAAATTACCTGCGGTATTCATGGCTGATTCCATTGTTCTACGGTGCTTCTCCAGCGCTTTGTGAAAGTTTCTTGCAAGGAAAGAATATTGACCTAGAGGAATTAGTGCCTGGAACTCGTTATGGGCGATATGCAACTAGTTTACGAATGAGCGACCTGGGTTATCAAAATAAAGTTCAAAGTAAATTAAACGTAGGATATAACTGCCTAGATTCCTATATTGAAGCACTAGAACAAGCGATAAGAACCGAAGACCCTTACTATTTGGATATCGGTGTAAAAAAGGATGGCGAGTATCAGCAGCTTAACGCCAACATCTTACAAATAGAAAATGAGTTTTATGGCAGTATTCGTCCGAAGCGAGTGTCTGTATCGGGTGAACGACCCACCAAGTCTCTGAAGCAACATGGTATTGAGTATGTGGAAGTTAGAGCGCTTGATATTAATCCTTTCTCACCGGTTGGTCTTGACTCGTCTCAAATGGCTTTTCTGGATAGTTTTTTATTGTGTAGTTTGTTCGCGGAATCGGACCCTATAACGGCGAGAGAAATGGGGGAAAATACCGATAACTTTGACCGCGTAGTACAAAACGGCAGACACCCTGATTTATGTTTGACGGTACAAAATAATTGCGAACCGCTTGCCGATTTAGCCAATAATATACTTGATGAAATAATCCCATTTGCAGAGATGTTAGATAACACCTATCAATCAAACGAACATGCTAATGTTATTGGTGATCTGAAAAAGCAATTGACCAATTTGGATGAGACTTTTTCAGGCAGAATTGTAAAAGCGATTGAGCAGCGTAGTGATGGCTTTTTCCCTTACGCCTTGGAGCAATCTCAAAAGCATCAAAAGGAATTCTTAGACAACCCATTGTCGTCAGATAGGCAAGCCTATTTTGAACAAGTTGCCGAGCAGTCACATATTGACAAGAAAAATATTGAGCAAAACGATAAGATAACTTTTGAAGAGTTTTTGGCCAGTTATTACGAGTAGTCGAATGAATGGTCAAACACTCAGAAATTAATGAATCTAAATATCAATAATTATAGAAAAGGCCCTGAAAATGTCTGATATCACTATTCGTAGCGCTAAGGTTAATGATTGCGAGTTGATTCTTGGATTTATCCAATTATTGGCCGACTATGAAAAGATGTCCAAAGATGTCGTGGCCACGGTTGCCGATCTGGAAGCAACTTTATTTTGTGATAACCCTAGCGCTGAGGTTGTCATCGGTGAATATCAAGGTGCAGCGGTAGGTTTTGCCTTGTTTTTTCATAATTACTCGACTTTCTTAGGGCAGCCTGGACTCTATTTAGAGGACCTATTTGTTATACCAGAAGCTCGCGGCAAAAAAGTTGGTAAAGCATTGTTATGCCACTTGGCGAAAATTGCGGTGCAGCGAAACTGCGGTCGTTTCGAATGGTCGGTGCTAGATTGGAATCAACCAGCAATTGATTTTTACCGTAGTATTGGCGCGGTTGGAATGGAGGAGTGGACGGTACAGCGGGTGGATGGTGAACAATTGGAGCACTTAGCCAAGCAATCTACTGATTAAAATTCTGTTTAACTAAGAGCTTAACAATCTAATTTTTCGAATCTTACCATCAGGACGGGACAAGGTACACAAAAAAGCCCACTGATAACTCAGCAGGCTTTCTATTAAAACCGTCAACATATTTTAGGACGGGACACATCAAAGAGTGAGCCCTAGTGACTAGCACCGCTCGACTTTTCTGGTAGAACACAACTGGTTTGTTCCCATTTTCCACCCGACGAAATACAAAGTTCTTGAAGCGTGTGTTGGGTTAAATAACCCTTTTCCTTCAAGTAAGCAGTTCCAGGTTGAAGGCTTATCATCACCATGGTTAAGCCAACGGCGCTCATCACAATGGTATACGGAAACGCCATAATAACCATTTTAACGTAAGAAAGACGAATGAGCGGTGCAATCGCTGAAGTTAACAAGAATAAGAATGCTGCTTGGCCATTAGGTGTTGCTACACTTGGAATGTTTGTTCCAGTATTAATGGCTACCGCTAACATATCAAATGTTTCGCGAGTGATTCGACCGTCTAGGGCCGCAAGTGCAACCTCATTAATATAAACCGTTGCTACAAAAACATTATCGCTAATCATGGACAATATACCGTTTGCTATAAAGAACATCGCCACTTGAGTGTTGCCTTCCATCGCTAGTACCGTGTCCGTAATCGGTTTAAATAGTTGCTGATCAGCAATGACACCAACGATTGCAAAGAAAACCGTCAATAAAGCCGTAAAAGGTAATGCCTCCTCAAAAGCATGACCGATTTGATGCTCTTCAGTAATTCCACAAAAAGCGGTTGCAATGATAATGACGCTTAACCCAACTAATCCAACCGGTGCTAAATGAAATCCTAGGGCAATAATTAACCATACTCCAGTAAGCGCCTGTGCGATTAATGCTGCATTCTCTTTTGTACCACGTAGCTCGTTTTCATGTTCCGCATACTCTTCCATCACCTTTCTAACTTTTTCCGGGAGAACTTGACCGTACCCAAACCAGCCGGTCATTTCTAATACCACAGCGGTTAACAGTCCAGATACTAGAACGGGAATAGTAATTGGAGACATTCTTAGAAAGAATTCGCCAAACTCCCAGTTAGCTTTAGCGGCAATCAATAAATTCTGAGGTTCACCGACCAAGGTACATACACCACCTAATGCAGTACCCACAGCGGCGTGCATTATTAGGCTTCTTAAAAAGGAACGAAAGCCTTCTAGGTCTTCTCGATGTAAGTCGTGGACTTCATCGTCGGTGCCGTGGTCGTGGTCACTGGTAAATTTTTTACCTGACGCTACTTTATGATAAATGCCATAGAAACCAACACCAACCGATATAACAACGGCTGTAACGGTTAATGCATCGAGGAAAGCTGATAAAAAGGCTGCAACGAAACTGAAAAGTACTGAAAGAATAATTTTAGAGCGAACACCCAAAAGAAGCTTGGTAAATATGAATAGCAGTAAGCTTTTCATAAAATAGATGCCCGCTACCATAAATACCAATAATAACAATACGTCAAGGGCTTGGATGATTTCATGCCATACCGTTGCTGGTGAGGTCATACCGATAAATATTGCTTCTAATGCAAGCAAACCACCAGGCAGCAATGGATAACATTTCAATGCCATGGCTAAGGTAAATATAAACTCAAGGATAAGAACCCAACCTGCAACCGTTGGACTAGCAACCAGGGCCAAAATCGGGTTGAGGATGAGGAAACCAATGATGGTCATTTTGTACCAGTCAGGCGCATTTCCTAAAAAGTTAGCGACAAAAGCACTAGATAAGGTTCGAGTCATAGTAGGTCCTTTGGAATTTATAGGCTCATTTTGCTGATTATTATGAGTTTAATCAGTCCACAGAGTTATTTTTATTAAATTATTGAACTAATTAGAAATATTAGTCGTTTATTGATGATTTGCCAATCGATTTAGGGCTTAAAATGAGCTTTTGTTTAACTTTATTTGCAACAACTAATGATTTTTGATGTTTGCTAATTATTAGCTATTTCAAGTTAGCAGTCTTTGGTGGCATAATTTCAACATATCTGACCAGTTGTCTGTTATAATTTCTTGAGCACCTTAAATAGCTTCTATAACGACAATAAATATTAATCGGCATGCTTTTCAAATCTGTTGAGCCTGCTAAATAAGGGATAATTAATGGCTAACTTGATCACCGCTCGCAGTCCTGCGGCGTTTGCAGAAGAGTACATCGTTGATTCTATTTGGAACGGAAAATTCCCGCCTGGAACGATATTACCGGCAGAACGAGAACTTTCTGAGCTAATAGGCGTTACCCGTACAACCTTAAGAGAGGTTTTGCAACGATTAGCAAGGGATGGCTGGCTAACTATTCAACATGGTAAACCGACCAAAGTTAATAATATTTGGGAAACCGGTGGTTTACATATCCTAGAAACCATCACGCGTCTTGATGATGAAGGGTCGTTAACCTTAGCGGACCAATTATTAGACGTACGTACTCAATTTGGCGGTATATTTTTTCGCTTTGCAATGAAAGAAAATGCAGAAAAAATGAGTGAATTGTTTGCAAATGTAGCTAATATCGAGAAAAATGCCCAATCTTATATTGATTTTGACTGGCAAGTTCAGCACCAATGTGCGTTTTTGTCCGGTAACCCTGTTTATTTATTAATGCTAAATGGTTTTAAGAGTATTTATTACCGCATAGGAAATTTTTATTTCAGTCATTCTTCGACACGTGAGTTATGCCATAAACATTACCTTAATCTGAGTGAAATCGTGTTAACCCACGATGTTGAGAAGTTAAACGACGCAATTTGGAGTTATGGAAGAGAAAGTGGCGCCCTATGGATGTCGGTTCGTAAAAACCTTAAGTCTCTAAAGGAGCTTGAATAGTTACTCTGATTTTTTATCCGGGCAGCACGCTACTTCTATCAGGCTGCCCTCGCTCTGTTGTTGCACTAGTTTGACCGGAAATCCCCACAGTTTATGTAAGTGCTTCAAAACTTCCTGACTGGTATCTGCAAGCTCTATATCGTTGGTAGGCGTGTGACGCAAGGTTAGCGAGCGATCACCTTTAATATCAACATTGTATACCTCGATATTAGGTTCTATCATACTAAGATTGTATTGCTCTGATAGTGCGTGCCTTATCCTTTTATACCCTTGCTCATTATGAATAGCGGTGACTTCCAGGTTGGCTTTACGGGAATCGTCGCTAATTGAAAAGAGTTTAAAGTCTCGTATTAACTTGGGCGAAAGATATTGAGCAATAAAACTTTCGTCTTTAAAATTTCTCATCGCTAAATCAAGTGTTTCTATCCATGGACTTCCCGCTATATCTGGAAACCAATAGCTATCTTCCTCGGTGGGTTTTTCACAGATTCGACGAATGTCGGTCATCATAGAAAAACCTAAGGCATAGGGATTAATGCCGTTAAAGTAAGGGCTATCAAAGTCCGGTTGAGCAACCACATTGGTGTGACTCTGTAAAAACTCCATCATAAAACCGTCAGATGCTAAACCTCGATCGTAAAGTTCATTAAGGATTGTATAATGCCAAAAGGTCGCCCAGCCTTCATTCATCACTTGAGTTTGACGTTGAGGGTAAAAGTACTGTCCTATTTTTCTCACGATGCGTACTATTTCTCGCTGCCACGCCGGCATTAATGGCGCATTTTTTTCAATAAAATATAAAATGTTTTCCTGGGGTTCGTTAGGGAATCGAAATTTTTCCTCGGCTTGGTTAGCATCCGTTTGGCGAGGAATTGTATTCCACAACTCGTTAACTTGAGACTGCAAGAATGCTTCACGGTCTTTTTGTTGTTGCTGCTCTTCACGCATTGAAATAGGGTAGGGTCGTTTATATCGATCGACTCCAAAATTCATTAACGCGTGACAAGAATCCAATACCGATTCAACTTCATCAATACCGTATTTTTGTTCGCAGTCGCTAATATAACGCTTAGCAAATACCAAGTAGTCAATAATTGCTTCGGCGTCTGTCCAAGCCTTAAAAAGGTAGTTTCCTTTAAAGAAGGAATTATGTCCGAAACAGGCATGCGCCATGACTAGCGCCTGCATGGTTATGCTGTTTTCTTCCATAAGATAAGCAATGCAAGGGCTGGAGTTAATAACAATTTCATAAGCGAGTCCCATGTGTCCTCGCCGGTATTGTTGTTCATTGGCAATAAAGTGTTTGCCAAACGACCAGTGATTATAACCAATCGGCATCCCTACGCTCGCATACGCATCAAGCATTTGTTCTGCAGATATTATTTCTAGCTGGTTAGGGTAGGTGTCTAATCGAAAATCAGCAGCGATAGCTTCAATAGCGACATAATATTCATTAATTAATTCTGGAGTCCAATCGGCACCTTGTGAAATGGGTTTATTTTTTGCCACTATTTTACTCCTTAACTAGGGCCAACAAGCGAAGAAGCAGGTGCCGACTGCTTTTTAAAAAATTCCCGAAATACCGGATAAATATCACTTTGCTGAGTAATGTTCTGCATTGCAAAATTAGAATGAGTTTGCTGCAGTTTTTGATATTGGTGCCAAAGGTTTTGTGGCTCTCTATCAGTAATTTCAACATAGGTAAAATAGCGTAGCTGCTGCAATAAGGTATTATCTAATAGTTGCTGGCAGGTACTCGAATCATTGTTCCAGTTATCACCGTCTGACGCTTGAGCGGCATAAATATTCCAATCGCTAGGATTGTAGCGATCGGCGATAATATCTTGCATTAAATATAGAGCGCTTGAAACGATAGTGCCACCGGTTTCCTTGGCATAAAAAAAGGTCTCTTCATCAACTTCGGTTGCTTGGGTATGGTGTCTGATAAACACAACCTCTACATCCTTATAGGTGCGCTTTAGGAAAAGATACAGCAGTATAAAGAAGCGCTTCGCCATTTCTTTGGTTTGTTGGTCCATAGAACCGGATACATCCATCAAGCAAAACATGACAGCGTTGGTCGTTGGTTGCGGCAGTTTTGAAAAGTTCTTATAGCGTAAATCAAAACTATCTAGATAGGGTATTTTCTTAATACGTTTTTGTAGTTCTTCAATATCAGAGATTAATCCTTTTTTTTCTTCAGTGAGCTCCTCAATACTCTTTGTCGTATCGCCATCAAGTTTTTTGCTGATTTTTACTAGCTGTTTTTCTTTTTTTATGAGCTTTTTCTTGAGCGGTGCCTGCATCGCAAAGCGCCTTGCTAAAGAACCTTTAAGTGAGCGAATGATATCAATGTTTGAGGGGGTTCCTTCGGTATTAAAGCCAGAACGAACCGTTTTGTAGTTGACCAGCTTTTTTAGTTTGTTTTTCTTTAGATTAGGTAGCTCTAGGTCCTCAAAGAGGATATTCATGTATTCTTCATTAGTTACTTGAAAACTAAACTCATCCTCTCCTTCACCTTGATCGCTTGCGCGCCT
>CAJQOL010000073.1 GCA_905479925.1 uncultured Kangiellaceae bacterium | reverse complement strand
AACTGGCCTTTTTCAACTTGTTCGACAAGTGACAGTTTAAAAGCCAATGAATAATCTTTCTGAGAGCGTCTTTTCTCTGTGATCGTAGGGTAATCCATAATAAGTCTCCAAAGTGTCAACTTATTTCAGGACGGGACATAAGCTATAAAAAAGCCCCATCAAAAGATGAGGCTTATTTATTTGGTGGAGGCGGGGGGGATCGAACCCCCGTCCGCGAATCCGCTGCTCTTGGTACTACATGCTTAGTTAGTCTATATCTTAATCTCTAACAGATCCGGCTAACAGGATGCTAGAAACGAGTTTGTTTAGTTTTAACGGTTGGGGAACAAACATCCTTACCCGCGAGTCTCCGTATATGACTGTTGAACTACCTACCGGTGACGCTCAGTAGCAACAGTTAGCCTAAGCGGCTAAAGCGTAGTTGTTATCGTTTGCAACTATAGTGTTTCAGCTAGTGGGTACGAGGTTCGCTGACACCTCGGCATGCACCTTGAGTTTTGTAATCCTCGTCGAAGCCAAGTCGCCCCCAGGATACCTCAATCAAATTAAAGCGGTCGTTAGCTAGAAATAGTTTGAACTAGTGCTAAAATATTGATTTAGTGAGGAATAAATACTCGAAAGTACATTGGAATTATGCCACACTTAATTTGGCTAGACTATTCCTAATTCGCTTTATATGCGATGTTATCGTGGATTTTCGCCTCAGTTTCTTACCGTTTCTTAATTCTAGGGTAGCTATGGAGCAATTGACCGAAAAGCAATATGAGTTTGCGCAAGCAACTGATGTTGGCTGTGTTCGAGAGCTAAATGAAGATAGTATCTTCGCCAGCCAAGGGCTTTGGGTGGTTGCCGATGGGATGGGGGGACACGCTTGCGGTGAAGTGGCTTCTGCCTTAGCTATTGATGTAATAACGTCACAATCAGAGCAGTCCGAAGAATTGGAAGATTCGATTCAAGCTGCTCATAAAGCCATTCTTAATGCTGGCCAAAGCGATACCGCTAAGACTGGAATGGGAACGACGGTTGTTGCGGTTAGTACTTCAAACGACCGCTATAAAGTCGCTTGGGTTGGCGATAGCCGAGTTTATCTTTGGGATGAACGACTATCCAAGCTAAATCAAATCACGGAAGATCACTCGCTAATGGTTAGGCTGATTAATGCTGGCCTTATTAGTGAAAAAGATGCCATGACTCATCCCCAAAGGCACATGATAACCCAGTGCTTGGGATCTACCGAAATTTCGGAGGTCAAAGTTGATAGCTTTGAGAGTCATTGGGACGGAGGCCAACAGCTACTACTTTGCAGCGATGGCTTAAGCGATGAAGTCAGCGATGACATGATTGCAAAAATAATGCGTTCAAATGCAAGCCTTGCGGATAAAACTAACCACTTAATTGAGCTAGCAAAGAAAGCAGGCGGTCGAGACAATATCAGTGTCATCATCATAGAGTCACCGCTAAAGAAACCACTGAATTTTATTCAAAAAATTAAAGAGCTGCTAGGCAGATAACTGCAAGTTTACAATGCAGTTAGTACTAGTGAAATATTGATTACTTAGGAGTTAACATGGTAGACAACAATAATAATACCAGTAAAACCGGTCCCCAAGGAACTCAAGTTTTTGAAGTGAATGACGTCAACAAAATGATCGCCAAAGAAATTATTGAGTCGCGCTCACCAGATGCTAATTTGCCAGCTCTTATTGGTATTAGCAATGATGTCATTGGTCAACAATTTGTCATGAATAAAAATAAAATTGAGATTGGTAGACGACCTAATAGCGATATTGTGCTTACAGATGCGAGCGTCTCTTCAATGCATGCTCAAATTATTAAAGATGGTGAACATTGGAAGGTGCTTAATTTATTGTCTTCAAACGGGACTTTTGTTAATTCTGAAAAAATAGCAGAAAAAGTGATTGTCGAAGGGGATATGATCGGTTTCGCTGGTTCAGAGTTTGTTTTCTCAAAAGTTGAAGAAGAGACTCAGGAGTCGAGTAGCGGCAGTTCAAATAATTTAGTCATCGTAATTGTTGTTCTAGTCATCGCTTTAGCGGCGTTAGCCTATTCCTTATTCTAAAATGCAGAATGAAGCATTAAATTCTGTCCGTAATGCGATCCAATCTGAAAGCGAAGTAAGTGAGCAGCCTGCTGAATTACTCGCTGAACAACGACCAAAAATGCTCGGAAGGTATAAAATACTCGATGAAGTAGGTCGAGGAGCAACTGCAATTGTTTACCGAGCCTATGATCCTCAACTGGACCGTTTTATCGCGGTAAAAGTTTTAAAGGAGCAGTTGTCACGAAATAAACGTTACCGCGAAAGTTTTATTCGAGAAGCGCGGTTAGCAGCGCAGTTAACTCACCCTAATATTGTAACGGTTTTCGATGTAGAGTCTTCTGACTCTAAAACCTATATTGCTATGGAATTGCTTGAAGGAACCACTTTAGAAGCCGTGCTAAAGAAAAAAGCGGTCTTGTCGGTAAAATCAACTTTACAAATTGCCTCTCAACTTGCTGCTGCGCTCGCTTATTCTCATCAAAATGGTGTTATTCATCGGGATATTAAACCCGGCAATATCTTAGTATTAAAAGATCGTAAATCTATCAAACTCATGGACTACGGTATTGCGTTGTTAGACAGTCAGTTTTCTGAACAGAAGGATGTTGAAAATAAAGTGCTTGGAACACCAGAGTACATGTCTCCCGAGCAACTTTTAGGCAAGAAAGTTGATAGTCGCTCTGATCTGTACTCAATGGGAGTTCTTATTTATCGAATGCTTGCGGGTTTGCCACCGTTTGTATCCGATGATTTAGGTAATCTGTTTAGGCAAATTATTAAGAGTAGACAGCCAGAGTTAAATATTGATGATGAACTTGTCGCCGACGAACTCAAAGATTTGGTGCGACGATTATTACAAAAAAGAAAGAGTAAAAGATTTCAAACAGCGTTTCAGTTGCAGTCTGAACTTCGCAGTATTTCCAATAAACTGCTTAAGTCAAAGGAAAATAAGGCAAGTCATTTTAAATCATTAACGAGTCGGTGGACAATTACCATGGCCGGTAGTGTTTTCGTTGCCATGAGTATAGGCCTGCTCGTTGTTCATATTGTTCAGCAACGCCTTTTGTCTAATATCATTTATGAATACGGTCACTCAGTGGGAAAAATGGTTGCTTACCAAAGTAGTGAGTCTATCGTGTTGGCTGACAAGGTAGGTTTAGATGCCTTGGTGGCGGAAAATGCTGCTAACCCCCAGGTTGTCCGAATAACCATTCGTGATACTAAAGGAGTTGTTCTAGCAAAATACCTGCGCGAAGGTGTGTTACTTGATGAGCATCAGATAAAACAAACGGAGCTACTTAAAGAAATCGACAGCACGCAAATCTATAATAATAAAGACCTTGAAAATACGACACTATTTGATGTAATAATGCCAATTAACTATGGCGATAAAAGAGTGGGAACTCTTTTACTTTCCTATTCCGCCAACTCGATCAATGATGCAGGAAAAAGAACATTGATTACAATGCTCTCGGTTATGCTTGTAACGCTACTTGTTGTATCCGTTGCTACATTGATTCTCGCGTCAAAAACAGGCAAAGACTACCGTCGCATAACTGCTGGATTAACCAGAATGGCCGCTGGTAGAACTGATGTTCGTATTTTTAACGCTCGCAATACTGAGGCACAAGGTGTTTTCTCGGCTTTTAATCAGTTAGCGGGTTTTCTTGAGAAGTTAATCGATGGAAGCGCTTCAAAAGATCGCGATACTCAATCAGTGCAGTTGCCGATTGTAAAGACTAGTTCCTCAGATCAGCGTTCTGTCGATACTGTTGAACTTAATCTCAAAGAGGATAATTGATCATGATGCCTATCAGTGACTATATTAACTTTATACTTGTTGCCGCAGGACTTTCATTTTTACTAACCTTCTTTTATACGATTGGGTTTATCAGACAATTGAAGAAGTTAAAGTTAATGTCTTGTTCTTCAAAATTTATAGGCCTATTGTTTTTCTCGGTAACCGGTGGATTTCTTTCGCTTATTGTTGTTGGCACACAGGGTTACCAAGGTCTTACCCATGAAGAAAAAATAGGCATGTTGGTTATTCAACCGGTTTCTCATCAGTCGTTTAATGCCTTCATTACACTCAACGATAATGAATCATTTAAGTTCGAACTAAGTGGTGACGAGGTAATGGTTGAAGCAAATATTTTAAAATGGAAACCTTGGTCCAATATTCTAGGATTAAAAAGTGGTTATCGGTTGGACAGAATTAGAGGACGCTACTTAAAGCTCGAAGAGGAAAAAAGCAACCCGGTAAGTGTTCACTCAATTGGAGAGGGGAATAAACAAGATTTAGCGTCTTGGCGCGAGCAATATGAGCACCTTTCGTTTTTGCTCGATGTGGAGCATGGCTCCGCGAGTTTTGTTTCCGCCAAACAAAATAAAGAATATGAAATAATTGTTACGACTAGTGGGTTACTATTGAGGCCTTTTTAGAGAGTCTTTCAATGGTTTTTTCTAGTGTATAAGTTTCCAGCTGTAAAACTCTAATTTTCGGGTCGTATTGGAATTAAGTGTTAGTACTACTTTTGGTATATCTTTTTAGTTTTATTTTTCAGTTTTATTTTTTAGTTCTATTTACTGGCTCTATTTCTTAGCTCTATTTTTTCTCGCTTCTTTCGGATCGGCAACTAACGGTCGATATATTTCAATTCGATCATTATGGTAAAGACTATCCGTTAACTGGCAGGTTTTACCGAAGATTCCTATTTTATTGATATTCAAGTCTATTTCTGGATAGCGAGACAGTACCTTTGATTGATAAATCGCTTCTTCAACAGAGCAATCAGCGCTTAGCCGCAGCGTTATAAGCTCTTGTTCATTTGGGAGCGCGTAGATTACTTCAATGGTAATGAGCGCCTCAGAATCATTTTCCATAGACCACACTCGCTCTATCGGTAAAGGCTTTAACCATTGAGTCGATTAATTTGTGAAATAAGCCAGAAAAAGCCAATTTAGCGAGTTTGTTCTTAAACTCAAACTCTAGTACTAGCTCAATTTTACAAGCATCCTCTGATAGCGCTATAAAATTCCAGCCACCCATCAAATGATTAAACGGCCCATCAACGAGAGTCATTTCAATTTTTTCTGACGGTGTTAATGCGTTTCGTGTGGTAAAGGCCTTCGCGATCCCGCTCTTTGCTACCTGAAGTTCAGCTGTTACTTGGGTATCACTTCGTTCAATTGTTTTACTACCTTGGCAATAGGGAACAAAGCTAGGGTAGCTGTCAATGTCATCAACTAAGTCGAACATCTGTTTTGCAGAATAGGGGATAAGGGCGCTACGACAAATTTTTTCCATAATGTTAGTTTAGAGACTTCAATTTTTCTAGCAGCTTGGTGGTGCGCTGATAATATTTTTGTGCGAGTTGATGTGATGGTTGTAACGTTAGAATTTTTTTCCAGCTATTTGCTGCTTGCTCAAGCTTTCGATTTTTTTTGAGTAAAATAGCGTCCTTGTGAATCAGCTGGATAAGTTCAGACTCTCGCTCTTCAGAAGTGTTATTCTGAAATTCTTGTGGGAGAGTTTTTGCTTTTATCAATTTATCTGCAGCTTCGTAGTAAGCTTTATCTTGAAACAGCAAATTAAACTCCTTAAGCAATACGACATAATGCTGTGAGTTTAAAAAATGATAGTAGTTTTCTTTCAGATAAACCCTGATAGAGTTTTTTTCAATTTTTGTTACTTGTTGGAGCATAGCTCGTTTTTCACCAATAGACACACGAGAGTTAGCAAGTTCCTCTAGTGCTATTTTGTGTTTGTTTACTAGCTTTTCTTTATCTTGTTCAACCACGTAAATATCGTTCATACGCTCGATAGCTTTTAGCCACTTTTGCTTTTCGATATAGCCTTGTAATAGTTTTAGATTGGCCTGTGAGCGTTGATTTTCTTTTCTAACGAGTGGACTGGTTGATATAACGGGAAGTGTTAACTCTAGACCGGGTTCTATTTTTGCCGGATTATCAATTTGGTTAAGGCGAGCAAGGCTCACAAAATAAATGGAGTCCCCTAGCCATATTTTGGCAATACTGCCAAGAGAATCTCCGCGCTTTACTTTGTACTTGGTTGTTCTTGATGTTTTAAAAAGCTGTTGACTACTTTTATGCAGTTGTTCGTTTAGAGTTAGCGCCAACTTATTAGAACTATTAATACGTATGACCTGTGAAATTATTTGGTCGGCTTGGTCAAAGCTGCCGTTTTCGAGTAGCTGTATGGCGTACTTTAAAGCTTTAGATTGGTTTTTAGCGGATTGTAGGCTTAAGTCATCAATTTGGACTTGTTCAGGGTTGCTTGAAATTATCGATTGGCAGGATGCCAACATAAAGCAAGTGAGTAACAGGGTTAATAGATACGAGCTTTTTTTATAGCTGTAACTGCACATATTAACCACGACTTTCCTTTAGAATTCGGCTTTTATCTTTTTCCCATTCTTTTGCCTTGTCTGCGGCGCGTTTATCATGGAGCTTTTTACCTTTTGCGGTCGCTATCTTTAGCTTGATCAGGTTTCGTACCCAATAGAGCGCTAGTGGTACGATCGTTTGACCACCCCTTTGCATAGCGTCATGCAGCTTATAGAGCTCTTTTGCGTGTAATAATAGTTTTCGATTCCGTGTAGGTTCAATGATATTGTGGGTGGAGGTCGTTTTTAATGGCGAAATATGGCAGCCGTAAAGCCAAGCCTCACCATTGTGCAATTGAATGTATGCCTCTGTAAGAGTCACATTCGACTCTCTCATAGCTTTAACTTCCCAGCCAAGCAATGCCATTCCGGCCTCAAATGTTTCTCCCAAGATATAGTCGTGCCTTGCTCGTCGATTTTGAGCAATAGTGTTATCGGGAGTTTTTTTCTTCTTTTTTGCCATTAAACTAGCCTAGCCAAAACGCGGAGTTTCAATCATTTGATAATAGGCAGAGATTATAAGTGAATCAATTAAGGGTTGCTAGAGAAATGCAGAATGGCTTTATAAACTGTGAAGCGGGAGAGGTTACGGCCTCTAAACTCTTAAAGAGAAAAGAGGCCACTAAAAACGATTAACGTAATAGAGAGTTAACTTTAGAAAGATCTTCTACAGTGAGCATACCTGTAGCCTGTTTTAGCTTAAGGGTATTGATAACGTAGTCATATCGCGCTCGTGCGTATTGACGCTTTGAGTTAAATAAGATTTGCGTCTGCTGAAGTACATCAACAATAGTTCTAGTTCCCACTTCAAAGCCTGCTTGAGTTGCCTCTAAAGATTTCTCTGATGAAATAACCGCTTGTTTCAAAGCGTTTACAGAACTTACCGCAGCAATAACACCTAAATAGGAGCTACGTGTCAGGCTTACAGCTCGACGTCTCTCAGCTTCTAAGTTATGAGCTGATTGCAAATATAAATGTTGTGCTTCTTTAACTTGCGAATTGGTTCTTCCACCGGAAAAAATTGGTACTTCTAGATTCAATGAAACTGAAGAGCCCGACTGCTCACTATTTCTCGTAATATCAGATGCAACCCCTACAGGCACACCGGCTTCGTCAAAAATGGGGCTAGTTGGAGAGTCTGTATCACTATCGCTATCGCTATAGCTTGCTCTTAAACTAACGGTAGGAAGGTGACCAGATTGTGACAACGAGATACTGCGCTTGGCAATATCAAGGCCAATCCCAGAAGCTTTGATGTTTATATTATTTCCTTCCGCCTGTTTAACCCACTGCTTTATATCAGAAGGCATAGGATTTTTTAGTTGAATCTCTGGCTTTAACTGCAATAGGTCATAATGGTATTGCCCGGTAATTTGTTGCAATAACTCGTGCATATTATCTAACGCATTCTGTGCTGATATCTGATTTGCGATTGCTAAGTCATATCGCGATTGCGCTTCATGAACATCGGTAATGGCAATCAAACCAACATCAAAACGTTGTTTAGTTTGCGCAAGCTCTTTGGATACCGCTTCGGTTTCAGCTTTGGAAAAATCAACACTGTCTTGGGCGGCTAAAACGTTAAAATAAGCTTCAGCAGCTCGAACTATCAGTGATTGCTTTTGGCCTTCATGATTGATTTTCGCCTGTAGTTCTCGTTTTTCCGCTTGCGCAAGGTTTAACCAAGTTGTGTGGTTGTATATTTCTTGGGAAAGGTTTATGCCAAACCGGGTGGTTGTCGTATCGCTCTCGCTTGATGAAGAATTACTTATAACTTCAGCTGGAATTGCTGGGTTTAAAGGGGTAAATAGGCTCGTAGAGGTGCTACCTGACTCATTGGAAGAGCTCGTGTAGCTTGCGGAACCACTTATTTGAGGAAGCAGCCCTGCCATACTCTGATTGACTCGTTCACTCGTAGCTCTTGTACCAGCTTCACTGGCTAAAAAGGTTGGATCGCTATCCTGCGCTAGCCGGTAAACATCCAGAAGATTGTCCGCTTGAGTTTGGAATGTAGAGGCAATCAATAAAGCGCCTAAAGCGATTTTGAATGGTTTTTTCATTTTAGTACCTTTTAGTCATTATGCTGTTTATTCTTCACCGGCTATCCATAAGCCAATGGCTATTGATCTCTAACAAGACCAATAGTAGGTGTGTTGGTATTGTAACTCACCTAGACAATTACGCCTCACGGTAAATTATTATAAAAGTGCTCAATTTGTAAATGGATATGTAAAATAACGAATTATCAACGTATTAGATGCAGCGTTATTCCAACCATTTATTTGTAGCGGAGAGAAAAGAATTAGAAAACGAAGGTGTTAGTTACATCTGCGTTGATCATTTTTTTGGCATTGATTGGAAACAATACTTCGTAATTCCAGTCTTGATGCTCATCTAAGGTTGCTATTACCGCCTCTAGGCCAACTTCTCTTTCTAAAATACAGGCTACTCTTCCCTGTTTGTTTATATTACGTTTAAAGTTATCAGATAGAGCGGGTAAGGCCGAAGAAACCAAGATTGCATCATACGGAGCGTGAGCCATCCAACCGTCACAGGCATCGCCTTCTTCAATCATTACATTTTGAATGGCTAGTTTTTTGTGGATCTTCTGTGAACGTTTTACAAAATCAGCGATGATCTCGACGCTAAATACCTGTTTGCATAACTTTGATAATAACGCACTGGAGTAACCGCTACCGGTTCCAATATCGAGAACTTTGTCATCTTTACTAAGTTCTAGAGCTTGTATTATTCGCGCAAGCTCTCTTGGCGCTAACATAGCCTGCTTATGACCTAGTGGTATACCTATATCTGCGTAAGCGAGGCCTCTTTGTTCTTCTTGCAAAAAAAGCTCTCGAGGTAAGCTGGACATTGCGCCTAATAATTGCTCGTCAAAAACTTTCCAGGGTTTAATTTGTTGTTCAATCATATTAAAGCGAGCTTGTTCAAGATTCATTATTGTTCTTCTCCTAAGTCACGTTCTGGTCATTCTGCCTTAGCGGAGCTAATATTACCAATAATCAAGGAGTTAATGCGAAGATTATTTAGCGAATAATCACTACACTGAATGACAACAACCTCATCTACTTAGGCCAACCTATGGATTATAAAATTTCGAGCAAAGAAAACCTTTATAAAGGCTTTTTCCAACTTAACCGCTACACCATTACAAATGAGCTGTTTGGAGGTGGATATAGTAAACCCTATACTAGGGAGATCTTTGAGCGCGGTAATGCTGCAGCGATTCTATTACTGGATGAGCAAAGAGATAAACTTGTTTTGGTAGAGCAGTTCCGCCCCGGAGCCATTGGCACCGAGCTAAATCCATGGCTGATGGAGACGGTAGCTGGTATTGTTGAGCCAAATGAAAGCCCGGAGGAGGTGGTTGTCCGAGAGGCTTATGAAGAGTCGGGCACTGAGGTTATGCGTGTTCGTAAAATATGTGACTATCTCGTTAGCCCTGGGGGAACGACTGAGCGTATATGGCTCTTTATCGGTGAAATAGACAGCCAAAATGTACCAAAATTTGCTGGGCTCGAAGAGGAAAATGAGGATATAAAGGTTCATTGTGTCGCCGTTGATGAGGCTCTTAACTGGCTTGATTCAGGCAAAATAAACAATGCTATGAGCATCATTGCCTTTCAATGGCTCAAATTAATGCGCCTTACCAAAGCGCCCTTATGGTCTTAAAGTATGACTTGATGGCCTTAAAAGTATGATTTGTTCACAAAATAAGTGATAATTTGATGAAAAATATGATATTTAACAACTATTTATCGAATTCGAACAGTGATTTAGACTAATATTTACTTAATTAAGTGAATTGGTTGCTCCAACAATAGTCAAATAGCAGGTATATGGCTAGATAGCCAAGCAGTTGATGTTGTTAGTATCGTGGTGCAAGCTGCTGAGAATAGAGGTTTTAAATTTAGGCAATGAAAAGCGCAGCCAATTACACTCCTAATTTAGATGAGTTTATCTCTCAGTGCGAAGTTAATTATTTATTGATGCTCAAATTATTTCCATTTTTAAATATTAAGAGTAATCAAGAGAAAGCGAGTAACTTAAATGAAGGGTTTTGTTTTGAAGCTAGTGCTGGCCAACAAATCCAGTTTAGGTTAATAGATAAAGCTAAATACACCACCACATTTTTTGTAAAGCTTTACCCCTTAAACGATGAGTTCCGCGGCACAATGAACTTAATGGCACGGGTATACCATGACGCAAAACTCGTTGAAGTTATGGATCAAGTAGGGCCGAAAGCATTAAAGCCAAAAAATAAAGGTAATGCCTTGAAGGCAGAGCAAACCGATGAGAAACGCCAATTGAACCGGTTTTTGGGTGAAAGTATAAAATTTTGCCTCACCGATTGTCGTCAAATGAGCTTAGAGAGCTAAAGTTAATGAAAAAGGCGACAGACAAGCAAACACAACGTTGTTTATCTATGTACTAAAACGGGCTATATAGAATGGAAAACAATATAGAAAACTTACCTTACGAGCTAGTACCATCTCGAATGGACGTAGTGCGTATTGCTCAGGTCACCGATAGTCATATTTTTTCTGATCCTGAAGGGTGTTTGTTAGGTTTAAATACTCGTGAAAGTTTTGAAGCGGTTTGTGAGCGAGTATTAAAGGAAGAATGGCGACCGGATTTTCTTCTTGCAACCGGTGATCTCGCTCAAGACTCATCTCCTGAAGCCTATAAATACTTAGCCGACTATTTTATGGAAATGTCTATTCCCAGTTTCTGGGTGGCGGGAAATCACGATAATCCGGATACAATGGAAATGTATCTTTCAAACGGCATAGTGATGGCCGCTAAACATCTGCTAGTAGGCAAGTGGCAAATTATCTTACTAGATTCATCGGTAGCCCGAAAGGTTCATGGTCACCTGAGTGATTCCCAGCTTTCATTTCTAGAAAAAGCGTTAGCTCGCCATACTGACCGCCATACTTTAGTGGTGCTGCACCACCAACCGACTGATGTTGGCAGCACTTGGTTAGATGGGATAGGTTTAAAAAATAGAGAAGAATTTTCAGAAGTCATCGATAAGCATAAACACGTAAGAGGTGTTTTGTGGGGACACGTTCACCAAGAGTTTCACGAAGTTATTAATGGTGTTGAGTGGATTGCGAGCCCGTCAAGTTGTGTTCAATTTACGCCAGGTTCAGTTGATTTTTCTGCGGATAAAAAAGCGCCAGGTTATCGTTACTTGAACTTGTTTGCGGATGGTCGCATTGAAACCGTCGTGCATAGAATAGACAACATAGAGTTCACCGTCGATTATTCAATTAAAGGCTATTAATTTTAGACTTTATTATCAACAGCAGTGATTGGCCTATAAACGGTTGTTCGTTACTGTTTTTCTTCTTTACTTCTTTACTTCCCATATCCTTACTTGAACAAATAGTCTGTTGTGATTCTCGTTGTTTGAATTTAAATTGCCTAGTTATTTGTCCCGTCCTAAAATATGTTGACGGTTTTAATAGAAAGCCTGCTGAGTTATCAGTGGGCTTTTTTGTGTACCTCATTCGGTGTTTTCATTCCTAGGCTCAGGTGAGGTCGATAATAATTATACGCATAGATCGACTCGT
>CAJQOL010000072.1 GCA_905479925.1 uncultured Kangiellaceae bacterium | reverse complement strand
GTCTGCGTCAGCTTTGGTTGAAACCAATCCAGCGGAAACAGTTGCAAAAGGAATCGCTTCGCCAGTAGCTGAATCAGTCACTTGGCCTGAAATTTCACCACGTGGGCCTGCTACACAAGAAGGGACCTTAAAGCTTGCAATTCGAGTAGACCAGCCAGTTGAGTTTGCGTTAGCTGTTTTGTAATACTCAGTAGTAAACCAGAAAGTACAGTCATCAACAGGGTCAATGCTCAAGCTAGAGTAATCACCCCAACGAGTAGCGCCCGATTGAGAAGCTTCACCAACGTGAAGCATAACTTCATCTGTTAATGTATTTGCTGGATCTGTCGCTAAACGAGTTGCAGCAGCAATCGAAGGCTCCATATTAGGACTTGCTATGCTATAACCGAATGCGACGTTACCGTTAACATCCATTGCACCAGAGCCCATCCAACGAGATTCTTGGTCAGGAGCAAAAGTACCTTCATGGGTTAAAGTAGCAGTTCCTGCAACTTGGTCAACGTCAATTTCGTACCAACGTAACGCTGTTTCACCTTGACCAGCAGGTGCTGCAATATTATGTGTAAATACTATTTTACCTTGGCCATCTAAATTACGATAAGCCGCTCTAAACATAGAACGAATACTTAAAGAATCAAGCGAGCTGCCATTTGGCTGCGTAATCGCCGGAGCACTACCGTAAGGTGTAACCGGAATCGCAGTAATTGGCGCAAAAGTCGAAAGCTCAGGGCTATCCCAGTTTACGTCAAACTCCCATACTTGTAGGTTGTCCAAAGTATTAAGATCAGACCAAATAAAATATTCTTTAGCGTCTGCCGGAGGCGGTAACAAACCGTCCATATCTAAAGGCATTGGCGTAAATACTTCAGGTGTAGAACCTTCCATATCGAACTTAACTTGTTGCGCAGGCGCTCCAACTAGCATTGCGTCTCTTTCATATGCAACCACACCACCACCAGAGAAGTTGGGGCTAAATTGGTTTACACCCATGTAATAACCATCCGTCCAAACACCGAAGTGAGGATAGTCATTAAATTTCACATTGTCATAAAGGAAATCATAAAGGAAGTATGCACCGGTAGGATCGCCAGTTTGCGATATAGCGATACATTGATGGTTGTTCGTAAATCCACTTTCAAAAGCAAATTGTGAAATCAACCAACGGTCAGCTGCGCTATCATAAAGAACAATCGGGTCACCGTTATCATTAGTTTCACAAATACCACCGAAACCAGTCCATAAGTCACTAATTGCGGTTGGTGCAAGAAGTTCATTACCTTCTTTATCCCAAATTGCCATTGCAACATTTACGGTTTGAACGTAATGATTTGGACCAACGTCACCGTTTGTATCCGGTGGAACGGAACCTGTAACGTTTCCTAAACCGTCAAAACTAACGCCTAAGTCTGGCGCCATTCTGCGGTATTCACTCTGTTTTAGACTTGTTTGTGCTACACCATCAACAAAATCTTTAGGTTGAGAATAGTCTCTATCTTTTTCCGGAAAGCGATTTGGAATCTCTCTGTCGCTGCCATTACCAGGCACAAAATCACCTGATACCAATAATTTATGTTTTCTTTCTTTGCTAAGTTTAGGTAGTGGCTTTGCTAGTTCACGTAAAGGTTTTGTCACCTTAACGGGAGCAGATTGGATAACACTGATATTTGAATCGCGTTTGTCCGCTGCGTTAGCAATTATTGCAACACTACTTAAAGCAACAAGACCTAATGTAGTCACTTTTTTCATTGTTGGATTCCTATTAATACTTTAGATATTTTGTTTGGTATACCCACAAACAAGCTGACCCGGCTCGTCACTTGACCCAGGATGGGACATGCTAACACCTCTCAAAAACTAAAAAATCCGAAATAGTTACTAGTTTTTTAGTGAAAATTACCCAAATTACGCATTAACTTATCCTTAATTGACGTAGGGTCTTACTGGTCTTACTGGTCTTACGCCTAATTTTGGCGTAACCCCGAACTTTATCTCTTTAAAGAGATAACACCCTCAACATTTCAAATATTAGGTAGAGAACAACTCCTAAACCCGCTACTTAGCCCCGCAACCCAAGCGTCACAATAAGCGGCAGATGATCGGAACCGACATTAGGACCGACGGACATTTTTAAAACAACAAAATCTTCAGAAATCAAACAGTGGTCGATTGGTATCATCATAGGCAAGAGGCTAGTTGGCCAGGACGGCTGTAAACCTAAGCCTTTCCTCGTATTAACCAATTTCCCATCAGCCTCGAGCACATCGTAATATTTCGACCACATAGTCACGTTAAAATCACCAATTAGAATTAGAGGTGTTTGAACAGCTTTAGTCTCAAAAGAGATTGCTGATAATTGCGAATTGCGGGAATCAAAATAGGCCCTATTTATTGGAGGTAACGGGTGGCTAGTAATTAAAGTTACTTGACGTTCGGCGACGGTAAAAGAGACTTTAATACTTGGAACAGTTGCACCACCATAATAGATAAACTCGGCGCTATCCAGCGGGTACTTACTAAATAAAGCTATTCCAAAATTGTCTTCCCTTGTTCTGATTATAGTAAAAGGTAAAACATCCTCTATTGATTTCAACTGACTGAGCCAGCGCTGGTTAATTTCTTGAGCAACAAAAATATCAGGCGATTCTTTCTTTATTAATTCTTGCAGAGATTGATAGTTAGAATTTTGACTTTGAACATTACTATGAACTAACTTAATCGTGGCCATCGTTTTTGAAGAACTAATCGAACCAGCCGAATTAGCCGAACTAGGAACATCAAAAGAACCACCAGCGTCAAATTCAAAGTACCAAGGCAGAATATAAACCGTATTTAGACAAACGACCAGAATCATGACAGCGGTATATTTAAATTCTCGAAGCAGAAAAAATAGAATGCTAAGAACTACCGAGCTCAGAAAATACTGGAATTTAAAATGATTTGTTAAAGCCAAAAACCAAAAGTGCTCATCGAACCAGCTTGTTTCGGTTTGTAAGGTTTCACTTACTTGCGTCGAGAAAAACGTTAGACAAGACACAGCACTTAGTACAGCGGTAAATACCGCAACAACTTTAATTAAACCGGAGAAAGTAACTTTACTTTGTTTATTCAACTAAATACCCAGCTTATTATTTTTCCTTAGCAAGGAACTGTTCTAACATCTCACTCGAGAAGTGTTTACCAGAATGGTCCGCACTCGAAATCAAATAAGACCAAAGTTCAAAAAGTTCTGCATCCGATTGTGCAAAATAGCTAAAACCACAGGCATAAACGGCGTCCCAATTTCCTTGTTCTATTTTAGCTTTTAGTGTTTGCTCACCTAAAATATCATTGCATCGCTTAGTATAATAACGAGAATACTTCTCAAAATAGTCTTTTTCCCATAAATTTGCCGCTACCAACGCAGCAACCGCCAGCGCTTCTGCGCCACCTTCATGGATCCAAGGTTCCTCTGCACTCATGCCACCATTATGAACATCCTGCTGCCATAGGTGAGCCATTTCATGGGCAATCAATCGTTCCAGCATATGTTGTTTTTCCGCAGAAGGCTCCAATAGACCTTTACCTTTGTAAATCATAACCAGCTGGTTATTCTTAGCTCCGCCCTTTACACTAAAACTATCGATGCTATCAATATCACCGGCACTTAACATGACTTGGGGAGGAGATGTTAGGGTGCGGTTTAAACGCTGTGAGTATATTTTGGAAACTAAAGGTACGACTTTATTAAAACTATCCTCGAGCCATTTCGGCATGTTGGGATCAACGATCAAGTCAACATCCCCAGAGCGTTTCATCTTTTGCGGACCAAAATAAGTATACACTCCCCTACCATCGTTAATTTTCGCGTGAGTAATAATATGTTCATTTAATTTTGTTTTGAACTCAAGGGAAGGGTTAAGTTTATGTAACAAACCAGCGGCAACCACATCACCAAAAAGAAACTCAGTGTATAGCGCAACTCCCCCATCGCTAAATTTTGCTGAGGGTGCATAATCGTCCATGGCGAAATCAGAATAATGAGAGACTTTTATTCTTAAGTTAGAAAAAGTTCCTGTTTTTGAGATTAATTTTTCGCCGTCATCGAGCTGTATCAAAGCAAAATTTGGTGTTAATATCTGCCAGCTAGTTTGACGATAATCGACTACCTTAGGGCCAACAATCATAGCCTCAATGGGTTTACTAAATCGATAATCTACAAGCCACTCATCGCTGGCGCTATGCGTTATAGTAATAGACGCACTAACGGGCTCTAACGCTGTTTTTGCTGATAAGTTGAATGGATTATAACTGATGAGAATAAATAATAAAAAGTTAACCCAATATTTAAACATGACTTCTCCAAAAACAAGCAGCTAAGCATAAGTCAAACAGGTTAACTATAGGCCTATCTAAATTGTTCGTTTAAAATAGCTAGTTAGAATTGTTTCCAGCCTACAGAAGATGAAGTACCTGATCGAATTTCAAATGTAACTTTGTATTTTCTCAAAGAGTTTATTGAGAGAAACAAAAGAGCTTTCTTACGTTGCACTTACATCACTGGCATCGCAGGTATCACTAATAAGCAGTCTTCGCCTTAACCACTGGTGTAACTGACTATGGTGCTGCCGTTCATGCCAGTACAAGAATATTTCCAGCTTCCGCGTAGAAAAAGGAATCGGCAATATTTTTACCTTGAAATGGCTTTGTAAGTAGACTGCGAAACTTTCAGGTACGGAAAATAACAGCTCTGTATCGGCTAAAAAAGGAGGAATTTGCAAAAACGTCGGTAGCGACAAACGGATGTCTCTTCGCAGCCCCATTTGGTCGAGAGCTTCGTCTACATGCCCGCGGGTTGATTCTACAAATGAAAACTTACCATGCTTTTGTTGCAAGTAAGTATCAAGCGTTAGCTCATCTCTAGTTATAGGATTATTGGCACCCGCTACGACCACAAATTTCTCCTTGGTCAGAGTCTGCCGATAGAGTCCCGCTCGCTGATCATCGCTAACCGTAAGTGCAAAATCAATTTCACCAATTATTACATCGTCCAAAATTCGTAACCGATTGGCTCTTATAGCAAACGTTAAATTGGATGCTTCTTTTTGTATCTGAGTTATCCGTTC
>CAJQOL010000071.1 GCA_905479925.1 uncultured Kangiellaceae bacterium | reverse complement strand
CATTTTTAGGTTTTACTTTAGTCTCCTTTTTTTCTCTAACCATCGTTCTTGGCTTGCTTTCTTCCTGGGTAGCAGGGCCTACAACAGTAAAGGAAAACTCATCTAGACGTAAGTTATCGTCGTTACGTAATTCGCTAGATTTAACTCTTTCATCGTTAACAAATGTCCCATTTGATGAATTAGCATCTTCAATAAAGAGCTTATTCTTCTTTATCATCAAGCGAGCGTGAGTTCTGGAGATAAAACTTAGCGGTATCATTATATCGGCTTTTTCATCTCTACCGATCGTAAATGAATGATTTACTTGGAAAAACTGCCCTACCAACGGTGAAGAGTTAGCCTTTAGCATCCATGGTGAAATTGCCGGTCTTATCACGGTTTTGCTGGCCTGAACTGGCTCAGGTGGAGTACTTCTTTGCTGCAGTGGGTCAATGATTTCCAGTTCGGAAGCGCCGACTTTGATCACGTCCCACGCCTTCAAGGAATGCGCTTTCACAACCGGTATATCATTAATAAATATACTTTTTGTTTCACTCAAATTAGTCAGTACGATTTCATCTTGCGCAATAGTTATTTCACAGTGAACAGAATCGACGCTTGACTCATCGACAACTATATCGCAATTTGCATCTTTTCCGATGCGTATCGTTGAATCCACCAGCCACATTGCTGGTTTTCTGCGATCTTTAAATTGAATCTTTAGCATTGAAGCGATGCTTTCCTTATTTTTCTAAGACTAAACCCAAAAACAGTGACCCTATACAACATAGATTAGTCCATCACTGTGCTCCTATAATAGCGAGTTCTATTAAAGAAGAAAAATCAAATTTTTGAGAAATTAATACTTTTTTCTCGACGGCACAAGCCAGCAAGGTTTATACGCCAGATACCCTCATAAGAATCTGACCACAGAAATAGGCTGCATAGGTTCCTAGCGCGTAGCCTAGAACCGCTAATAACACGCCTACTGGCGCCAATGATGGGTGAAAAGCAGAGGCCACAACTGGCGCTGATGCGGCGCCACCGACATTTGCCTGACTTCCCACAGCCATATAAAAAACAGGCGCTTTAATAAGTTTAGCTACCGTAAGCATTAGCCCAGCATGAACTAACATCCATATAGCGCCTACAACAAACAGCCAAGGTCTTTCTAAAATGGCTGAAACATCCATATGCAAGCCAATTGCCGCCACTAGCAAATAAATAAACACCGATCCAACTTTGGACGCACCAACCGCTTCAAACTCTCTTAACCGAGTGGTTGAAAATATCAAGCCGAGGGTCGTTACAGTGACTATCATCCAGAAAAACTTACTGGTTAAAGAATATTGCGCTGCCGCCGGCCAATTTGCGGCAATATAAGGAGCTACTGTATCCGCAACCACGTGTCCAACCGCCGTTGCCCCAAAGGCAATTGCTATGATTAGCATTAAATCGGTTAAATCAGGATTTTTTGCGTGGTCTCGATTGAATTTTTCCACGGTTTCTTTAAGGTCTTCAATCGCTGAAGTATCTGCACCAGTTTTAGCATCAATAGTTTTAGACTTTGCCGCCATATAAAGCAACACAGCCATCCAAATATTGGCGATAATTACGTCTACGGCAATCATACTCGAGAAGACCTTACCAGAGACTTCATAAACTTCTTTCATTGCCGCTTGGTTTGCTCCCCCACCTATCCAGCTACCAGCTACCGTTGTCATTCCTCGCCAAACATCTCCGGCGACAACCTCGGGGTTAATAACAGACATTATTAGCAACGCTAATGGGCCGCCAATCACAATACCCAGTGTGCCTGTACCGAACATTATCAATGCTTTAGGCCCTAACGCTTTGATTCTTTTAAAATCAACACTAAGGGTCAAAAGTACCAAGCTGGCTGGTAGTAAAAAACGCGAAGCAATGTAGTAAATTTGAGAACCACTCGCATCAATATTAGTATCTGAAGGGTCCGCAACTGCTTGGCATTGAGCCAAAACCGATGCACCAGCATCAATTGCACCACTAAGTACATCTAGGCAGGGATAATTGTAGGGCACAATATGAAAAGTATGCAGTAGCGACGGAATGAAATAACAAAGCAATAAAGCGGGCACAAACTGGTAAAAACGCTTTAAATAGGCGTTCTGACTACGATAGGTATAAAAAATAACACCTAAAATAAAAGCGAGAATACCAAAAACGGTAGCGCTGTTAGTGATTGAGTAAGTGATAGGCTCTGACATCTTATTCCTTAAAGCTATTTATTATTAGGGTTTTGTGCTTACGGAGTATTTACCTATACGGTTATTCCGGATAAATAGAGCATATGGGAAGCATCATACAGGAACGAACCGCCTCAATTTGTGACTCAATGCATAGCCTGCAGAATCCCTAAAACTCATGCTATCCCAAAATACATGATTCAGGCATATGACTCAACAAAATAATGCCGCTAGCTCAATTAATAAAGCCATAGCTTTAAGCCTTAATCGACGCGCTACTTTGCTGAAAACTGTCTAGCCATCATCTATTTCTTGAGGTCGAATATTCGGCTTCTTACTGCGCCCCGATTTTCTTAGTGCATCACGCAGCACGTATTCAATTTGAGCATTAACGCTACGAAGCTCATCTTCCGCCCAAAGTTGCATCGCATTAAGAATATCCTCATTAATTCTAAGTGGATAAGCCTTTTTTGCCATACTCACTCTCCAATAAACAAACTCAACGAGGTGGTGAGCACTCGTCGAGCTAAATTTCAAAAGGGACTCTACTATAACGGTTCGTTTTTTAGTAAAGGCTACCCGCATTAACAACCGGTGAAGCAGCCTCATCACTACAAAGTACTACTAACAAATTACTGACCATTGCCGCTCTTCGCTCATTATCCAAGTCAACGATCTCTTGTTCCGAAAGCTTGTCTAACGCCATACCTACCATGCCAACCGCACCTTCTACAATCGTTTTTCTTGCTGCAATAATAGCCATTGCTTGTTGTCTTCGAAGCATTGCGCTAGCAATCTCAGGTGCGTAAGCTAAATGACTTATGCGAGATTCTACAACGTGAACTCCGGCTTTATTTAACCTATCTTGCACTTCTTCTCTTAATGCTTTAGATATCTCCACGGGATGACTTCTCAGAGAAATAGCTTCTTGGTGATTGTCGTACGCATAACTTGTCGCCAGGTTTCTTAGCGCAGCTTCACTTTGAATTGATACAAAGTCTTCATAGTCATCCACCTGGAATATGGCTTCAGCGGTGTCAACGACTTCCCATACAACAACCGCTGCTATCTCTATAGGGTTACCATTCTTATCATTTACCTTAAGTTTACTACTCTCAAAGTTTCTGACTCTTAGTGAAACTCTCGATTTAGAGTAAAAAGGATTTGACCAACGTAACCCTGAATCCTTAACAGTACCTACGTATTTTCCAAAAAGTTGAAGCACTCGCCCTTCATTTGGGTCAACCATAAAAGAACCAAACCAGCAGATAAAAACCAGCAATGTTAAAAGGATAGACACAACAGCCATCAATGGACCTGCTTTGACCATCATTAGCGTCAACAAAACCGTTGCCAATTGTGCGACAAATAGAACCATCAGCATAAAAATGCCGTTAGGTGCTTTCATTTGTTTTTCTACATACATAACTTTCTCCCAATTATTGACGAGGAATAACAACTCGATACAACACTAAGATATCAAAATGATATCACATGATCAAAAATAGGCTGTAAAAGAATGTTTCAGGAACGCTTGTTAACCTCAAAATCCATTTACTTCAGGCGCCTCTATATTCAATAAGCGCTTATCCGTTGGGCGTCAGATATAACATAACGAAACTATCCAAAATGATAAAGTCGTGTTAGATTGCCGGACAACACGGCGCCAAAAAGCAAAGAAGGAAATCAAATGGCAAAAACCTCCGATAGAAGAATTCTAGAAATTCAAGACATCGTTACACCGGAAGAAGTCATGACAGATTTCCCTTCTACCGAATCTATTCGCCACCAAATTACAGATACACGTTCGAAGATCAGCGATATTCTTTATGGCAAAGATCATCGGTTACTGGTGGTGGTAGGTCCTTGCTCAATCCACGATACCGACGCAGCGATCGAATACGGTGAAAAACTGGCGAAATTGCGAGGAGAGTTGAGTGATAATCTCGAAATTATTATGCGCGTTTATTTTGAAAAACCTCGAACAACGATTGGTTGGAAGGGACTTATTAATGACCCTCTATTAGACGGCAGTTTCGATGTAAGCACAGGGCTTAGGCTAGCTCGCCAACTATTGCTTGACCTTAACGCGCTAGGAGTGCCAGCGGGAACGGAGTTTCTAGATATTGTTACCGGGCAATATTATGCCGATTTAATTAGCTGGGGTGCAATAGGTGCGCGCACAACGGAAAGCCAAGTTCATCGCGAACTTGCTTCTGGACTGTCTTGCCCCGTTGGCTTCAAGAATGGCACAGACGGCAACATAAAAATCGCGATAGACGCGATTAAATCCGCTAATAACTCACACATATTTTTGTCACCCACACAAAAAGGCGCAACGGCCATATACAGAACATCAGGTAATAGTGATGCTCACTTAATCCTCAGAGGTGGTGTAACCCCAAACTACCATTCTGAAAGCATCTTGGACTGCAGTAATAAACTGATTCAACAATCGATAGACTGCGGACTCATGGTTGATTTTAGCCACGCGAACAGTCTTAAACAGTTTGAGCGACAAATAGAAGTTGGCGAAAACGTCTCTCAACAAATTGAAAAAGGCCAAACAAATATTGCTGGAGTAATGATTGAAAGCCATTTATTAGAAGGGAATCAGAAGGTCGACAAGAAATCAAACCTGACCTATGGACAAAGTATTACTGACGCCTGTCTTGGTTGGCCGGCAACCGAGAAGCTCTTATACCGGCTAGCAAACGCAGTAGAAAAACGAAATCAAGTCGAATAACCGCTGCTCAAGAGTGACACATATAGCAGTGCTTTAAACATTACCATTTAAAGCATTGCTATCGAAGAAAACAGTGAAGTAATTCCAGCAACAAAAATAAGTGCCAAATAGATAATAATTATTGCAATAGTTTTTGGAATCACTAGCCAGTAGCTTTGTTGGTAAACCACTTTCTGGGCCTTTGCCAAATAAATAGGAATGACTAAAACAAGTGCCGACCACCAACCATTTTGCAATGCTAACGCATAAATTATGAGCACCATACCCATTAACCAGGTTTGAAATTGAAGTGAAAATATCAAATGGTCGAAATATAAAACACGCTTAAAAGCGTAAAGCATTTTTAGAACCAATGCGAACAAAGGAACAAAAAGAATAAGAGCATTTGGCAAGATATCTTCTAGTCGGTTAAAAATATTGTTCACGGTAAGTTGAGCGTTAGACTCTTTCATAGTGACAATTTGCTCTGCGAATGCTTCCTCAAACCAGCGGTCAACGGCACTATCTGTTCCGCCGGAGCTCATAATACTAAAATTAGAATACCCCTCGGTAGGTTGCTCTTTTCCGAGCAATACCTTTCCTACATAAACATTCGCCTCACTTACATCTTGCTGAGGAATTTCAAATACAAAAAAGAATAATAAGCTAATCACTAGATAGAGTCTCACCGGTGGCAAAACAGAGGCCCGCTTACCTTCTAAAAATCGAGCAGTTAACACTCCGGGCTTAAATAACAAAGTAAACAAGCTTTGGACCATCTTGGAATCCAGCGCCATAAACTCTTCGGTAAACTCGTAAGAGACTCTCCAAATAGGTCCGCGACGACTCTTCGCTGCTTGCCCACAGTTAGCGCAAAATTTTCCAGTTAGCAATTCACCACAGTTAGCGCATGTTACAGAGGGCAATTGGCTATCAATTCGACTCTGGGAATCTTTTTCCACCGCAGCGCTCACTTCGTTCATCGGGCTACCGTCAGGATTACTATTCTTTTCATCTATCGTTCTTTTTGCATCGACGCTTTCTTCAGAGTCTGAATCCAGTACATTTTGTTGTTTTTCTTGTTGGAGAATTTCGCTTGTTTGTTTCTTCATAAGCTAGCCCAATTTTTAGATTGGTAATTAAAACCGTTGGTTTCAGGTAGACGCAAAACAACACAATAGACTATTTTCAATATCAATATCAATATCAAAGCGTCGCAAAATCATTGACAACAGCTTAGCTGGGAATAATTACCGTTTAGCTTCGTTTATCCAGAGTTAATATTTGGTATACTTTACCAACGACTTTATTAAATTAAGCGAATAAGGATTAAGAAAATGGGATTTTTTGACAAATTACGCGGCGAATTTATTGATATTATTGAATGGACTGATGATAGTCGAGATACCATGGTATATCGGTTTGAAAGGCATGATAATGAAATAAAAATGGGTGCTAAGTTGATTGTCAGAGAGTCACAAGTGGCTGTTTTTATCAACAAGGGCAAAATAGCCGATGTCTTTGAACCTGGGGATTACGCCCTAGAAACCGACAATCTTCCTATTTTGTCGACGCTTCAGGGTTGGAAGTATGGCTTTCATAGCCCCTTTAAAGCAGAAGTCTACTTCATAAATACTCGACGCTTTGTTGATTTAAAGTGGGGAACTAAAAACCCTATCACATTGCGTGACCCAGAATTCGGCCCCATCCGCATTAGGGCTTTCGGAACCTATGCTATTAGGATTAGCCAAGCGCCCACTTTTATCAAGGAAATTGCTGGTACCGACGGCCACTTCACAACTGACGAAATTACCGATCAATTGCGCAATCTTATAGTATCTCGATTTGCTGATATTCTCGGTGAAGCGAAAATGCCGGTCCTAGATATGGCGGCCAACTACGATGAGTTAGGGGAATTCATTAGCGGAAAAATTCATGAAGATTTTCTGGCCTATGGTATCGACATCACAAAAATGCTGGTAGAAAATATTTCACTACCTCCCGCTGTCGAGGAAGTGTTAGATAAAAGAACGAGCATGGGAATAATTGGAAACCTTAACCAATATACTCAATATCAAGCTGCCACAGCCATGGAAAAAGCTGCCGAAAATGACGGTATGGCCGGCGGTGGCATGGGCATGGGAATGGGGTTTGCCATGGCTAATCAAATGGGTCAAACAACATCGCAAAGCAATGATGCCGCAGCGCGCTCAGCGCCTCCACCGCTTCCCCAAGCTAAACAATATTATGTGGCGGTTAACGGACAATCCCAAGGTCCAATGCCGATCAGTCAACTTAAACAGCTAATTGAAAACGGTTCCGTTAACAAACAAAGTTTGGTTTGGACCGAAGGAATGTCAGATTGGTTAGCGGCAGAATCAGTTGAAGCAATTAACACTTTGTTTAACAAAATGCCTCCACCGCTACCACCTCAATAAAAAAAGAGGAATAACCGTTTAAAAGTGGAACAACCAAAAGCTAAAGTGATTTCGTTTTAAAAGGAATTATTAGGGACCTAGTTTCCATTGTCTTTATCTCGACGGTTCAATTGGGCCGTCTCAATTTTACAATTTCGTAAGGTATTTCAATGTCAAATCAACCGCCACCACTAAAAAACAAAAGCAGGGTTGAAGAAGCCGAGTCTCCACAGGTTAGCGAACAGTCTAGCGAGTTTAAATGCCAGCAATGTGGAGCGAAACTTACGTATGCACCAGGTACCAGCTCACTAAAGTGCGGCTATTGCGATTTTTCAAATAAAATACCAGAAAGTGAAGAAGATATTGAAGAACTTGATTTTCATCATCACTTGCAAAAAATGCAGTCAAAAGAAGTATTGCAGGAAAAACTATTTATTCATTGCACGTCATGTGGTGCAGAATCTACTTCCGAAGCGGATGTCGTTGCCCAAAACTGCCCGTTCTGTGATAGCGAGATTGTCACCTCTGCTAAATCAAAAAAATACCTGAAACCTCGCTCATTATTACCTTTTAAAATTACTAAAAAACTAGCAAAACAAAGTTACCGCGATTGGATCAATGGTCTCTGGTTCGATCCAAATGCATTAAAGAAAAAGGCTAAGCTTGATGTAGCGGTTAGCGGAGTTTATGTTCCTCATTGGACGTACGATGCCGATACGTTAAGTTATTATGTAGGTCAGCGAGGTATTCATTATTATGTTTCCGAAACTAGAACTCGCACCAATTCCGATGGGAAAACAGAAACATATACAACTCAGGTAAGAAAAACTCGATGGTACCCAGCCGCAGGTACCGTTACTAATGATTTTGACGACGTATTAATAGTTGCCAGTAACTCTCTTCCTCGTAAGTATACCCAAGAACTTGAACCGTGGGATTTGCATAACCTGAAACCTTATAACGACGATTATTTAAGTGGTTTCAAGGCTGAGAGCTACCAAGTAAATTTAGAGCAAGGCTTTGAGCTTGCAAAAGACGTTATGGATGACGAAATTAGACAATCTGTTAGACGCCATATAGGTGGAGACGAACAAAGAATTTTTTCTGTAAAAACACAACATAGCAACATATCTTTTAAGCACATATTACTTCCCGTGTGGCTTAGCGCTTATCGCTATAAAGAGAAAATATACCGTTTTTTAGTCAACGCCAGAACCGGCGAGGTTCAAGGGGAACGACCATGGAGTTGGGTGAAAATAACAATTGCCAGTATTTTAGGACTTGCGATTATCGGCGGCGGGATCTACTTAATTCACATCAACCAATAAGCATAAAACTTAGGTAAACTAAAAAAGTTCCATAACAGAAAAATAGTGTTATTGTTATGGAACCTATTAGTGTTTTTCATTCTATGCCGCGTATGACTATAGTGCCCAACCTTTCTTTGTACTCGGAATGTCTCTTTCTTTTAGGCTAAAGTGTTCCGGGCCACCGGCTTTATGAATCACCCATGCTTTCATTTTAGTCTCTTGTATAACTCCAAGTTGGTGAACTTTCGACTAGCAAGAGAGCCAATTAATAAGAGCAACCAAAGATTCAAACTGCCTCCCCCTGAGCTCTCTTCTGGCGGTGGCGCAGCTTCGGTAGTTGAACTAAATATGGCGGTAAGTGTGCCTACAGTAACACTTGTTTGAGTCGTGGTACTAAAACTTGCAGAGCTAGTATGCCGCACACAAAAGCTATCATTGTTATTCACCATAACCACAGCAGTCGAGAAAGTTCCATTACACCCTAGAGAATACTCTCCACCACTCACGTTAAGCTCAACCGCAACCGCTAAGCCAGCAATTGTAATTGTTTCTGAGGTTAGTACAGTAGACAACAAAGCATTGTTTTGAGATAGAAATGAAAATGAATCCGGAGTTCTATCGGGCTCGGTGGTTGAAACGAAGTCCGCGGTAACGCCATTAACATCGAGTGTTGTTGTCGTTTCAGTCAGGTTTACTGCCGAGCTTGTATGCCGCACGCAAACTGATTCATCGGGAGCTATCTCTCCTGTTGCACTGGTAAAATCCGATGAGCTACAGCCAATAGAATATTCGCCATTAGTCACTGAAATGGGGATTGCTACCTGAATGCCAGAAATAATCACCGCTGCAGACTGCTGAATTGAACTTAGCGCAACTTCTTCTAGCGCAGCAAAGCTAAAGCTCTCTGGTGTTGTGTCGGGTAAAGTGGTCGACACAAAATCAGCTGCGACGTCGCCAAGCGTCAAGGTTGTAGTTGTTGATACAAAATTGGAAGCTGACGCGGTATGTCGAACACAAATTGTTTCCCCCAAACTTATAGTTCCTTCGCTAGTTACAAAAGAATCGTCACATCCAATAGAGTATTCACCTCCACTTATAGAAACAGTTACTTGATCAGTAATGCCTGATACCGTCACTTCCTCTGAAGTAAGCTGCGCCGACAATTCGGTATCAACTAATGCTTCGAAAGTGAATTCATCTGGCGTTGTATCTCGCTTAGTTTTTGTCTCAAAATTAAAGGTTGAACTACCAATAGTGACTTGCGCTAACTTCTCGGTAAAATACTGCTCGGAAGAGGTTTGCCGCAAACAAAAACTATCGTCATTGTTGACCGTAACAGTATCCGTAGAGAAGTTTCCATCACAAGCTAGTGAATACTCCCCATTGACTACAGAAAGCTCCACAGCAATACCTAACCCCGATATTGTTTTAATCTCAGTAACATAAGCCGTTGAAAGCTCGGCATCAATAACTGAATCAAACACGATAGTATTGGGTGTTGTTTGATTTAAATCAGCGCGAAAAATTCCGCGGCCGTGGGTTGCGGCGTAGAGGGTCTCATCGCCGACCCAAATCAACTCATCAACCGAAACGTTAGCAGGACCGTCATTAGTAATATTCCAGGTTTCACCACTATCGTCACTGGTGAATATACCAACTTCTGTTCCTACGTAGACTTGATTAGTTACACTTGGGTTAATCGCTATGGTTCTAATTGGCGCGGGTGGTATAGCGTTGCCCTCAACACCGCTAGAATCACTCCAAGTTTCTCCT
Organism: uncultured Kangiellaceae bacterium; assembly: GCA_905479925.1. Classification (GTDB taxonomy): domain Bacteria; phylum Pseudomonadota; class Gammaproteobacteria; order Enterobacterales; family Kangiellaceae. Next base: position 1,472 of record CAJQOL010000071.1, on the reverse strand, counting down.
CCATCGACAGATTTCCACAAATTGCTGGATTCGTAGCCACCAAAGGATGCATAGATAATTTGTGAATCTAATGGGTCCACAGCTATCCTCATTAAATATCTAGTCGGCAATTGTCCGTCACCAACTTGTTCCCAGTCAGGAACAGCATTAGTGGCATTGGTGCTTTTGTATAGCTCGCCGTTATTATGTCCAATAAAAACGATATCGCTATTGCCGTTGGCTACAGCGATTGCACTAATCGCAGAGCTGCTGCTGGACTCAGCCTTAACCGAACTCCACGTGGGCGTATCAGCTTTAGCATCATTTGATACCCAAAGTTGTGTTGAGCCAGCCAAAAGTCTATTTTCATTGTTTGGATCTAGAATAAATGGGGCTATAAAGTTAGCTCCGCTAGTCATTGCTCCATCATAAATATAACTCGAAAAATTTCCGCCGTTGGTGCTTCGGTGAATTTGTAATCGTACGTATTCACCATAAAGATAATTAGAGTCCGTTGGATCCGCCGCAGAATAACCTCCATCACCACCAAAAGTAGTTGTCCAACCTTCACTATCCCCCTTGTAAATTAACGTTCCGTTATCCTGTGTACCGCCAACTATAGTGCCATTGGGGGCGACGCCTAAGCCATAAAATTGGGTAATGGCTAGGCTATTATTAAGCTCTTGGAAACCTGCGCTGTCTTGAGCAAGATCGACATCTTCAGCGGTATAAACTCCGCCATCGTTTGCAAAATAAACTCGTTTATTGGTCGTACCGTCGTAATCAGGATGTTCAATAACAAAGTGATGATCAGCATGAGCTGAGTTTGGTGCTTGCCACCAAGTACTCATTTTAGACAAAGTAACACCACCGTCATTACTCCGCCATAAATCAATACCGCCAACAATAACGTGATCTGCGTCGGTTGGATCAACCCAAAGTGCATTGTCATACCAACCTTGACCGCCCAAATAACTAGAACCGGTATTCACCAAACTATAGGTTTGTCCTCCGTCGGTACTCTTGTATATCTCTCCAGAGCTATTATCTATTGAAGCAAACACAATGTTTGGATCAGTGGCTGCGTAGGCAACTTCCGTTCGGCCGCTGACGTCTTCAAAACCGCTAGCTTCGAGCCACGTAACCCCGCCATCAAGGGAGTACAACGCGCTTCCCCACAAGCCAGCTACTAACTTCAGGTCGTCAGATGGATTAACATTGACATCATTACTACGGCCGGTATAAACGGGATCCCAGTTTTCACCGTCATCATCGGAACGCCATATGCCCGTGTGGGTAGCCGCTAATAGTCGACTTCCATCATTTAACGCTGTTAATCGATTCACCCAATAGAAATCAAAGTCATTCTGAGTGGTTGCTAGTGGCCCCCATGTTTCTCCCTTATCTGAAGATTTAAATATACCCAAGCCACGAACGTAGTCCGCATTAAACGTTCCTTCGCCGGTTCCCGCATAAATAACATTGCTATCCGA
>CAJQOL010000070.1 GCA_905479925.1 uncultured Kangiellaceae bacterium | reverse complement strand
CGAGTCGATCTATGCGTATAATTATTATCGACCTCACCTGAGCCTAGGAATGAAAACACCGAATGAGGTACACAAAAAAGCCCACTGATAACTCAGCAGGCTTTCTATTAAAACCGTCAACATATTTTAGGACGGGACATTATATATTATCCCTAACGACTCATCTGTCCGAGTGATAAACCCAGGGCACTCTAATAACTACCAACAAATAGGAATAGGAATAGGAATAGGAATAGGAGTGCTCCTTTGTTCGTTGTTCTTGCTAATGGCAAAAATTATTCCCGTTTGGTTAAAAAGACTATTTGTTATAGATTTATACAACGATTTGATGGCTAACATCAGAATATTGTGGCTGGACCGCCAACAAAACCGTACCTCTGCTTATTCTTTTGCTTGGTATAGATATTGCTGAACATAAATTGCTTTAAAAAAATACCGCGAGCAAGAATTCACTATAGGGAGTGCCCAATTGGCAACAAGTTTTGAAACAGAGCAAATAACCACTTATCAATATGCCGACTCGCTAGTTGACCCAAAGAGCTATCAACGCGAGGAGCGAAAAGCCCGCTGGTACCTCAAGGAGCTCCAAGATTTAGTTGCTAACGAAGACTACCTCAATCAATTAGAAAAAGACTACTTGGATTGGAAAAACAACATTCCCTCAAATGACCGCGGCAACCTTAAGCTCTCAGCTTTAGAAACTAATCAAAATATAGACTCGTGGTCGTTTCTGCAAAAGCTCTCCGCAGAACGAAAATTGAAAGAGTATCTAGATAAATCCGTGACCTACATTTTTATGCGTGATCTGGGTAAGTCACTCGACGATAAGTCTGTCATTAAAAAAATTAATAAAACGGTCTCTCAATTAAATCGTTGGATAATCAATCAAACCAATAGGACTAGTGATACTTCTAAGGATACCTTATCTAACCTATGGCTCTTCAAGAAAGCTAAACAGTACGGCGTAGAATCAACTTTTTATTGGTTAATGAATAAGTTGTCATTGGTACAACAGAACATGCCCTCGGAGCTAAATAGAACTCAAGGCATGAGAAAACTCGTTAAGATTATTGCGGGGGTTGTTATGCACCAATTCATTGATATGCCGAAGGGCATTAGTGAAGAGAAAAGAAAACAACAACTTGACCAAGCGATAAGACTTGGATATAGCTATGGCCTAACCTATCCGTTTATCGATGACCTTCAAGACTCCAACTCGGCGTTAACGGCTGACGAAAAGCAGCAATTTAATCAAACTATTCGTAAAAGTATTATCGACGGACGTGTCGCTGCATTTCCAAACTTTAGCGAATTAACCCGCAACAAGATGACATTTATATACAATGAACTTAGCGAAGCTTTTTCGCTCATCAAAAGAGTTCGTTCGAAAGCAGAGAGCAAAAGCTTTTTTGAACAGGCCTACATATTCTTTGAAGCGCAAGATATCGACAGACAAAGAAAGCTCACCGGGAAAAGCTATACCATTGAGCAACTTTTTCTGCCAATCATTCTAAAATCCTCTGGCTCACGTTTAATCGCTAAGGAATTATTAAACGTTCAAGGAGACGATAGTTTCAATTATCACACCTTTTGTTTTGGTATTTATAACCAGTTTAATGACGACATCAAAGACATCTATGATGATATTGCCGAAGACAATGTAACCCCATACACCTATTTTTTAAAACAAACCGAACTAAATAGTAAAAATAGCGAAAATAGTCAAAATAGCAAACAGACACCTTACCGGATCTATTGGTCCGTCGTTTTCTACTTGATTCACAAGGTCTACAAAGATCAGCCTAAGTGTAAAACGTTACTTTTAGAACGCAGCATAAATGCCCACAAGAGCTTACGATCAACCGTCGGCGATTCAAAATATAGAGAATTAAGAGAATCTCTACTATCTACCGACAACCCACAATTCGATCAGTTAGTTGACAAGCTGGTTAATGAGCCAAACGATATTGCGTGGTTTGACAAGTTAATCAGTAGACATGTTTCGACTCATTTTGAAACTCAGCAACAGCAGCGAGAAAAATTTAAACAACGGTACCAGAGCATCAGACAGTTTGTTCGAGAAACAATTGTCATACCGCCTCACCCTAAATTGAACCAGTCTGTTCTTGTGGAAGCCGCAAATTATAGTTTACAAGCTGGTGGAAAAAATCTTAGAGCGGTATTAGCTTATGTGATGTGTGTTGACAAATATAAACTTGCTCCTGAACAAACAAAACCCGTATTACAGCTACTGGAGTACATGCATACCGCTTCAATTATATTTGACGATAAACCCTCTCAAGATGATAGTGATACCCGAAGAGGGCGACCGACCATCCACAAGAAATATAATAGCGAGGCAACTGCTGAACTAACCGGCGTATTTATGATGATGAAAGCCGTTGAGCAACAAAGTTCGATAACCAGTTTCCCAGCTCAACAAGTACTGGATTCTTTGGGTTATGCCGCTAGTACAACCCAGGCAATTTGCGAAGGTCAGTTAATGGATCTACGCTCAGAAAATATCATTATCGATTGTCAGCAACTTGAACTAATCAGTGAGTTAAAAACAGGTTTAGCAATCGAAGCAGCACTAATGATTCCGGCAATACTGAGTGGTGAAAATGACATTGAGAAAGGGCATATTAAACAGTTAGCCAAACACATCGGTATAGCATTTCAGATTAAAGATGACTTACTGGACTATAGTGGCGATAGCCTTGCTTTGGGCAAACCTACCAGGCAGGATGAAGAAAGTAACAAAGCATCGTTTGTCAACATCCTAGGAGAGTCAGAGGCACAGCAAAAACTTTTTTATCACTACTCCCAGGCGATGGAACTAGCAAAACATCTAGATAAAGCAGAGGGTTTTATACTACAAATTATTGATTTTGTTGTTTACAGGGAAAGTTAATCCGACTCCGTGAATTCGATTAACTCATTACTCAATAATTCACTTTCGTTCCTGAGATGCTTAATAAGATGCGCCCCATCTTTTACATGATTAGTTTTGCACATTGCCTCAATTTGGCCAGCGAAGTCCTCTAATCGCTTCGCGCTAATATTGGCTGCGCTCCCCTTTAATGCATGAGCTTTTTCTGCGCCTTGAAGAAAGTCATTGTTCGCAATTGCTTTACTTAGCGAATCAATCATTTCAGGTGATGTCGCTAAAAATATAGTCGCGATTTTTTTTAATCGCTCCTTTTTATTTCGTAACCGTTTAAGAGCCTCTTGACGTTCCCATACTGCTAAGTTTGACTCATTGTCGATATTATCTTCAGAAGACTGCTTTTCCTCTGTTTTGGCTATGGAGATTGCACTATCTTCAGATAAATGCCACTTAGCGAGCATTGATTCTAATTCTTCCGGTTGTACTGGTTTTGAAAGATAATCATCCATTCCGGCCAACAGGCATTTTTCTCGGTCGCCTTTAAGTGCGTTGGCGGTCAGCGCAATAATTGGTACTTTAAGATATTTTTTTCCGGCCGCTCCTGCTCGAATTTCACGGGTCGTTTGGTAGCCATCCATTTCAGGCATTTGACAGTCCATGACAATCGAATCGTAGTTAGCCTTATTATTATCGCTTAAATAATCGATAGCCTGAATCCCATTTGCAGCCAGCTCACAACTTATGCCTAAATCATCGAGCAAACCTTCAATTACGTGCTGATTGATCACGTTATCTTCAACCACTAAAACACGAATATCTGACTTGAATACAGGCTTGGCAGCGTTAGCTTCATGGGTAGATACTTTCGACTGCAAAAGACTCATCTGTGCGTCTTTGCTTATGTCGGGCGAATAGGTCGGACTATCAAGACTGCTCGTAATAGCGTTTATCAGGTTGAGTGAGGACGCCGGCTTCGGTAAATAAGCATTGACTCCTAACTGCCGAAAGAAATTAGGGTCGCTGCGCTGCGTGAGAGACGTCATCATAATTAACTTAACATTGTTGTAGACCGCGTTGTTACGAATATTTCTTATCAGTTGCTCACCATTCATTTGCGGCAATTGACGATTAATAACGATTATCTCAAAAGGGGTATCATCCGATGTTTTATAGCTTTGTTCTAGCAACGAAATTGCCGCCGGGGCGTTATGAGACTCTGCGACTTTAGCTCCCCAGCTTTCTAACTGAGCTCGCAGAACTGAGCGCACTTGACTATTTTGTTCTACCACTAAAATTGGGCAGTTAGTAAGATCAATAGAAGTATCTATATCATCAACATCGCTTTTTTGTAGCTTAATATCAATAATGAAACAACTGCCAGTACCTAACTCACTTTCAACACTTACGCCCCCTTCCATAAGGGTACAAAGTTTTTTAACAATTGCTAATCCCAACCCGGTGCCGCCATACTTTCTTGTTGTAGAAGCATCCACCTGTGTAAAGGCGTTAAAAAGATCTTTAAGTTTCTCAGGCTCTATTCCTATACCAGAATCTTGAACGCGACACTGCAATTGATAACCAGAGTCATTGGTTTCAGTTAACTTTGCCGTTACTAGAATCTCACCCTCTGCAGTAAATTTAATTGCATTACCAACAAGATTAGTAAGTATTTGCCGTAATCGACCTGGGTCGCCCTTAACCATCATTCGTCTAACCTGTGAAACATCTAGGATAATCTCCAATCCTTTTTCTTCGGTATGATGAGCCATGGTTTCAGAAAAATCCGCCAGTAACGAATGCAAATTAAAATCAATTGACTCCAACTCTAATTTACCGGCATCAACCTTAGAGAAATCCAAAATATCATTAATAATGGTTAACAAAGACTCTGCACTGGTTTTTGCAAGAAGCGCACGGCGCGACTGGTCATCACTTAATTGGTTGCGCATAATAAGATTAAGCATTCCCAAAACGCCATTCATTGGTGTTCTTATTTCGTGACTCATACTTGCAAGAAATTGACTCTTGGCCTCGACGGCAGCTTCCGCGGTATCTTTAGCTCGCAGCAACTCTTGTTCGGCTTCTTTACGTCTATCAATATCCTGAAATGAACCAAATAAACGGATACATTTACCGTCACTAAACTCCGCATTTCCGGTGGCATTGACCCATACTTCATTGCCCTTAGCTGTTACAATTTGCAGCTCATCGCTCCACGGGGTGCCATTTCGACACCGTCGGTAACTCTCTTGGTAATCAGCTCGCGGCTTTCTCCCTCCTTATAGAAATTTATTCCCGTCGCTAGATCAGGCTCAAACTGATCGTCAACCTCATGAATCCGCTTTGTCATAGTCGACCAATATACCTTTTCACGAACTAGATCAACTTCCCACGCACCAGTCGTTCCTTGCGAACTCATTGACTCCAACATATCTTGTTGGCGCTTTAATTTTTGGTCCGCTTGCTTACGTTGAGAGATATCCATCTCTAAGGCCATAAAACCTATTAACTCCGCATCTTCATCAAACATCGGATTTATGCGTAACTCAATCCAGTAATGCTCTTGTTGTTTCGAGTAGTTTAGAATTTCAACCTGACAAGGTTCCTGTTTTTTCAGTGCCTCTCTTATTTGAGCAACCGCATTCAGATCTGTCGCTTCCCCCTGTAAAAATGACCCCGGCTTTTTCCCTACAACTTCTAATGGTTCGAACCCTGTAATTAAAGTGAAAGCGTCATTAACCCATTCTATTTCGCCATCTATATTAGTAACAACAACTGCGTTATCTGTTTGATTCGCTATACGTGACAGCTTGAATAATTCTTGCTCGGTTTCTTTACGGTGAGTAATATCAGTATTAGTGCCCACCATCCTAACGTTTTTTCCCTGCTCATGGATAAGCTTTCCATGGGCCTCAATATGCCGAATTTCTCCATTAGGCCAACATACTCTATACTCAGTATCGAAATCTTCTCCAGAAAGAACACTTTCTTCTAAGGCAACAGTAGCACTATCCCTATCTGAAGGATGTACTCCGTTTTCCCAAGCTTCATAAGCGCCACTAAACTCTTCTTTCTGGGTACCATACAACTCATACATTCGCTCATCCCAGATCAAGGTTTGGTCGGTGATGTCATACTCCCAAACCCCAATCCCAGGTGCTTTTAATGCAAAGCGGGTTCGCCAAGCTAGCGCTTCATTGCGCTGATGACTTTCTTCCAGGTTATTGAGCATTTTCTTGAAACTTCGTGATAACACCCCTATTTCGTCGTTTCGCTCGACCGGTAATTCTTTCAGGTCTCCAGAGGATTCGTACTGCTCAACAGCGTTGGTAATAACACCTAACGGCGCGATGATTCTCCTCACAACTACTAACGCCAATCCCATCACCAGCAGCGCAGCAATGCCACCTAGAATCAAGGTTTGATTACGGTAGGCTTTTAAGCCAAGTGCAGCGACATTTCCCCTATGCCTTAACAACATTCGAAGCTTTAATGGACTACCATATTGATCGAGTGATATTTCAATGTAAAAAGATGCCAGCTTGCTGCCATGGGTATCGGCTAAAATCGAAAAACCGGTCCGTTTGGCTGAATTAGTGATATAAGGCGCAAGCTCAGGAAATTCAGTCTGCATCTTATAATTTTTACCAAGCTCAAAACCAAAACGCTCATTAACGTCCGGATGATAAAGAAAATCGCCGTCAGCATTCGACAAATAAAAGACGAGCTCTTTAACTTCGATATTTTCTAAGCTTTCGAAAACAACATTCATATCGACGTTAACAATCACAATGCCAAATAGTCGATTTGAATCACCTTCGTAAATAGGCACTGCAACCCTCAAAACCGGCTGAAACGGCCTTTGGATTTCTCCTCTTTCACGGTTTAATTCAATCGGTGAAAAATAAACTTGATTGGCATTTAAAACCGTTGATTCTTTAAAATAGCTACGATGTCCTTTCGATTGAAGCTCAGAAGCTTGCGCAATATAAATACCGTCAGATTTTCGAGTAACACTCACAAGTTCTTTGCCGTTTTCCGCAAGCCCAATATAACGAAGTTGGTTATAATTAGGATTGGCTTTTAACATTTCACTGAAGATAATTTGAAGGCGCTCTTTCGATGCTTTTTGGGAATCGTGGTCCGACGAGCGTACCGACTGAATAATTGCTTGGATAGGCGGCGTTCCACTCAAAAACGAAACATCGCTGGCGGATTCTTGGTAAACCCGTTCAAATAACAGCTTAAACAACTCACTTTCATCGCTTAAATCCTCAACCTCTTGCTCGAGAACAATTCTTTGGCTTTCGCTATAAAAAGAAAAACCGGCGCCTAACATCAAGCTCAGAGTTAGCACAAAGGTGGCGAGTGGCAACATAAAGCGTAACGAATATCGCGATTGCCTTTTAGCCGCTACAAAAGCTTGTTCGGCATGCTCGCCTTTTGGCTTTTCAGGCGATGCGTCAACTTCAAGATTGTCTTGTTTATGCATATTTGAATTGTTCCGCCACTCAGCGGGGTGGTTGGATAGATGGTTGATTTAACGTTTAACTACTCTCCATAGTTTAGAAGGCGAAACCGAAATTTGCGAATAAACCACTGAATTATTCAGTTAACGGAGCAGGTCCTAGCAAATACGTGCATTTCGATACTTTTTCCATGAATTTTGCTAGCTTCTTTGCTTAAGCAAAAATGGCAAAAATAAAAACTACATGCATTTAAAACCAATTCGATATTTTTGCCGTATATATAGTTATCTCCCATTAAATAACGACCTCTAACCCCTGATGCCGAAATCTATTAATATTCATTGGTTTAGACGAGATCTGAGAATTGCTGATAATCCTTCGTTAACTGCCGCATCGACTGACGCCACGGTACTTCCCATTTATATTATCGACAATGAAAACGCCGGTGATTTTTGCGAAGGTGGCGCAAGTAACTGGTGGCTTAACCAGTCATTGCAACAATTAAATCAATCGTTGAATGGCCAGCTTTATATCTTCCGAGGTTCTCCTCAGTACATTATTGAACAACTCTGTAAATCGCTGAATATCGACAAGGTATGCTGGAACCGCTGTTACGAACCTTGGCAAATTAAACGAGATAGCCACATTAAAAGCACCCTTGTCGCCTCAGGTATAGAGGTATGCAGTTTTAATGGTTCACTACTCGTTGAGCCATGGACAGTTACTAAGGGTGACGGAACCCCGTACAAGATTTTTACGCCTTTCTATAGAAAACTAGGGTTGATTTCTCCTCGTTTTATAAGCTCCGCCCCTAATTTAAGCACCTTAAAAAAACTGCCTATTAAGGTGAAATCAACCCCAATAGACTCGCTCAATTTATTGGGGAAAACGACTTGGTACAAAAAGCTAGAGGAGCATAATTCTCCCGGCGAGGATGGCGCACAAAACGCGTTAAATAAATTTTTAGAAAGCAACCTAGACAGTTACCAGGAAGGTAGAGATTATCCAGCAAAAAACAGTGTTTCTCGGCTATCACCTCACATTCATTTTGGTGAAATCTCTCCATCACAGATTTTGCACGCCCTTTCAAAACAAAAGGCCAGCAACAATACCGAGCATTTTCTACGGGAACTATGTTGGCGAGAGTTTTCCTATTATCTGCTTTATCACTGCCCGGATATGCCAACCAGTAACCTTAAGAAAAAATTCCAGTTTTTTCCATGGAAAAATGATAGTGATTTACTCGCCAAATGGCAACAAGGACAAACGGGTTTTCCAATTGTTGATGCGGGAATGAGAGAATTGTGGCAAACCGGGTTTATGCATAACCGAGTAAGAATGGTTGTTGCCTCATTTTTAGTCAAAAACCTATTAGTTCACTGGCATCATGGTGCCGCTTGGTTTTGGGATTGCTTGGTTGATGCTGATCTAGCTAGCAATAGTGCTAGTTGGCAGTGGGTTGCCGGCTGCGGGACCGATGCCTCCCCCTTCTTTAGAATATTTAACCCTGTAACTCAGGGCGAGAAGTTCGACGCCAACGGTCAATATACTCGACACTTTGTTCCCGAACTAAAAAATCTACCTAGCATGTATTTGTTCAAACCATGGTTGGCACCCAAAGCAGTATTGCAAGAGGCGGGGATCGAATTAGGAAACAACTATCCATGGCCAATTGTCGATATTCAAGAGTCTAGACAGCAGGCGCTGGAAGCTTTTCAACTAATTAAAGAACTTGATGGCTAACCTCTAAGTTATTGCAATTGAAACATCAATAGGCTGCTGCGGCTGAAATAGATAATTTGAGCGATATTATTTTCTAAAGCGGATTCGAGGAATGTTTTCTTTAGTTTCTTAGTCTTGGTGCTCTACAACTCGGTTTCTACCGTCATTCTTAGCCTTATACAATGCAGCGTCAGCCTCTGCCACCATTTGATCGAGGCTCTTCTGTTCTCCACACAGGCTTGTAATACCAATGCTTACGGTCACGGTTAAATCCCCAGGACATAGTTTTTCAACGGCTTCACAAATTCGCTGGGCTTTTTGGGTTCCGGCTCTTATATCACAATGACCTAAAAGAACAATGAACTCTTCACCGCCATATCTTCCAACAACGTCTTCCGCACGAACAGATGGTTCGAAAGCCCTTGAAAGAGCGATCAATACCTCGTCTCCTTTTTGATGGCCATAGGTATCATTTATCCGTTTAAAGTGATCAACATCTAAGATTAGAACACTAATTTCATACTCATGACGCTCAGCCTGTCCTAACATCTCCGCTGCGCGTTTAATGATATAGGTGCGATTATATAGACCAGTTAAGCCATCCTTTATCGATTGCTGAATAAGCTGATTTCGCTGCCTAACGATGGTCATGTGGGTATTAACTCTAGCTCGCACAATAGGCGCTTTTAGCGGTTTGGTAATATAGTCTACGGCGCCTAATTCAAGCCCTAACTGTTCATCACTATCGGCAGATAAAGCAGTAACAAAAATGACGGGAATATTGTCCACACCGGGTAGTCTTTTTAACTCTTTAATAACTTCATATCCATTCATATTAGGCATTTCAATGTCTAATAGAATAAGCGCGGGCTTACGATCACCCAGGGCAAGCTCTAGACAGCGTTCACCACTAGTCGCTACCATAATTTGATAGTCATCTTTTAACATGTCCGCCAGCATCTGAATATTCAGTGGTGTATCATCGACCACTAAAATTCGTTCTTTATTCGCCATGTACTCTCCATTTATGAAGCATGCAGCGTTTACTCGACTACCAATACTTGATAGCAAGCTATTACCTCAACAGTATAGACCATATGTATAAAGTTGCTTCGAGCCCCCAAACCGCTTGATTTCCAGATGTTCAAGCCATGATTTGGATGTAATTTTGACCATAAAACGCATTCAAGAGGCCATTTAACACTTTTTTGAGTTTTAGCCAGAGCAATTACAGCTGTATTCATTTAGCTATGAGACTTAAAATAGTTTCCTGTTTTCAGATTGATGAACTAGAATTTATAGATAGTAGGCTTAATTTAGGCCGTAACCACGCCAACAATCATTATTTAGAGTTTTCTATACCACTGAGGAAGCGCCGAATGGGTCAAAAATCAATGCTAATCGTAGATGACAGCCCCCTGTCTCGTATGATGATTAGCGACTACGTCCGTGAGAAATATCCCCATTGGGAAGTTTTGGAAGCGGTTGATGCCGAAGACGCATTAGAAAAATCTAAGAACCAAACCATCGATATCATGACGATCGACTACAATATGCCAGGAATGGACGGCATTGAGCTCATTGAAAAGCTGCATACCCTATTTCCAGACGCCCAAATTGCGTTATTCACCGGTATGATTAAAGCCGATGTGAAACAACAAGCAGAAGCTTTAGGTGTTACCTCCATCCAAAAGCCGATTACCCCTGAAAAAGTTGTCAAGTTTATACAAAGTTGATTAATGGCGCGTTTATTTAGCTACCTGACACTTACTCTTGTTAAAGCCCTTTCCGGACTGCTTTACCGGTTTGAGGTTAATTGGATTAATCAACCGTCCCCTCCTAACTGGAAAGACATCAAGCTTATTGTATTTCTTAATCATACTAGCCTTTTTGAACCTATTTTTGTCCGGGTGGCGCCACAATCGCTGATTTGGAGGTTATCCAAAAACTTGGTTGCTCCCGGCGCTGATATTACCCTTAAAAGACCAATTGTAGGGCGTTTTTTTCGTTGGATAGCACCGGGCTTAGTAGCCATTTCGAGAAAAAGAGACAAGAGCTGGAAAAAATTCATGCATTCCATCACCTCGGAATCAATTGTCACTATTTTGCCGGAAGGTAGAATGATGAGAAAAAACGGACTAGATAAGCATGGCAAACCCATGTCTGTTAGAGGCGGTATAGCTGATATTCTTGACCGCTTGCAAAAAGGCAGCGCGTTATTTGTTTATAGTGGTGGGTTACATCACATTCAATCGCCAGGTCAAAGGTTACCTAAAATATTCAAGCGAGTTAAAGTTAATCTAGAGCTTATGAATATAGAAAAGTATAAGGATAGTCTTAAAAAATACGCGTCGACAGATAAAGAATTTCGACGAAATGTGGTAGCGGACCTAAACCTAAAGTTGACCTCCTGTTTACCCAAAACAAAAGGTTAAATGTTGATAGCCAAACCTATTGATAAACGATAGTATTGCTTACAACATATTTAGCAGTACAGCAATTTTAGCGCAACCAAACTGTATGCTAGTTATCATTTTATTAAGTTTTGTCGTTAGTTCAACAATCAACAATACCAGCAACTCAGCTATGCGTCACTGGATTTGCTAAGAAACTGACGCAATCAATACAATTAACTAGTATTAAAACGGACCACTAATACAGCTGGTAATAGACTCAGATTCATGGATAAAACGACAGACAGTCATCACAAAGTAGTTAACAATCTCGAGCTAGTTCTCCCTTCTGATTTAGAAAATCAGAACTTATCTGGTAGTCATCCTGTTTCCGATGATCTTAAACAAGATTTTAACCTATACGCACTTAGCGGTTGGTTAATTCAGCTTGCTCGTTACGCCGATCTGACTGAAATAGAGCTCAAATATCAATCATTGGATTCAAACTATCAATGGCAAACCGCTAGATTAAAAATAACCGAACAAACAACCATCGAATCTTGGCACCAATCAATTAAAGATTTGAAGCTCAGCTTTGATAGTAATAACCAAGATATAAACGCGATACCGACGGCCCCTGAATCTGATGAAATCTGCTGCATTGTAAACGGCTCTCTCTCGGAAGAGCATTATGCGTTACAGTGGTCAATTGCGTCGTTACCTCTTTCTTTGCAAGTGATAGCCAACCCCGATAGATTTCAGTTAATTCCCGCTTCTGCACAACAAAAACACTTTCAAGAAATTATTTCCCACCTAGTTAACGGCCATAAAAAGCTAGTGAGTGAAATAGACTGTTTACCCCAACAAGAATTAGAGACCTTGGTAAACTTATGGAATCAAACTGATAGAAACTACCCGCTTGATTTATGTGTTCATCAATTAGTCGAAAAACAAGTGGAGCAAACCCCCAACCAAGTTGCTATCCGTTTCAAAGATAAAGACATCACGTTTAAGCAATTAAGTGAACTAAGCAGTCAATTTGCTGGACAATTAAAAGCGCAAAAAATTAGTAAAGGTGACGTCGTTGGACTTTGCCTTTCTCGGTCACCGCTTTGGCCTATTGGAATGCTCGCAATTTGGAAAGTTGGCGCAGTATTCTTACCATTAGAGGCAGACCTTCCAAATGAGCGGCTCAACTATATTTTAAAAGATAGCGGTTGTGACTTAATAGTGACTCAGCGGCAGTTAGAATCAAGGTTTGAAAATAGTAACGTTAAAACATTGTGTACTGATTTAGATTCACTCGCCGCTCAAACACCTTTTACTGAAATACTGGCTCACTCCACCGATAGTCTAGCCTATATCATTTATACCTCTGGCACCACAGGAATGCCCAAGGGCGTGCAAGTAAAACATAAAGGGCTTAGCAACTTAGCCTATTGCCAGTTCGAGCGTTTATCGTTTCAGCCTAACCAGCGAATATTGCAAGCGGTATCATTTAATTTTGATGCCTCACTACACGATGTGACCTTCGCATTTCTATCTGGTAGTCGATTATGTATTGCTGATGAAAACGCAAGACTTCCCGGCCCGGCGATGGTTGATTTTCTAAAGAAAGAAAAAATAAATTTCTTAACACTTCCACCTTCGGCACTAGAAACCTTGCCTATCGATGAACTTCCCGATTTGCATACCATTTTAGCCGTGGGAGAAGTTTGTAATGCTAGCCTAGTAAGACGCTGGGCGGGAAAGGTTAAATTTTTTAATGGTTATGGCCCTACCGAAACAACCGTAGGCGCTCTAATTGGCGAGTGTTTCCCCGATGAAGATAAACCAACCATTGGAACTCCGCTTGCCAATGTAAAAATATACATTTTAGATTCTAGAATGAAGCCCGTACCAATTGGAGCCATTGGCGAGATCTACGTAGCGGGAGTCGGCGTTGCCGCAGGTTATTTAAATCAACCAGAGAAAACCTCAAAGGCTTTCGTTAACAACCCTTTTTCAAATAGCTCGAATGAACGGCTGTACAAGACTGGCGACAAAGCTCGATACCTTGAGGATGGTCGAGTTGATTTTATAGGGCGAATTGACGGCCAGGTAAAAATCTCTGGAAAGCGTATTGAAGTAGAAGAAATTGAATCAAGGAGCAAAGCTTATAGCGATGTATCGAGTGCCGCTGTAATTATTCATCAGTCCGCATCGGCAAAGAAGTTTATTCGTCTTGTTGTTAACCTAAAAGACGATATATCTAGCCCCCAAGAAAGTTGCCGGCAACTTAGGCGGTACTTGGCAAATTATTTACCTAGTTATATGCTGCCTTCCCAAATACTTATCCTCAAAGAAATGCCTATGACAATTAACGGTAAATTGGATAAAACCCAGTTGTCCAATTTAACTGAATATTATGAAAAGCAAACCGCTATAGTCAGGTCTAATAGTAGCATTGAAAATATCACCTTCGTATTGAAGTCTATTGGCGAGAACTTGCTGATCCCCATTTGCTATTACGCCAGTGGTGACAAAGAGCTAAGCTCTAAAGAAGTCGAGAAAGAGATAACGCCTTATCTTGGTAATTTTTCGATGCCTTTAAGTTACTTCGCATTAGGCAGTTTTAGTTCACTAAGCAGTGACTCTGAAATTGAGGCTCTACCCATCCCATCAAATTATCAAACAAAATGGAGCCAGCATAAATCGAGCCCTTCAAGTCCTACTCAAAAGCTACTTGAAGCTTCGTGGCTTCAATTTTTAGACACGGACGAAATTTATTTGGATGACCAATTTGTTGATAAGGGTGGAGATTCCCTTGCTGCCGTCAAAATTATCGCTGATATTTTAGACAAAACGGGTAAAGAACTGACCGGAGGAGATTTTTACGGCGGAGATTTTAGCTATTGCGCAGCAAGGCTTGAATCAAAACTGACTGGAACCGCTATTAAAGAATCTCAGTCTCAATCATCTTATGTTCCTCTTCCTGTTCAGGCTTTTTTCTTTGGCAGCAATAAACAATACGGTGTTTATCATCCTAGCGAGTTTGTTAATCCTAAGCAGCGTTCAATATTAATCTGTGCGCCGTTTTCAAATGATTATCAACGCTCTAGACCCTTGTTGCAGCAGCTGGGCAGCTATTTATCGAGCGCAGGTTTTCCGAGCTTACGATTTGATTTCCCCGGTTGTGGTGATTCCGCAGGGAACCCTGAAGAGCAAACGCTAGAATCTATTCAAAGTAGTATTTCATCCGCATTAAATAAGTTACAGGAGCGCTCTAATGCCAGCTCAATAACAATCGTAGCGGTAAGATTAAGCGCGACCATTATTGCTAATATGAAACTTCCAAGTAACGTTAATCAGTTGGTACTTTTTGATCCAATAGCGAATACCAAGCAATACATTAACAACAAGCGCCAATTACACAATGCCACACTAAATGACCCTAACCATTTTCAGTGGCGACGAAAAGTTCGCAACAATGAAACCTATGAAGAACTATTGGGGCAGCCGTTAAGCCATCATTTCATTCGACAGATACAAGCACTTAGCGATGGCGAAGATAGCCAATCAAACAAGGGTTCAAGCAAAATAGCAACCGCCAAAATCGTTTCTTCTGGGCAAAAATCAGCTCGCGAACTCGACATTGATGACGCAAAATATCATTTAGATTATGACTGTCGCTGGAATGACCTGGAGAAAGTGGATTCAGCAATTATGAATAAGGAGTTATTATCTTTGGTGCTCATGATATTAAGGGACAATGGTTATGAGTAACGAAGCTTTGGCTAATAATCACATAGAGGAAACTGTTCATCAATTTGGTGATGAAGGTCGATTGATTGGTATAGCAACCAAGACTCAAGCATACAATAAAACAAATGCCATTGTGATTTTGAATTCTGGATTGTTGTCAAAGTCGGGAGCGTTTCGTTTTAGTGTTGAACTTGCTAGAGCGTTGGCCGAGCAGGGACAGCTGGTTTTTCGCTTTGATTTTGGTGGCATTGGCGATAGCGAAACGGGACTTACCTCCGAAACCTTTATCGAAAGAGCCGGAGCTGAAATCGGGTTAGCTCTTGACTTACTTTGCGACAGCTATGATATTGAAACTTTTACTGTTGGCGGGCTTTGCTCCGCTGCTGATGCCGCACTAAAAGTCGCCTCAGAAGAACAAAGAATCACAGGGTTGCTGCTCATCGACCCTCCTGCATATAAAACAGAAAGTTACTTTAGAAGACATCAAATCAATCGAGTACTTCGTACAATATACTCCTTTGATATTAGTCGATGGTTAAATATATTTGGAAAGTTAAAAAATCCGGTAGAAATGAAAGGCGCAGCGCTCAACTTTAGAATATTTCCATCCCAGGCGGATATGACAAAGAAACTACAGTCTTACCTCGACAAAGACATAAATATGTTTTTTGCGTATACAGGCGGCTCATCGAGCTACTTTAATCACCGTCGTCAATTTTTTGATATGTTTCCAGATTTAGACTTTGGAAGCAAACTGACGCTATACCATTTAGGAAAATCAGATCACTTAGGAATACTAAAGCGTGACCGAGACAAGTTGGTTGATATAATTTGCCGTTGGTCAAAGAAAAAGCTTATTGGCTAGTTTGAGTTAAACACGACTCTTATCAAAGCCATTAAGCTTTATTCCTCTTTGATTAAAATTTTACACGGTAAAACAGCGTATAAAGCACTGGCACCACACAGAGTGTCAAAATGGTCGCAAACAAGATTCCAAATATAATGGCTACCGCCATTGATTCCCACATTGGGCCTCCACCAAGCCATAAAGGAATCATTCCCCCCATTGTTGTTGCCGTCGTTAAAAGAATAGGCCTTAGTCGTTGCTGACTTGCTAGTAAAATAGCTTCAGACAATGATTTATTATTTTCTTCATTTTCAATTTTGATTCTATCTAATAGAACAATCGCATTGTTAATGACAATACCAGCTAAAGAAATTATTCCTAAGAAGGTCATAAATCCTAGCGCTTGGTCGGTAATCACCAAACCTATAATGACGCCAATTAATGACAATGGAATAGTCAGTAATACGATGGTCGTTTTACGCAAAGAGTTAAATTGTCCAACAAGTAATAACAAGATAATAAGCCCGGCAATACCTAATTTTTCAGCGATAGAACCCTGAGCCTCAGCGGAGCTTTCATACTCTCCTCCAAGCTCCCACTTGTAACCATAGGGCCACGCCGTTTGCTGTTCAAGCCACGCTTTCATTTCTAGCGAAACATCCATCGCATTAAAACCCGGCTCCAAATAACTTTCAACGGTAACGGTTTTCAGCCTATCACGTCTCAATATTTTTGATGCTTGCCATTCTAATCTCATCTCTGCGACCTGACTAAGCGGAACATTCTGTCCCGTCGCTTGGGAATAAACGCCGATATTTCCAAGCAAGGAGAAGTCAATTTGATCATTAGCTCCGCGTTCCGATCTTAATAATATGGGTATTAATTTATCCCCTTCCCTATAGTTGGTCGTTTGCAATCCTGTCAAATAAGTTTCCATTGCAGCAGCAACTTCATCGTTTGCGATTCCAGCTAGCTGCGCTTTAGTATTATCAATATCTAGTACCACTTTTTTAGAACGCGCCCCCCAGTCATCTGTAATGTTTTTGGGGCCTGCCAAAGTTGATAATTTTTGTTTTACTTGCTCAACCAACTTAAACAGCTGTTTTTGATCCCGCCCCATAAGACGAATAGCGATAGGTGCTCCACCAGCAGTACCTAGCGGCAGAAAATCAATGGTTGGAGTAGCATCCGGAAAGCGTCGCTTTATAAAATCTTCGACTTTCGGAAATATCTCACTGGTCGCTATATCGACATCGGTGGTATTTCCTAAAATCATCGAATAGTTTGCCGCTCGAGCATGGGAAGGAGCCGAAAGGGTAAACCTTGGTGGACCTTCACCGATATAGGTTCCCCAGTTCACAAAACCACGTTCACGGTCACCGCCTATTTTTAATTCTTCGATGATGAATTGTTCAAGTTGATTAGTAATATCAATGGTTCTTTCAATCGGTGATCCTTCTGGGGTTTTTACTTCAATCGTTACAATTGGCTTGTCATTGGCCGGGAAAAAAATGTTTTCGATATAACTAGTTCCTTGTAAAACGACATAGAAGCATAAAACCACAGAAAGCAAGGTAACCACCGGACGTTTAACTAACGACAATAGACCTGCGCGATACAAAGTATAGGCTTGGCTATCATAGTTTTCCGTGTTGTCCGCTGACCGTTTTTTGATTCGCATGAATGAAACACATAATAGAGGTATGAGGGTTAATGCCAATAACCATGAAGTGAGAAGCGTAATCGTAATAACCTTAAATAGCGGCGCCGTGTATTCACCGACCGAGGATTCAGCCAAATATATTGGTAGAAATGCTGCTGAAGTCGTTAACGAAGAAACGAGCAGAGGAATTCTAAGCTCCTTCACTGATTCGAGGGCGGCATCTTTTAAGTTTTCACCTCTTTCCGCTCTAACCATAATACTTTCACTCATCACAATCGCATTGTCCACTAACATACCAAGTGCAATAATTAAGGATGCCAAGGACATTTGATCGATACCAATTTCCAGCTGTTGCATAATAAATAGGGTGATAATCATTGCTGATGGTATAAGGGAAGCTACAACCAATCCCGTCCGAATACCAAGAAAAGCGAGCATTACTAAAACAACAATGGCAATAGCTTGCCATACATTGCCCAAAAACTCGGTGATTTTTTTATCGACAACGTCCGCTTGAAAAGAAAGAAATTCAAAATCGATTCCAATTGGGTAGACACTTTGGCTTTGGTTAACGAGTCGTTTAACTTCTTCGCCAAGGTCGATAATATTGCCACCGTCTTTTAAAGAAATTGCCAACGCTAAACTCTTTTCCCCGCTACTTCGCATCAGCATCTCTTGTGGCTCAACGAACCCTCGTCTAATGGTTAAAAAATCGCTTAGCTTTATGACATTTGACGATTTAGGAATAGTAATAATAGTATTGGCGATGTCGTTTACTGAGTTAAAGTTACCGGTTGGCTCAAAAATGATTTTTTCAAATGGCGTAGAAAAGAAACCACCGGACCGAATAATATTTTTCTGCCTCAAGATATTTTGCAACTGAGCCGGAGATATTTTTAGCTCACTGAGTCGAGCATTCTCGTATTCTAGATAGACTCTCTCTTCTTGCGCGCCCACAATTTCTACTTTTGCAACATTGCTCAACAAAAGTAATTCGTTCCTAACTTCGTCGGCAACTTGCTTTAACTGACGATAGTTAAAACCATCACCTGTTATCGCAATAACGGTTCCAAAAACATCACCAAATTCGTCGTTTACAAATGGGCCTTTTATACCTTCGGGTAGAGTTGACTTGGCATCCTCTACTTTTCTTCTTAGTTTCTCCCAAATCGGTCTCATGTCCGAATATTCGGCTTTCATCTCAGCATATATTAAGGAGACCCCCGTTAATGACTGACTAGTAATGTTTTTTATTTCAGGCAATTCTTGGAGTTTTTTTTCTAACTTATCAGTAATTAATTGCTCGACACGTTGAGGGCTAGCCCCCGGAAGAGAGGTTTGAATGAATGCCACCCTAACAATAAAGCCAGGATCTTCGTTTTTAGGTAAGGTGAAATAGGCGCTTATTCCTGAGAAAATTAGGATCAGGAAAACTACCCAAAATACACGATTTTTTTCAATAGTATATCGAGTGATATCCATAACCGTTCCTAGTAGTTGCCTAATATTGGTGTTTCTAGTAGCTTAACTTCCATACCATCGATAAGTCGGCGAACGCCTGCGGTGGCAATCAACTCACCCTCTGTAATACCTGAGGTAATTTGTGCGCCATTATTACTACCAGAAATAAAGGTAACCGCCCTCCTTTCAGCTTTGTATAGGTCATCTCCAATAGATTGCAGTACAAATACAAAATTTCCTTCGCTATCATTACCAATCGACAAATAAGGCACGATCAATTTGTTAGCCTGTGAAGAATCCTTTACGTCAGAGAAATCAAACGATAAATTGGCAGACATACCCGCTCGAAGGCCGGGGCAACTTCCTTGCAATAGCGCCTCAACCGGAAACGTACCACTCGAAGTTGCCGCAACACCAACCTCTGTAACTTTAGCTATAAACTGTTTATCAGAGAAAGCACTGGTCTTAACAATGGTCTCGTCACCTTTTTTAATTTGGCTTATCAGCTGACCAGGTACTGATACTTTTACTTTTGCACAGGCACCACAAGTTACCCGCACTACACCTTGACCAGCAGAAACCGCTTCATTAGTATCCGCTAAGATTTCTGCCACGGAACAGTCTTGCGGGGCTTTTAGTTCACTATAGGATAATTGTAATCGAGCGGCTTCCGACTGTTTCTGTGCGACAATACGAGCGGCCTTCGCTGAGTCTGCAGCAGCTCTTGCAGAATCTAAATCGCTTTTAGAACTGTTGCTATTCTCATAAAGATCTATCACTCGCTGATAATTAGCATGATTGTTACGCTCATTGGCTACCGCTTGCTGTAGCGCAGCTATTGACTGTTGGTGTGAAACTTCAAGGTCGGTATTATCTAATTCCGCTAAGATAGTACCGGATTTAACGGCATCGCCAACCTTTACGAAGCGTTTAATAATGGTTCCTCCA
The DNA here is from genome assembly GCA_905479925.1 of uncultured Kangiellaceae bacterium. Lineage (GTDB taxonomy): Bacteria > Pseudomonadota > Gammaproteobacteria > Enterobacterales > Kangiellaceae. The sequence continues at coordinate 3,254 of CAJQOL010000070.1, read as the reverse complement.
ACTCTAAAGCTCAAACGTGCATCAAGGTCTGCTTCAACCACTCCCGAGAAAGTGTCAGTAATCTGATTAGCCTTTGGTATAACTTTTACAAATTGTACCGGTCTATACACTTTTTTAAGTTCCGGTTCTTTGTCCTCGCAGGCCATTAATGCCAGTCCCAAAGCCAGTACAGCGACCACTCTATTAAGGTTCATTAACCCTTCTCCATGCTTAAAATTTTAGCCATCTTCGGATGTATAATCTTTGCTGACAGGAATATTCTTTTGTTTAAAATATTTGTTGAGTCGCTCAAACCAATCAGCACTATATTGACCATGTAAAAGCGGTGAAAAATCACCCGCTGCTTTCAGTAATGAGACGTAGTCCGATAGGAAACGGTATTCAGCCTCAGCGGCAGATAGCCTAGCGGTAAGAGCATTATTTTGAGCATCCAACAGCTCTGAAATTGAAACGGCACCCTTAGCATAGGAATCCTGAACTATCGCTAACGAATCTACCGCAGCTTTCGATGACTCCTTACTTAATTGTATACTTGGATAGGAACTGCCAATAGCAAACAGTGCTTGCTGAGTTGATGTTTCAACTTGTTGACGAAGTGCTCTTTTGTTCAATTCAATTTTCTTAAGTTGTAGCCGTTGAACTTGGCTAGTTTTATTTCGGCTACCTGAAAGGTCGAAGGACAGTGTTGCTTCTACACCAAGTCGCCAGGACTCACCATGATATTCATCAAGCGCTTGTTCGCCGCTCTGTAGGAAGTTATCTCCCTTCTTGGCGACTAATGAAATATCGGGCATATAATTGCCGCGCTCATTTGATAGCAACTGCCTTTTACTGATAAGTTCATTAATCTCAATTTGTTTTAATTGCGGCGAGTTTTTCAACGCTTCTTTTTTGTAGAATTCTTGAAATGTTTGCCACTCTATCTGATTAGACACATAATTCAGAAAGCGAGTGTTGGTTAATATATTTAATAGGTTTCCAATTTGAGGGCGTTGAATATCAACTAATTTACCGTCAGCTAAATTTATCGTCGTCGCTAGTATGACCTCGGCTTGTTGCCTAGCAGCGGTCGCACTAAAAAGTGTTTGTCTATCTCGAGCCATCTGGCTCTTAAAGCGAAGAACATCAGATTGGCCAGACGATCCGATCTGCATTCTATTTCTCGCTAATGCTAAGTTTCTTGTCGTTAATTCTAAGTTAGCGTTCTGTATTGTTTCGTTTGCTTTGGCGCTTAACAATTGAAGGTAACTTTGAACCGTTTGTTCAGCGATTTCTAAACTTGCCATTTTGTAGCTTTCTACTTCAATTTCAAATTGAAGTTCTTTGACCTCAAAATTAGCCCACAGGCTCTCCGAATATAGAGACTGCGATAGACTTAAAGAGGCGTCACCACGAGACTCAGGATTTCCCAAGATCGCTTGCTCCTCGTTTATTTGCTGATAGCTAACACTGAGTCCCAATTGTGGGTACAATCGACTTTTTGAAATAGCCGCGTTTCGCTTAGCAATATCGATGTCGATGGCTTGAGACTGTAGCGAAAGATTTTCTTTAAGAGCTCGCTTTAGTGCCTCCTCTATCGAAAGTAAAACCTTGTCATCAGATTCATCCCGAAACAGTACTTTGGCAGAAATGATTTTTTGCCAATTAGGCGCAAAATTTACCATCAGCGCGGTTCGTTCGTTAAAAATGACCTGCGAGGAAAAATTAATATCTACGGGTAATTGTTCCGCGGATTGGCCTAATAAAAGTCGTTGAATATTTAAGGCCACCCGTCTAGAAAGTTTGGCGCGGTCCTGTTCAACTTGACCTTGAGTTACCATAAAGCCTAGTTCAACCCCTCGTTCACCCATAAAAGTATAACTAGGTAATCGCAACTCAATTAACAGATCCGCTAATTGTTCTATTTGAGCTTGGTTATACTGAGATAGAAAACCGACGATTACCGCTTCGGTATCCAATGGAATACTACGGCGTATTTCCTCTAGGTCATCACCTACGGAGATCTGCGTAAACGATAAACCATATTCCTTAGCTGCGCCGTCGAGCACTAACTGTAATTCATTCCAGCTTTCTGCGAGAAAAGGTTCTACTAAAACCGCTATCTTACGTTTACCTACGAATTCCGAGAAAAACTCTATCTCTCCCCCTGAGTCACTAAGATCAGCGACAAACGAAAGGTTTCTACGGTCGCTTTTACTGTTTTTGAGTGGAAAGTTCTGAATGATAGGGTTAATCACCACCGCTGCAATGGTAGCAACGCTTAAGCTTTTTCTATTCGTTAATTCATGGGAAGCAATAGGTCCAAGCGTGACAATAAAATCAATCGATTGATCACTATACAAGTCGTCGAACACTTTATGTATCGATTCGACTGACCAGTTAGCAGTGGTCCTTGTATTGTCCACGTAACTAAGCGTGTACTCACCCCCTAGCAGTTCACTAATCTCATTTTTTATAACGCTCTCAGGAATATATGCAGTGAGCGGTCCGTCTTTTACCAGCGCGACCTTTATCGCATTAGCTTGTGCTAAGCCAAAGAAAATATTACAAATTAGCACTAAAAAGAGACTATTTTTCACGGTTCTGGCGCTCCCTTTAAGGAAATAAAAAACTTAAAATTCAGCGATTTGGTGATGGTTGGTAAGGATTGTCTTTCGGTAAACAGTATACACACCTTAAAGGCGCTATAACAACTTAGTAAACATAGCGCGCACCACATGTATCAATGCGTAAGTAGAGTTTCTAGTTTTGCTGGAATTGTTAACGTCTAACTATAAATCAGACGCGTTATATAATCGCAAAATGATTTTTTCAAATTAACTGGTCAGCAAAGACTCTTATCAGAAGAGTTAGCAAATTGTTATAGATAAGAGGCACTGAATAGAACTTTAGAAAAATAAGGAGTGGAATATTGTTTTGTTTGATTGAAGCGGTTGGGGCTAACAAAGATCACTGGCAATTAGTATTTAGCTCCTGGCTCGAAGCTCCTATCATTCATTCAATAGTAAAGACTTCTTACCACAGAGAGCACAGAGGGCACTGAGGTGGATTCTTCTTGTAACTAGTAACTCTTATAACTCGTTACTCGCAAACTAGAAACTCGTAAACCTTTATCTGTCCCGTCCTAAAATATGTTGACGGTTTTAATAGAAAGCCTGCTGAGTTATCAGTGGGCTTTTTTGTGTACCTCATTCGGTGTTTTCATTCCTAGGCTCAGGTGAGGTCGATAATAATTATACGCATAGATCGACTCG
>CAJQOL010000069.1 GCA_905479925.1 uncultured Kangiellaceae bacterium | reverse complement strand
GTTTCTAAAAACTTTTCCATGTAAACCATGTCATTGTTGAATGCGGCTTTCGCTTCAGCTTTAGTAAGTGCAATTGATTCAATTAGCTCAGATTCTTTCTTTACGACACGCATACCGCGACCACCGCCACCACCCGATGCTTTGATGATAACTGGGTAAGCGATCCGCTTAGCAACCGCAAGGTTGGTTTTTTCATCTTCACCTAGCGGTCCATCGGAGCCAGGTACACATGGGACGCCTGATTTTTTCATCGCATTGATGGCTGATACTTTATCACCCATTAAACGAATAGATTCCGCTCGCGGCCCAATAAATTCATATCCACTGCGCTCTACTTGCTCAGCGAAGTCAGCACTTTCTGCCAAAAAACCGTAACCTGGGTGAATTGCAACAGCATCAGTTACTTCTGCAGCTGAGATGATTGCAGGAATGTTCAGATAGCTTTCCATAGGGGAGGCCGGTCCAATACAAACAGACTCATCAGCCAAACGCACATGCATTAGGTCTTCATCGGCAGTAGAGTGAACTGCAACAGTTTTAATACCGAGTTCCCTGCATGCTCTTAAAATACGTAGAGCTATTTCTCCACGATTTGCTATAACCACTTTATCAAGCATTTTGATTATCCAGATAAATTCTTGTTAAATTAGAAAACGAGTTAGTACTCGTAATCTCTTAAATCAGGTAACTAACGTAGCCTAATTTCCATTGGACCTTAGTCCGATAATTATTCAATGACGAATAATGGCTCGTCGTACTCAACAGGTTCGCCATCATTGACAAGAATAGCAGTGACTGTTCCTGCTTTGTCGGCGTCAATTTGATTCATCATTTTCATTGCTTCAATAATGCATAACGTGTCACCAACATTAACTTTGTCACCAACGTTAACAAAGTTATTAGCACCTGGAGATGGTGCGTGATACATGGTTCCGACCATAGGAGATTTAACTTGATGACCGGTTACCACAGGAGCTGCAACCACTTCAGTTACTGCGGGGGCTGCTGCCGGTGCAGCAGGTAGCGAAACAGCGGGAGCGCTTATTGGCGCCGCTGAAGCAACGGGAGCCATCGCTCGACTGATCCTAACGGACTCTTCGCCTTCTTTAATTTCAATTTCTGCAACACCAGACTCTTCAAGTAATTCGATTAACTTTTTTACTTTTCGAATATCCATAATGCTTGTACCTTCTTATTAATATTGGTTTAAGATAAATTTTAGTTTTCTAAAAAATTAATTGCTGCGTCCAACGCCATTGAATAGCTGTTTATTCCAAAACCGGCAATCACACCGACTGCTAGGTCTGAAAAATACGAGTGATGCCGAAAAGGCTCCCGTGAATGAGGGTTGGAAATATGTAACTCTATAAAAGGAATTGAAACTCCTGCCAATGAATCCCTAATGGCTACACTGGTATGAGTGAATGCCGCCGGATTGATCAGTATAAATTGTGTACCGTCGTTGCGTGCCTCGTGGATCCGCTCGACTAATTCATGCTCAGCATTTGACTGAAAACAGACCAGTTTAACGCCTTTTTCATTAGCACTTTTTATTAGCTTTGCTTCTATTTCCGTTAAATTGCTGGCACCGTAAATTTCGGGTTCTCTAGAACCTAATAAATTGAGGTTGGGTCCATTGATTAGCAATACGCTCATAAAATTCCAGCTATAACAAATAAACTAGGCTATTTTTAGTTTTTTTCTTGTTGACAAGATGACCAGTTGTTAACTGCTTAAACGATAAGCGGTAAAATCATCTTCGCCAAAAATATAATTAAATACGCTTAAATTCTGTAAAAAAGCAATTTGCTGACTTTACGCCTGTTATTCCCAAAATGAAAGTGATTTTAGGGAAAAACGGCTAAAGTTTCTCACGTTTTAAGAATTTAGCGTAAAAAACGCGATTTTATCTCAATTTAGGAACCTAAATGGACAAACCAGTCGTATTTAAATGAGTTAAACAATAATTCTTCAACAAAGCGAGCTGCTAAAGCTGCGCTTGTTTGTTATTTTCGACTTTTTATCAGGTTTCTAAGCATTAATGTTGCAAGAAGAACTGCACTTATAATATGCAAGTACGAGGGATCCATGGTGTGTTGGTGTGAAGCAAGGTTATTGATATGAAAGTTAAAGGTCTGAATGAGTATATTAGTTAAGTACCCGATGCCAATACTGGCGCTAAGCAAGCTAAACAAATAGCAGGCTAGTACTTTTGCTCCTAGTTCTTGTTTGATCATCCCCATAGTAGCAATATTGGTTGCTGGTCCGGCAAGCATGAATACTAAGATTGCCCCAGGTGATACGCCCGCCGCTAAGAAGCCCGCGGCTAATGGTGTTGAGGCTGTTGCGCAAATGTACATCGGTATGCCTATTAGGGCCATTACCAGCATTGCTAAAAAACCGTCTCCCCACTGAACTAAAAAGTCGGTAGAAACCCAGGTTTTTATCGCTGCCGCAGCTACAAGGCCAATGACAAGCCAAAGCGTAATGTCTGAGAGTAGCTTCCCGGTCGAAAAAGCGAGTGACTCTAGTATTCTTTGTTTAGTCGTTATTGTTTTTGGTTCTTCACTAGAACAGCAAGAAGTTTTAACTTTTTCCTGTTTTTCGCAACAGTTAGCGTTATCTTTTGGGTTTTTATTGCTCTCAAGAGAGTCGAGGTTCTGCTCATCACTATTCTTCGCAGCCGTTTTTATCGGAATGGCGAACAATTTGACCATCACCCCTGCATATATGGCGGTAAATATCGCGGAAAATGGCCTGATAATCGCCATGAATGGGCCCAAAAGCGCATAAGATATTGAAATTGAATCAACACCCGTTTCAGGTGTTGCGATCAAAAAGGAAACGGTAGATGAACGAGAAGCGCCTGAGCGTCTTAATCCAATTGCCGCCGGAATAACGCCGCAGGAGCATAGCGGTAGTGGTGCCCCAATAAGGGCAGCCTTTACAATAGAAGAAAAGCGGTTATCTCCCATATGACGCTCTAAAAGCGCCATGGGAACTAACCACTTCATAAACCCAGCAATCAATAGACCTAACAATAACCAAGGTGCAGACTCCGCAAATAGGTCGATAAAATTGATAAGGTAGGAATTCATACGGACGTTGTCTATTTAATAATCCTGATGACTTTAGTGCCAGCAATGAGGTCATGAATACAACGTTTGTCGCTTCGGAAAATTAATAGCACATTCACTAGGGCTAAAAGGCCCAAAGCAGGGACCACTTGCAGTAGCCATACTGGAACATAACGTTTTGCGATTAGACCGACAAACTCGGGTAGTTCACCGTCAAGGGTGACTATTCTTATGCCGAGAATATATTTGCCGATGGTCTGTCCTTTGGTCTTGAGTAAATAACCATGAAATAACATAAACGCAACGACTCCAAGTAAGGTAAACATAATAGTCATTTCCATGCCCATTTCTTGTCCTTGCATAGCGGATTCCCATACGCCGTAATAAAGCATAAAAGGCACCGCTATTATCAAAGAGATAACGCCATCTATTATAGCGGCAAATAGACGTGTCCACCGAGAGGCAAGGTCATTCAATTCAGGGTCTTGAGACCTTATTTCACCTTCAGGGGCACTATAGGGGTTGTTTTCTTCGGACATCTAATATTCCTTTTGCAAAATGTATCGAGTTAAGCGTCAACGATAGCATGAAAAACGCGGTTAATTAAATATCAAACGCTTTGGTTTTATGGTGATTAGCAAGAAAAATGGAAAATTCTCGCAATTTAGCACTCGAAAAGGTTGAGTGCTAAAAAAAGATCCCCATATAGCCCATGTTATTAATTTTAAATTATTGGCTAGGTAACGATTTTCGTGAAGACTAGCAATCAATGAGGAGACAAAATCGATGAGTATTCGTCCTTTACATGACCGTGTATTAGTAAGACGTATGGAAGATGAAACCGTTAGTGCTGGCGGTATCTTGATCCCGGATAACGCAAAAGAAAAGCCAAGTCGTGGTGAAATTCTTGCTGTTGGTAATGGTAAACACTTGGATAACGGTGATGTTCGTCCTTTAGAAGTAAAAGTTGGCGATAAAGTACTTTTCGGAAAGTACTCAGGTAATGAAGTTAAAGTTGAAGGCGAAGAGTTACTAGTGATGCGTGAAGACGACATCGTTGGAATCATCGAATAATTAACATCGTCACAAACGAATCTAAGCATTAAAGAATTTTATTAAGAGGAATAGATCATGTCAGCAAAAGACGTAAGATTTGGTGAAGACGCACGTTCACAAATGGTGAACGGTGTTAATACCTTAGCGAATGCCGTAAAAGTTACTTTGGGTCCTAAAGGACGAAACGTTATTTTGGACCGTTCTTTCGGTGCTCCTACCGTCACTAAAGATGGTGTTTCAGTTGCGAAAGAAATTGAATTAGAAAACAAATTCGAAAATATGGGCGCTCAAATGGTTAAAGAAGTTGCTTCGCAAACTTCTGATGTTGCTGGAGACGGAACAACAACCGCTACCGTATTAGCTCAATCTATCCTTAACGAAGGATTAAAATCAGTTGCCGCTGGAATGAATCCAATGGACCTTAAGCGTGGTATTGACCAAGCCGTTAAAGCAATTGTTAGTGAACTACAAACGTTCTCTGTACCTTGCGAAGATGACAAAGCAATCGCTCAGGTTGGAACTATTTCTGCAAACTCTGACAAAGATGTTGGCGATATCATTGCTACGGCAATGGGTAAAGTAGGTAAAGAAGGAGTTATTACGGTTGAAGAAGGTTCTGGTTTAGAAAACGAACTAGACGTGGTTGAAGGTATGCAGTTTGACCGTGGATACTTATCTCCATACTTCATCAACAACCAAGACAGTATGTCGGTTGAAACTGATTCCCCATTCGTTCTTATCGTTGATAAGAAAATATCTAACATCCGTGAGCTACTTCCTGTATTGGAAAATGTTGCTAAAGCGGGCAAGCCATTATTAATTATTGCTGAAGATGTTGACGGTGAAGCACTAGCAACCTTGGTTGTTAACAACATTCGCGGCATCGTTAAAGTTGCAGCGGTTAAAGCACCTGGTTTCGGTGACCGTCGTAAAGCAATGTTAGAAGATATTGCTATCCTTACTGGCGCTACCGTTATCTCTGAAGAAGTTGGTCTTTCTTTAGAAACAGCTACTCTAGATGATTTAGGAACGGCTAAGAAAATTTCTATCACCAAAGAAAATACAACCATTATTGATGGTGCTGGTGACGGTTCTGCTATCGAAGCTCGTGTTGACATGATTCGTCGTCAAATTGAAGAGACATCTTCTGATTACGATAAAGAAAAACTTCAAGAACGTGTTGCTAAACTAGCTGGCGGTGTTGCGGTCATTAAGGTTGGCGCTGCAACTGAAATTGAAATGAAAGAAAAGAAAGCACGAGTAGAAGATGCATTACATGCAACTCGCGCTGCGGTTGAAGAAGGTGTGGTACCAGGTGGCGGTGTAGCTCTTGTTCGTGCTGCTGCAAAAATTGGTAAAATTGCCGGTGAGAATGATGACCAAACTGCTGGTATTCATATCTTATTACGCGCTGTTAATGCACCACTTCGTCAAATCGTTAATAACGCGGGTGATGAAGCTTCAGTGGTTCTTAATAACGTTGCTGGCGGAGAAGCTAACTACGGCTACAACGCAGCGACTGGTGAGTACGGCGATATGATTGAGATGGGTATCCTTGACCCAACTAAAGTTACACGTAGCGCGTTACAACATGCAGCTTCTGTTTCTGGTCTCATGATTACTACCGAAGCAATGGTTGCTGATCTTCCATCTGATGACGCCGCTGGCGGTGCACCTGATATGGGTGGCATGGGTGGAATGCCTGGCATGATGTAGTGCCATAAAAACTACCTTGATAGCTTAGGATTATGTAAATAATCCTTATAAAGCCTCCGTTACCGGGGGCTTTTTTTTGTCTGAGATAATGTCCAATTTATGTTTCCATTTATATCTC
>CAJQOL010000068.1 GCA_905479925.1 uncultured Kangiellaceae bacterium | reverse complement strand
TACCTCTAGACTATTTTGTCAGTGGTTATGGAACCGGGGGAACAATTACTGGTGTTGGAGAGGTGCTCAAAGTCGCCAGGCCGAATATTAAAGTAATAGGGACTGAGCCTGAAGGAGCCGCATTATTATCGGGGAAAGAATGGCAACCGCATAAAATTCAAGGGTGGACACCTGATTTTATTGCGGATGTTCTAAATCCAGAAATCATTGACCAAGTACTGCCGGTAACCGACGAAACATCCAGAGATACCGCTTTAGAATTAGCGAGCAAAGAAGGTATTTTTTGTGGAATATCTGCCGGCGCCACGTTCGCCGCTGCCCTAAAAATCGCTGAAACGGCACCAGAAGGATCGAGCATTTTGGCAATGCTACCGGATACTGGCGAACGCTATCTTAGTACCTTTTTATTCGAAGATATCGCTGAGGGAAGTGACGAGGTATAACCGTTACCCCAACTAAACGTCATTTTATCAATGCAAATTACTAAATGAGCCGTTATTTCGAAGATTTTGATGACGGTTCTTGGTAAGATAGCGCACCGTTTTGTAGCCGTTGTGACTAACCGATATGTCGTTAATAAGAGGTGATAACCTCAGTTTATCTTATGGACCGCAGGTATTACTTGATAATGCCTCGTTCGTTGTCGAAGAAAGACAAAAAATATGCCTTATCGGTCGAAATGGGACCGGTAAGTCAACTCTACTCAAATTGATTTCGGGTGAGGTTATGCCCGATGATGGTCTCATCAATCGCTCAAGACACCATCGGGTTGGTTTTTTGCCGCAAGCCTTGCCGGAAAAAACTGAGCATTCTATCCGAAATTTTGTTGAATCTGGTTTAGCTGAAGTAAAAGCAGCGGTCGATGAGTATCAAACGTTAATTGTCGAAGATTGTATGTCGCCGCGTTTAGAATCCCTGGAAGAAATAATCAACGCACAAAATGGCTGGGCGATTGACCAACGTGTAGAGCAAACTCTGTCTCGTTTATCTTTGGATGGTGAGCTGAAAATGGAAAACTTGTCCGGAGGTTGGCGACGTCGCGCTGCACTAGCCAAAGCCTTGGTGCAAGAGCCGGATCTGCTAATTTTAGATGAGCCTACAAATCACTTGGATTTATCAAGCATTCAGTGGTTGGAAGAGCAATTGCTGCAGTTTAAAGGGGCGCTTTTATTCGTTTCCCATGATCGTCATTTTGTTAATACCGTTTCAGATCATATTATGGAATTGGACCGTGGTCATCTGCGCGGTTACCCAGGTAATTATCAAGCATATTTAAAGATTAAAGAGCAGCAATTAAAAGATGAAGAAAAAACCAATGCCGAATTTGATAAACGATTAGCCAACGAGGAAAAGTGGATTCGTCAGGGAATAAAGGCTCGACGAACAAGAAATGAAGGGCGAGTTAGGGCATTAAAAAAGATGCGACAAGCTCACTCCGAACGTCGAAATCAGATAGGTAAAGTTAGTTTTAACGCCAGCGTAGCGAAGCAAAACAGTAAAATTGTAGCTACCATGGAAGACATTCAGGTTGGTTACGATAAACCACTGATAGCCCCTTTGACCTATATTGTTCAAAAGGGAGACAAAATAGGCGTGCTTGGAAATAATGGTTGCGGTAAAACAACCTTTATCAAAACATTATTGGGGCAAATACCACCTTATGCCGGAAAGTTTAGTGCCAGTGAGAATGTTGAAGTTGCTTACTTTGATCAGCTAAGGGACGGTATAGACCTACAAAAAACGGTCTCCGATAACTTAACCGATGGTAAGGATTTTGTTACCGTTGACGGTCAGCAACGCCATGTCATCAGTTATATGGGAGACTTCAATTTTACTCCCGACAGAGTAAGAGCTCCGGCACACTCTTTATCCGGAGGAGAAATCAATCGTTTACTACTCGCAAAATTATTTACTCGTTCGGCAAATTTGTTTGTTTTAGATGAGCCAACCAATGACCTTGATGTAGAAACTCTCGAGATTCTAGAGCAAATGCTGGTTGAAATTACAGCAACCGTTATCATTATCAGTCATGATCGGGCCTTCTTGGACAATTGCTGCAGTGAGTTATTAGTCTTCGATAATAAATTACCACCCTTAATTACCGCTACAAACCCTCAATCTAAAGACCTGTTCCAAGTGATTGAAATTACTGGAGGTTACCAAGATTGGCAGCGTTATTATGAGCATCATTTGCCTAAAGTCGAAAAGCAGGCTCAAAAATCGTCTGCAAAAAGCATCAAACCCAAAGAGAAAAAGCTTTCCTACAAAGATCAGCGAGACTTAGAGCAATTACCCAAGAAAATAGAAGAGTTAGAGCAAGCGGTTTCTGATATAGAAAGCATTATGTCAAAGCCAGGCTTTTACGATGATGCAACTCAGGCGGAACAAAAATTAGCAGAGTTAGAAAAAGCTAATCAGGAGTTGGAAAAAAGCTATTCGCTGTGGGATGAGCTTGAGGCTAAGAAAAGTTAATTTTGACCGCTTATTTACTCGGCGTGTCGTTAGTATGACAATTGACAAATAGTCAGTGTTTTGGCTTCTTTTTAGTATAAGTTTTTGGTTGGAATTTAAGCACCAAAAGGTGATAATGTGCGACAAATTGGGCGATATAAAGAGTGATAAAAATTTTATCACTAAATATTGAGGTGTTGACTAGTTACCCTCGAAAAACGAATTCATTGACTCCACAGGTGTCGGTTTATTGACCGCTTTGTGGAAATTCACTTTAAATTGAAAAAAGACAGGTAAATCATGAAATTAGCGAGCTTAAAAAACAATACCCGAGATGGACAATTAGTTGTTGTTAAACAAGACCTTAGTCAAGCTGTAGCGGTTCCTGAAATTGCACTTACTATGCAGCAGTTGATGGATGATTGGGCGGGTTTGGCGCCAAAATTAGAAGCTGTTTACGCAAAATTGAATGCCGGTGAGGTAAGTGGCGCAATAGACTTTGTAGAAAGCCAATGCGAATCACCACTGCCTAGAGCATACCAGTGGGCTGACGGTAGTGCTTACGTAAATCATGTTGAGCTGGTAAGAAAGGCTAGAAATGCTGAAATGCCAGAAACGTTTTGGACTGATCCATTAATGTATCAAGGCGGTAGCGACGCGTTTATAGGACCAAGAGATAATATCTCGGTTGTGTCGGCTGACTATGGGATTGATATGGAATCTGAAGTAGCGGTTATTGTTGACGATACCCCAATGGCGGCAACACCAGATCAAGCCGAAGCTCAAATTAGATTAGTGATGTTGGTTAACGATGTTTCTTTGAGAAATTTAATTCCAGGCGAGTTAGCGAAAGGATTTGGCTTTTTCCAGAGTAAACCTTCGAGCGCTTTTTCTCCAGTTGCGGTTACCCCCGATGAGCTTGGTGATAGCTGGGACGGCAAAAAACTTCATTTGCCGCTTGTAACTCATTTAAATGGTGAATTATTTGGTGAGCCGAATTGCGGTATCGATATGACCTTTGATTTTCCTACTATTGTAGCTCATGCGGCTAAAACTCGACCTTTGGGGGCCGGTGCAATTATTGGTTCCGGAACTATATCGAATGTTGACCGCTCAACGGGTTCAAGCTGTTTGGCAGAAAAACGTATGTTGGAAATTATTGAGTCAGGTAAGCCTAGCACTTCATTTATGCAGTTTGGTGACCAAGTGAGAATTGAAATGTTTGATGCGCAAGGCAAATCAATTTTTGGCGCGATAGACCAAGTTGTAGAAGAGTACAAAAACTAAAAAAATAATTATAGGACGACTGCATGATAAAACTTTATAGCTATTGGCGTTCAACGGCTGCTTACAGGGTGCGTTTGGCACTGAATATTAAACAAGTATCCTATACTCAAATTCCAGTTCATTTGGTAAAAGAGGGTGGCGAACAACATAAGCCAGAATATTCCGATATTAACCCTCAGAAACTCGTTCCAACCATGGTCGATGACGGTACTGTCATTGGACAATCGATGGCTATTCTTGAGTATTTGGAAGAAAAATATCCGCAGCGTCCGCTTCTTCCTACTGAACTCGCAGACCGTGCTTTGGTTAGACAGTTATGTCAGGTAGTCGCTAGCGATCTTCATCCGCTGAACAATCTGCGAGTTATTAAGTATCTTACTAATGAGCTTTCAGTAGCGGAAGAAGCGAAAGATAAATGGTATCACCATTGGCTTGAAGTTGGTTTTGACGCTTTTGAGAAGCTGTTAGAAAAAAATGGTTTATCTGGCCCTTATTGTTTTGGTGGGGAACTAACCCTTGCTGATGCTTGTCTGATACCACAGATTTATAATGCAAATCGTTTTAATTTCTCGCTAAGCCAATACCCACTGCTTAGCGAGATCAATGAAAACTGCTTAAAGTTGACTCGA
>CAJQOL010000067.1 GCA_905479925.1 uncultured Kangiellaceae bacterium | reverse complement strand
CCCAAAGCGTTTCACGGGACAGGCTCTGGTAAAAAAAGCTCTTGATTTTCCAGTCTGACGTCTTTTCTCCGTGCCTCTGCGCTGAATAGTCTTTTAGGATTTAAGTTTCTGGCGGGAAAGGGGATTGGAAATAGGAGCTGGGAGCTGGGAGCTGGGAGCTGGGAGCTGGGTTAAAGCAAAACAAGGTTTTAAACCTCCGTGAACTCTGTGTTCTCTGTGGTAAAAAAAGGTTTTTAGTTTTTTAATTATTTTGAATTTTGGAGCAGTTATAAAATGAACACACAAACACAACAACACGTTGTACTCGCTTTTTCGGGCGGACTCGATACCAGTTTTTGTATTCCTTACTTAATCGAGAAAGGCTACAAAGTAACCACGATTTTTGTTGATTCCGGTGGTGTCTCACAATCAGAAAAACAGCAAATCAAACAGCGAGCGATTGAGCTAGGTGCTATAGAGCATGTTGAAGAAAGTATTGCAGCGGAACTATGGTCTGAGGTTATTACGCCTTTGATTTGGGGAGGTCACTGGTATCAAAATCAGTACCCTTTACTATGTTCCGATCGTTATTTAATCGTTGCTACCTGTTTAAAACTTTGCGACAAATTAGGAACCAAACTATTTGCCCATGGCTGTACCGGAATGGGCAATGACCAGGTGAGGTTTGATTTGGCGGTTCAATGTTTGGGGGATTATGAAATCATTTCGCCGGTTAGGGAAATTCAGAAATTGACTGATGAAGTGAGAGAGTATGAAAAGAATTATTTGATTGAAAAGGGGTTTAGTTACTCGGATAAGGTTTCGGCTTACTCGGTCAATGAAAACCTACTAGGTTCAACGATTTCCGGTTCCGAAATTGATGAATGGAAAAAACCATCCGACGAGAGCTTTTTATTAACGCCGGCGCAAATAGACACAACAAAAACAAGCCAATTGATAAGTTTTGAATTTGAGCAGGGTAACTTGGTTGCGCTTGATGGTAAAAAGCTTGATGAGGGCTTTACTGGTGAGAAAGTGATGCAGACTCTCAATCACGTTGTAGGTTCTTTTTCTATTGGTCGTGGCCTTTATACCGGTGATACCAGCATTGGTCTTAAAGGCAGAATAGCCTTTGAAGCACCGGCTTTGGTAGCGCTTAATGCGGCTCATGTAGCGTTAGAGCAAGCGGTTTTGTCAAAAGCACAGAATAGATTCAAAGCGAAGATAGCGGAGAAATGGACAGAGTTAGTCTATGAGGGGTTTTTCTACGAGCCATTAAAAGACGACTTAGAAGCGTTTCTTAAATCCTCGCAGTCTCAAGTGACTGGAACCGTGACGTTAGAATTATTGCCTGGCCAGTTGATTGCGGTGGCAGTTGAATCTAATAACATCCTAAAAGATTCCCAGTCGGTTTACGCTCAATCAGCCTCTTGGAATATTGAAGAAGCGCTCGGTTTTATAAAGCTGTTTGGCAAATCGACGGTGATGGCTTCTGAGTCTAAAAGAACCGTAACCTTGAGCGGAGAGGTTTGATATGACCCCGTATAATCAATCCTATACAACGTCATCGGTATTTTTGCATTTAGCTAAACTGGTTTCATTTGATACGCAAAATCCACCAAGAAAAATTGACTCCTCGAGCGATATATTTGTTTATTTACAATCGAGCTTACCCGGATTCAGCTTTGAATTTATCGATGCTGGCGACGGCTGTTTGAGTCTTTTGGCAATACGAGGTAATCCGGAACTGTTATTCAACTTTCATATCGATACCGTTCCGACAGCTAACAATTGGCATTCAGATCCGTTCGAATTGATTCAGCAAGGTGAAAAACTAGTTGGTTTAGGCGCCTGCGATATAAAGGGCGCTGCAGCCTGTATGTTATCGGCGGTTAATCAAGTTAACGGTGATGTTGCTTTGCTTTTTTCGTCTGACGAAGAGCATGGCTCGAGCCAAGCGATAAAGAAGTTTTTAGAAGTGAACCAGTCATTTAGCAAAGTGATTGTTGCGGAGCCTACGTTATCAAAGGCGGTGGTAGCGCACCGAGGTATTCAGACCGCTACCGCTGATTTCTTAGGGGTAGCGGGGCATGCCTCAGAAGCAAGAGCACTTAAAGATAATGCTATTCATAAAGCGGGTAGCTGGATTCAACAAGCAACTGACTGGGTATCCCAGCAACAGCAAACCGTCGAAAATCTTAAAGGTCTGCCTTTTAACATTGGAACCATTAATGGCGGTATCAAAGCTAATATGATCGCGGATTCATGTGAATTGAAGTTTGGCATTAGGCCGTTACCAGGGCAGTGCTCACAAGCGGTGATTGACGCACTGGCTTCGCTAAATAACAACCTCGACAGCAGCGACCTGACTAACATTGAAGCTGGCTTTTTTGGTCCTTGTTTACCGGCAGCCAATCAGAATTTTGAGGACGCGATGAACGCTGGTAAAAGCTTCGCGTCGTCTTTGGGGATTGAGACCGGTCAGGCTGTCAATTTCTGGACAGAGGCTAGTCTATTCTCCCAAGCGGGCATGACGGCTATCGTTTATGGTCCGGGTGATATCGCGCAAGCGCATACCGCCGACGAGTGGGTTGCTATTTCTCAGCTGCAAACGGTTGAGAATAGCTATTTAAAAATCTTGAGTGCATAACGCGTACGTTATTGAACGTCTAAAGAGAAAATCATGAATCAAACTAATGAAGCAATAAATATTGATCCGCAAAATAAGGCGGGTCAGCAAGGAAAAAATGATCAGCAAAACAAGACTAGCAAGGTAAAAGATACCATTATCCAATTACTTTCAAACTTGGCAAACCCTAAAGAGTTTAATCAATATATGACACGTTTTGTTGAAGCGGGTCAATCAAGGTTTGCTGTTATTAAAGTTGGCGGTGCTATTTTGGATAATGACCTTGAAAATCTTTGTTCATCCTTAGCATTCTTGGAACAAATTGGTTTGTTTCCTATTGTCGTGCACGGTGCTGGGCCGCAACTCAATCGAAACCTGGACGTCGCTGGGGTTGAGTCGACCTTCATAGATGGACAAAGAGTTACCACCGCTGAAACCTTAAAAGTCGCAAAGAAGACCTTTATTCAGCAAAACTTAAAACTCGCGAATCGACTTCAGGCGATGGGGGTAAAGACTTCATCCATTACCTCTGGGGTATTTGTCGCAGAGAAAACCAGTCAAACGGAGCTGGGGTTTGTTGGTGAAGTGACCGAGATTGACTTAGAACCGATTAAGTTATCGATTAATGCTGGGGCGGTTCCTATTCTATCATCCTTGGCCGAGACTAATACCGGGCAGGTTCTTAACGTCAATGCAGACATTGCTACCAACCAGTTAGCGATAGCGATTAATCCCTACAAGATAATATTTCTTACGGGAACCGGTGGATTGCTAGACCAAGATGGAAAAATCATTTCGTCGGTTAACTTAATCACGGATTACAACAAAATGATGGAGCAAGACTGGCTTCACGGTGGCATGAAATTAAAAATTCAGCAAGTGGCCGAGATTCTAAGTCAGCTCCCCGCAACATCATCGGTTTCCATTACTAAACCCTCTCATTTAGCAAAAGAGCTTTTCACCCATAAAGGGTCTGGCACTTTGATCAGAAAAGGTGAATCGATTATGGAGCATGAGAATGTCGATACCATTAAGCTTAAAAAGCTAACGGCGTTAATTGAGAAAAGTTTTGCTAAGACCTTGGATGAGGATTACTTTGAAAAAACGACCATTCATAAAGCTTATATTACCTACTGTTATCGAGCCGCCGCGATTGTAACAGAGCTCGATGGTTTTCCTTATCTAGATAAGTTTGTGGTTGCTGAAGAAGCTAAAGGCGAAGGCCTGGGGAAAGTGCTTTGGGAAAAGGTTAGGGCCGATAATCCAAGCCTTCATTGGCGAGCAAGGCCCGAAAATTCAATCAATGGATTCTACTTTAAGAACGCCGAGGGCTGCGTAAAATCGGCCGACTGGAATATTTTCTGGTACGGCATGAATGACTTCTCGTTGCTCGCCAAATGCGTTAATCAAGCTAGCAACAAACCAGTGACAGTGAGTTAGAACAATGAACGACACAGGAAATAAAACAGGAAATAAAAAAGGAAACCAAACGGTCAATAATTCTCTGGGAACGCCATTGTCAGTGGGAATTGTCGGCGTCAGAGGTTATGTCGGAAGAGAATTGATTAGCTTGTTAGCGAATCAGTCTCAGTTAAAGGTTGATTGGGTTAGCTCACGTCAGTTGCAAGGTAAACCATTAGTTGAATTATTGAACGAAGATGAAAATTTTCATCCGGCCTCCATTGATAGTTTTCATTATTATCATCAAATCACTATTGGCAATTTAACCGCCGAAGCGATATCACAGATGCCAACGGATATTGTGGTACTCGCTTTGCCCAATGGATTGGCGAAAGATTTCGTTGAAAAAATAGTACAAAATAAAAACTGCAAAGTGATTATCGATCTATCAGCGGACTATCGATTCGATGACTCGTGGGTCTATTCAGTACCAGAAGTCGGCTCAAACGGGATTAACTTAGCCGTTGGAAATTCAGAGCAATCAGATGTTCTTAAGATCAGCAATCCGGGTTGTTATGCGACTGCTATGCAAATTGCCATTGCGCCTTTGTTAG
>CAJQOL010000066.1 GCA_905479925.1 uncultured Kangiellaceae bacterium | reverse complement strand
ACGGCGGCCGTCGCTATTGCTACCGCTTCAGCTATTCCCGGAACATTGGTTAATCTCGCCGCCGGCGGCGGTGACAGAAATGCCGTTCGTTTTGGGCATCCGTCGGGTACTTTGAAGGTTGGCGCTAAGGCAAGTTGCATTGAAGGCGAGTGGTCGGTTGATAAAGCAATCATGAGCCGAAGTGCTAGAGTATTGATGGAAGGAAAAGTTGCGATACCAGGCGACTCTTTCTAATCTAACGTTATCCCGCATAACATTTTCTTCTTAAATTAGACCTTAGCTATAAGTTTAGTTGAGGTCTAAAAGTCAAACATCTGCACCGCCAAATTAGCTCTTTTCGCATTCTATATTGAGTGACTTCGTCGAAATTTTTCCAGCCAATAACCCCAAGTATTGATTCGATACGTTATAAGTTACACATGTAACAATGTTTGTTTTGAATCATCACTTGGAGAAAAAACATGACGGTTAAAAAATTTAACTCAAGTAAACGTTTGCCCCTCGATTTAATCCTTGTCCCAATTATTGTCGTTTGTTGTTTCTATATAGTCGCTTTTGCATTTGAGAATAGCGACCAAGTGATTGATAGGGTGGCAGAAAAGGCACAAGCTGATAGCATGATTACAATTAAATACCACGAAGAGTCGGCGGAACTCAAGCGTCCCGATTTAGTCGGTAAAACCTATCCACGAGCGGCGAATTCTACTCTAACGTTTAATTCTATGATCCGCCATCGAAGTAACAATCATGAACGAGTTTCTCGTGAGACATATCAACCAATTAAGGCGAATAGAGTAGAGCAAGTCTCAAGTGCACCGGTATCTACTTTTTCAATTGATGTAGATACCGGCGGATATACCAATATTCGGCGTATATTAGAAGGGGGATATTTGCCGGAGCGAGACCAAGTGCGAACTGAGGAAATGCTCAATTACTTTGATTATAACTATCCGGCACCTCAGTCCCAAGAACAGGCTTTTACAATAACAACCGGGCTAACATCTTCTCCTTGGAATGCTAATTCACATCTATTGCATGTCGGTCTGCGAGCTTATTCAGAGGATGAAAGTAAACTGCCGGACTCAAATATTGTTGCGTTAGTGGATGTTTCGGGTTCAATGAGCCAAGAAAAAAAACTACCGCTAGTTAAGCAGTCACTTAAGTTATTGACTCGTCACCTTCGTGCCGGCGACAAACTCTCGATTGTTACATATGCTGGAAACACCGAGTTGGTTCTTGAGCCAACTAGCGGGAGTGAAAAAATGTCGATTTACCAAGTCATTAATCAATTAGGGGCTGCAGGGACAACTGCAGGTGAGTCGGGATTAAGGCTCGCTTACCAGCAAGCCGAAAAAGGGTTTATAGAAAATGGTAATAATAGAATCATTATGATGACCGACGGTGATTTTAACGTAGGGCTTTCTAGCGTTGATGCACTAAAAAAACTCATAGCGGAGAAGCGGAAAAGCGGTGTATTTTTGTCTGCGATTGGGTTTGGTATTGGCAACTATCGTGACGACATGTTGGAACAAATTGCTGACCACGGCAATGGTTTTTATTTCTATATTGATAGCTATCGAGAGGCTTTAAAGGTTTTTAAACATCGCGTTCGCTCTAATCTTTTTGCGGTGGCCAAAGATGTAAAAGTTCAAGTTGAATTTAATCCTGCGCAGGTTTCAGAATATCGATTGCTGGGCTATGAGAATAGAGTCCTCGAAAGACAAGACTTTAACAATGACAAAGTCGACGCTGGCGAAGTTGGTCAAGGTCACACAGTGACGGCAGTTTACGAAATAACGCTGGCGGGAAACCCGAGCAAAAACGGAGATTCTCGGTACGTAAAGGCGATTACTCCGGATAGCCAGTTCACTAATGAAATCGCCTTTGTGCAGTTACGATACAAGCCCATTAATAGTGATGTTAGTTTACTTAGACAAAAGGCAATTGCTAGCAACATAACGGAATACAGCGGTATTTCTAACGATTTTCGTTTGGCTATTTATGTCGCTAGTTTTGCGGAGCTATTAAGAGATAGCGTCGATATTAGTGGGCAATTTGGCTATAAACAGCTACTTCAATTGATGGAACAAGATTCAATACTTAAAGGCTCTGAACAGCTTGAATTTAAGTCCCTCGTTGAGTTAGCCAGCAACAGTACTAACAGTTCTCCATAGAAAGAAAGCCAGGCCAGCGAGCTCTGTCTTCTGATAAACCTTGCAAATTTGTAAACAAATATGTTGTTTTTTGAAAGACAGAAATTTAATGCATTTAAATCAAAGAGTTATAGTGTTTTCCGGATAGTACTAGTGATTAGTGCTGAATTGGATTGTATGAGAGACTTACCGGCTACTTAAAACACAATAAAGAGAAAAATCAATGAAAAAACTCGGACAAGCCAGTATTGCGGCCGTGTTAGCTGTGTTGGGAGCCTCCAGTGTATATGCTGATCAAACCAGCCATGTTTATGGAATTCATGACCGCAGCTCAACTCATTTTGCTTTTACCAATGCAACCATCCATATTGAACCGGGCAAGGTTATAACGAACGGAACCTTAGTCATCGAAAATGGACGAGTCATTAGTGTAAAGGCCAATGGCAAAATACCAAAAGGGGCGACGGAAATTGATTTGAGCGCCCATACGGTTTATCCAGGATTCATTGACGCCTACAGTAACTACGCATTTGATAAAGACAAGAAAAAACCAGGTGGAGGCCGAAATGACGCCCCTGTTTATAACGGTCAACGAAAAGGCGGTAACGCTTGGAATGATGCTATTCATGCTCAGGTTGACTGGTCTAGCGAGTTTAAAGCTGACTCAAAAGGCGCGGAAAAGTATATAAAGAATGGTTTTACAGCCGTTCAAACCGCTAAACTTGATGGTATTTTCCAAGGACAGGCCGTTACTGTTTCACTGGGTAATGGAATTCCTAACGATCTAATTTATAGAGCTAATGGCCGGCATTTCGGTTCTTTTGACAAAGGCAGTTCAAAACAAGCCTACCCTAGTTCGCTAATGGGTAGCATCTCACTAATACGTCAGACTCTCAGTGACGCCAATTGGTATCAAAAAGCTAATGGCAAAACTGACACTTTATTTAGTGGCGAGTTAGTTGAATACAACGCCGGTTTAGAGGGGGTTTCCGAGCTTGCCCAAACGGGTCTTATTTTTAACGCAGAAGACTATTTATCAACTTTGAGAGCCGATAAATTATTTGATCAGTTTGGAGTGTCTGTATCTTATTTAGCAGACGGCTTTGAGTATTCAAGAATTGATCAAATAAAAAAATCGGAGGCAACATTCGTTCTACCCCTTAACTATCCAAAGAAACCAGACGTTACAAGTTATGAGTCTCAATTGGACGTATCGTTGGCCGAACTAAGGCACTGGGAGCGAGCACCAACAAATGCTGCAACAATGGAAAACAACGGTATTTCGTTTGCCTTCACGCAGCAAGGTTTGAACAAAACGGGTGATTTCTGGAGTAAAGTAAAGCGAACCGTTAAGCATGGACTTTCTGAAAAAACGGCCCTAGCTGCTTTAACAACTATGCCAGCCAAGCTGGCCGGTATTAGTGGTTCTGCGGGTAAATTGAAACCAGGAATGTTTGCTGACTTTGTTATAACTGATGGCAACATTTTTGCCGATGGAAAAATCAAAAGCGTTTATATGCAAGGGAAAGAAAAACACTTTAGTGATGTCAAACCAATTAGCTTAGCGGGTACTTTTGAGTTAATGCTCGGCTCTGAATCATTAACGCTTGAACTAACTCAAAAATCGAGCAAAGTAACCGGAAAGCTTTCTAAAGGTGATAAGGAACAAAACGTCACTGTGCATTCAAAATCCGGTGATGCCATTCAGTTTAGTGCTGACTTATCTGAGTTAGGTTTAGACGGAGTACATCGTTTTAGTGGACGAGTTTCTGCGCAATCATTTAGCGGTTATCAGGTCAATAACAATGCTGAGAGAACACCTTTTACAGCACAACGGAACAATACCAGCGTTGAAAATCTAAAAAAGGAAAATGCTAACAATAAAGTTCAAGAGCCAAAATCAATGGTTGGCTCGTTGACAACGCCTAACCGTGCTTTTGGAACCAATTCCGCACCTGAACGCCAAAACGTTCATATTAAGAATGCGACGGTTTGGACCTCGGAAGATGCTGGGACGCTTAAAAATACTGACGTGATTATTCGTAACGGGAAAATACACAAAATAGGTAACAAGCTTAAAACTCCTAAAGGGTATTTAGCAATCGATGGAACTGGTAAACACGTTACCGCAGGAATTATTGACGAACATTCTCATATAGCAATCAGTAAGGGTGTCAACGAAGGAAGCGACGCAATCACTTCCGAAGTAAGAATTGGTGATGTAGTCAATCCAGATGATATTAATATTTATCGTGCGTTAGCAGGCGGTACAACTATGGCGCAGTTGCTGCACGGTTCCGCTAATCCGGTTGGTGGTCAAGCGCAAGTGATTAAACTACGCTGGGGCACAAACGCTGAAACTATGAAAGAAAAAAGAGCTCCCGGTTCTATCAAGTTTGCATTGGGAGAAAATGTTAAGCAGAGCAACTGGGGCGATAATTACACCATTCGCTACCCTCAAACTCGTATGGGGGTTGAGACTATCGTGAGAGACGCTTTTATACGTGCGCAGGACTACAAAGCTTCATGGGATAAATATGACGACCTTTCCAGTCGTGAGAAAAAAATCACTGCTCCGCCAAGACGTAATTATCGCTTAGATGCGCTAGTTGAAATTATGGAGAAAAAGCGATTTGTTCATTCTCATTCGTATGTCGCTTCAGAAATACTAAGCCTAATGAAAATTGCTGAGAGTTTTGATTTTAATATTCAAACTTTTACTCATATTCTAGAAGGCTACAAAGTTGCTGATGAAATGGCTGCTCATGGTGCCTCCGCATCGACATTCTCAGACTGGTGGGCCTATAAGTTTGAGGTTATTGATGCTATACCCACCAATACCTGTCTTATGATGGAACGTGGCGTTAATGTTTCAATTAATTCAGATAGCGGTGATTTGATACGTCGCTTGAATACTGAAGCTGCAAAATCGGTTCAATATTGTGGGATGAGCGAAGAAGATGCACTTAAAATGGTAACTATCAATCCGGCGATACAACTTAAAGTTGACCAATATACGGGTAGCTTAAAGAAAGGTAAAGATGCAGACTTTGTTATTTGGAGTGGTAATCCTTTGTCTATCTATAGTCAAGTTGAGCAAACATGGATTGATGGTAGAAACTACTTTAATCGTAACCAAGATAAAGAGCAGCGCGTATTGTTAGCTAAGGAAAAAAATCAATTGATTCAGAAAATCCTCGCTACCGATAACAAAAAAAGTAACGGTAACAACGGCCACAAAGTGGGTAAATCAAAAACTTCAAGTGATCAAATTTATCTATTAAAAGAAGAGGCGCAGTGGCACTGTGATGATAATTTTGACTTTTGGCACTGGAAATCTGCACAACTCGGAGGGCAGAAATAATGAAAACATTATCGAGTTTAGTTTTAGCCACGGGAATTACTTTGTTAGCAACCGCTAGCCAGAATTTGTTCGCTACGGATATTATCCCAGCGGCTAAACAGCAGCAGACCATTCTAATAAAGGGTGGCACATTGCATACCGTTACCGACGGTGTTAAAGCCAATCATGATATGTTATTGGTTGATGGTAAAATTAGTCAAATCGCGCCGGCTATTGCTGCTCCTGAAGGGGCAACTATTGTCGATGCTCAAGGAAAGCAGGTATATCCTGGATTAATAGGTATGGCGACAACTCTTGGTTTAGTTGAAGTTGGGGCGGTAAGAGCAACGAGGGATTCATCAGAAGTAGGAAGAATGACACCTGAGGTAAAAGCGCACATCGCGTTTAACGCCGATTCAGAAATAATCCCAACGGTAAGAAGCAATGGTGTTACTCACGCACAAATAGCGCCCGGCGGAAGAGGGCTTAATGGTCAATCGTCGCTGATGCAGTTGGATGGTTGGAATTGGCAGGATGCGTTGGTAAAACAGGGCACTGGCATGCATTTAAATTGGCCTTCGGTTGGCATTAACAAAGCATTTTGGGAATCGAGAACGCCGGAGCAACAGAAAAAGGCTCAGCAAAAGGCTGCCAAACAATTTGAGAAAAGCTTTTCGCAAATTAAGGCTTACGCTAAAGCCCGTGACGAAAACGCAAATGCCCCGGTTGACTTACGTTGGGAAGCAATGCGCGCGGTGCTAAAAGGTGATATGCCACTTTATGTGAATGCCAATGATTATCGACAAATTGAACAAGCTGTGCATTTTGCTGAGCGAGAGGCGCTCAGTTTAGTTATTGTTGGTGGGCGTGACGCAGACAAAGCCGCAGATTTGCTGATTAAGCATAAAGTGCCAGTCATTTATACCTCTGCCTGGGGCCGAACATGGCGCAGTGATGAAGCGATGGACCGAGCATTTTCAATGCCTGCTTTACTGGAGTCAAAGGGGGTTCAGTATGCATTGGCGATTGCTAGCGATTGGCCTGTAAGAAACTTACCTTTTGCTGCTGGTCAATCTATCGCTTACGGGGCGTCTAAAGAGAAAGCCCTGCATTCTGTAACGCTAGCGCCGGCTAAGATATTAGGGGTTGATGATAAAATGGGATCGTTAACGGTCGGAAAACAGGCTAATTTAGTGATAAGCGCTGGAGATTTATTTGACCATTTGACCCATAAGGTTGATATGGTGCTAATAGATGGACGACAGATTGATATCGATAATCGCCATAAGCGACTTCACAGAAAATATAGCAAAAAGCCTCGTTTAAACTAACTTAAAAAGTCGCTAGTTCGATTAGAAAGCAGTCGATCTAGCGACTACCCTTAATAGAAAGGCAATATCGCCATTCACTCCTATTAAAATTAACGCGCTATATATTTTCTTTAGGTAGCGGTTTCTTGTTCAAGAAAGTATGCATTTTTTGAGATAACTCCTATACTGCTATATTAAGTAAGGCCTTTGATAGCGTCGTAGTAGTTACTGGGAATTTTTTTGTTTATGACTTGTTTGCCATTTATAAGAATAGGCGGAAATGGCTTTCCTCGTTGTAATCAGTTTTATCAATCACTAAAAATCAGATTAAGAGAGTTATTTAATTCTTTTTTAGTTGTTTGTCTCTCGTTTTTTATATTCGCTCCGTTTTCTTATGCTCAGCTAGCTAACGAACTTCGTTTTGACAGTTTGTCGATGAAAGATGGCCTTTCTCAAGCCACCATCAACTCCATTGTTCAAGATGATTTAGGCTTTATGTGGTTCGCAACACAAGACGGATTAAATCGTTTTGATGGCCATGAATTCAAAACCTATTATCATCAGCAGGATGAACCAAATAGCTTAAGTGCCAGTTATATTACTGAACTTATAAAGGATTCCAAAGGGCACCTTTGGATTGGAACCCGTGGTGGCGGTTTAAATCGGTTCGATCCTGAAAACGGGGTTTTTACACATTTTAAACATGACGAAGGCAATTCAAACAGCCTGAGTAGTAATACCATTTTGTCTTTCTTTTTAGATGATAATGATGTTTTATGGATTGGCACAACCAATGGATTAGACCGTTTCGATATTCGCACTCAAAGTTTTATTAATTATAGAAACCAAGTGGACAACGATAGAAGTTTGAGCCACAACTGGGTACAGAGTGTTTACAGAGACGATCGTAATTATCTTTGGGTAGGAACAAAAGATGGACTAAACCGTTTTGATCCCACCACTAGAATTTTTACACGATATCATTCAGTCGCCGATGATCCTAGCAGCTTGAGTAGCGATTCTATCAGAGTTATTTATCAGGACTACACAGGTCGTTTATGGGTAGGTACCTGGGGAGGCGGGCTCAGTCGTTACGATTATGAAAGCGATCGATTTCTTCGCTACCTAAATTCGAAGAACGACTCTACGACCATTAGCGCTAATGCCGTTTGGACTATTTTTGAGGATAGCCGCAATCATCTTTGGATGGGCACTTATGGAGGTGGAGTTAGTTTATATGATGAGGCTAGCGATGGCTTTATACAAATACTTCCTGACTTAAGTAACCCTAAATCAATTGCAGACGATGCTATATTTTCCATCTATGAAGATAATCAAAACCATTTGTGGTTTGGTAGCTTTACTAATGGGATTAGCAGATATGACCCGACGACGGAAATGTTTGGTCTGATACAGCATAAACCGAACAATCCTAACTCTCTAAGCAGCAACAAAATACATTCCGTCTATGAAGCGCGAGACGGAACGTTATGGGTGGGCAGCGATAAGGGACTAGACCAAATTGACCGAACCTCTGGACGCTTTACCCACTATTTTAGTAACTCAGTCGCCAATGGCGTAATTAGCGGTACTACGGTGGTGTCACTGTATGAAGATCGTCAAGGCAATCTTTGGGTTGGTACCTCCGATGGTGGAGTAACTCTGCTAGATACAAAGACCAATAAAACGGAATTTTTTGTTCACAGTAGCGAGGATAATAATAGTTTAAGCGATAATTACGTTTATACCATTATGGAGGACTCTCGGGGTTATGTTTGGTTTGGTACCGGCCGTGTTCTCAATCGTTATGATCCGATTGCCAAAGAGTTTACTCATTTTTTTCATCAAGCTGGTAATTCACAAAGCATAGCGGGTGATGCTATCTATCGGGTGGTTGAGGATAACAAGGGTTTAATATGGGTAGCCACTCGAGGTTATGGTCTTTCGGTATTTAATCCCGAAACGGAAAGCTTCGAAAGCTTTCGAAAAATCGAAAACGACCCGACTAGTTTGGGTTTTGATTGGGTAACGTCAGTTATGCAAGATTCCCAAGGTACAATATGGGCATCTGGTGACGGCGGGCTTAATCGGTTTGATCATCAAACCAAAACATTTCAACGCTATACCGAGAAGGACGGTTTACCAAATAACGTCGTTTATGCAAGCATTGAAGTTGACGGTAAGTTATGGATGAGTACCAATGATGGTATTAGTCAGTTTGATCCTGTTACTGAAAGTTTTACTAACTTTCAAGAAGCTGACGGTTTACAGGGAAGCGAGTTTAATAGTTCTGCTTATGCTAAAGGAAGCTCTGATGTTATCTATTTTGGTGGACCTAACGGGTTAACTTATTTTCAACCGCAAAAGGTTCGATTAAACGAGAGTAGTCCTTCAGTAGTAATCACCGATTTCTTACTTTTTAACAAGTCGGTGGTAGATAAGTCTAAAAATGACGATAGAGACAACCGAGAGAAAAGTCAGTTTTCATTAACGAAAACGATTGAGTTTACCGAGGAAATTGAACTCAATTATTCTGATTACATATTTAGCTTTAAATTCGCAGCGCTCAACTTTCGCCAATCTAAAAGAAATCAGTTTGAATACAAGCTAGAAGGATTAGATGACAATTGGATTCAAACGGATTCGTCAAATAGGCGTGCAACCTATACCAACCTTTCACCGGGAACCTACCGGTTTATGTTAAGAGCATCTAATGATGATGGTTTTTGGGGAGACAACGTTAAATCTATTAAGGTTACTGTAATCCCACCCTTTTGGTTAACCACTTGGTTTATATCTTTAAGCCTTTTTATATTAGCTGGCCTGATCTACGCACTTCATATTTATCGAACAAAGCTTTTGAAGATTAAGACGCAAGTACTAAAAATAAAGGTTAAAAAACATACAAAAAACTTGTCGAAAATGAACGTATCTTTGGTCAGAGAAATTGATGAACATCGTCTAACCGAGAAGCATCTTGAGACGGAAATTGAAAAGCACAAAAGGACCGAAAGAGAGCTCGAAGTAGCAATAGAGCAGGCCGACGCGGCCAATCAATCTAAGTCTCAATTTTTAGCTAATATGAGTCATGAAATTCGAACTCCGATGAACGGTATTCTAGGCGTTATGAATATGCTTTTGGATACGGAATTATCTTCTACTCAAACTCATTACGCCAATATAGTGAAAACTAGTGGTGACTCTCTAATGGCGATCATCAATGATGTTTTAGATTTTTCTAAAATTGAAGCCGGAAAGCTAGATATTGAATCCGTTTCTTTTGACCTCAATCATCAACTTGAAAACTGTATATTCTTGTTTGAGAGTCGCTGTAAAGAGAAAAATATTGCTATTAAGAATGAGCGAGACGAAAACCTTCCAAAACTTGTCGTTGGAGATCCTGGAAGGCTGTCGCAAGTGCTCAATAATTTGGTTGGAAACGCTATAAAATTTACGGAACAAGGAAGCATTACCATTAAATGTGAAGTAATCAATACAAAACCTCATTCAGTAGTGTTGAAGTTTTGGATAATTGATACCGGCATCGGTATTTCCGAGGAAAACCAGAGAAAACTGTTTTCGAAATACTCTCAAGCTGAAAAATCGACCAGTCGAAAGTTTGGAGGAACGGGCTTAGGGTTATCTATATCTAAACAATTGGTTGAGCTTATGGGCGGACGCGTTGGTTTTGAAAGTAAGCTTGGTAGCGGAACAAGTTTTTGGTTTACGTTAAACTATAGATTGCCCGATGAATCATCAGATTCTAGTTTGCAGGATTCTCACCGAACAGATACACATGCTTCGGTAGACAAGGCGATTATTCAGAAAGCGCACATATTATTAGTAGAGGACAACCCAATCAACCAAATGGTGGCGAAGGCTATGCTCATTAAGCTTGGTTGTAGTGTCGATGTTGCTGTTAATGGTCAACAAGCAATCGAAATGTTATCCCATGGTTTCTATGATTTAGTCTTTATGGACATGCAGATGCCGGTTATGGACGGACTAGAAGCAACACGTATCCTAAGAAGCAAAGATAGCTCCAAGAGAAACCAGCAAATACCTATTGTTGCAATGACGGCGAACGCTTTGGCTAGTAGTCAAAAGCAATGTGAGAAGGCCGGCATGGATGATTTTTTAACCAAACCGGTTAAGAAAAACGCCGTTCTTGAGGTTTTAGAGCGTTACCTGCCAGCCGATTAACACCCTGTAATATCGCTTGCTATTCACAAATCTACGGCCTTTTGAAAGGCCTATTCTATCGTTTACTTAAGTCCTTTAAACTGTTAGCTTGTTGCTAGAGAATAAATATAAACTAATAGTGTACCTAGGTACTTCATATTATTGAGGAGCGATTAAATGAGTGATGATATTTCAACTCACCAAGCGGAAGAAGATCAAAGAAATAACTCTGTTTTATTGTCGGTAAACGGTCAATTAGTTACACGAGATAAGGCAGTGGTATCGGTATTTGATAGTGGGTTTATGCTGGGTGATGGAGTATGGGAAGGCATGAGACTATATGATGGTGTTTGGTCGTTCTTAGAGGAACATATCAATCGTCTTTTTGAAGGAGCGCTCGCTTTGGATTTGGATATAGGTATGAGTAAACAAGATCTAATTGATGAGATTGAACGAACGCGTTTAGCCAATGAAATGCACACTGATGTACATTTAAGACTGATGGTTACACGGGGAATAAAGTCGAAACCATTCCAACACCCCGCGCTATCTCGATCGGGACCAACTATTGTTATTTTAATGGAACATTCTAAACCTAAATTGCATCGAGGTATAAAACTAGCGACAGTACCACATATGCGCGGATTGCCAATGACTCAAGATCCGAAACTTAATTCACACTCCAAACTCAACTGCATATTGGCTTGTATCGCTGCCGAAAAAGCCGGAGCTGATGAGGCGTTGATGTTAGATGTAAATGGATTCGTGAATACCACTAACGCGTGTAATTTCTTTATAGTCAGAGGTGGGGAAGTTTGGACCTCCAGTGGTGATTATTGCATGAATGGGATTACCCGTCGGAAAGTTATTGAGCTATGCCGTGAGAACGACATACCCGTTTTTGAAAAAAACTTTTCACTGGTTGAAACCTACTCAGCTGACGAAGCTTTTTTAACCGGAACCTTTGGCGCGCAAACACCTGTTTTATCAATTGATGGTCGCGTGATTGGTGGAGAAAATGCCGAGCCAGTTGGACCTGTTACGCAACGCATTAGAAGTTTGTATAAAGCGCTCATAAAGGAAAACTGTTAATGGAATCACTTCACAATATAGCCATGTGGTCGGGGCCACGAAATCTCTCTACCGCAATGATGTACAGTTTTGCACAAAGATCTGATACGCGGGTTGTTGATGAGCCTTTCTATGCTAGTTATTTAGCCAA
Organism: uncultured Kangiellaceae bacterium; assembly: GCA_905479925.1. Lineage (GTDB taxonomy): Bacteria > Pseudomonadota > Gammaproteobacteria > Enterobacterales > Kangiellaceae. The sequence goes on along the minus strand of CAJQOL010000066.1, from coordinate 62,664 downwards.
AACAGGGATTCAGCATGCAATGTACCAAGCGATTATCGATGATGGCAAAGTTAACCCTGATGATGTAATTAGTGACTGTACGGCATCTACTAGCGACGGTAAGCCTGTTTTTTACCAGAAGCATATGACAAAACACATGATCCCTGGAATAGACCGCGATTGGATTGATCAAGTGACCAATGTTTTTCTCATTCGTGACCCCAGGCGTGTGATTGTTAGTTATCATGCTAAGCAGGAGAAGCCTGACCTATCGGATATTGGCGTCAAAGAGCAAGTAGAGCTATTCGATCGGGTTTGTCAAAAAACTGGTAATGCGCCTATTGTGATAAATAGCGCTGACATTCTAAAGCGCCCTAAGCTCATGTTAACGTTATTGTGTCAATCAATTGGTTTAGAGTTCCAAGAAAGTATGCTGAGTTGGCAAGCTGGTCCGAAATCTTATGATGGGATCTGGGCGCCTCACTGGTACAAAAGTGTCTGGAAAAGTACAGGCTTTTCAGAGTCTATCAGCAAAGAGCCGGTTTTACCGGAGGAACTTAAAAGTCTTGCGGAAACAGCGCAAGACTATTATCAAAAATTAACAATCCATGCGTTAAGTCCTCAATAGATAGCATACTATAATGAATACCACAGATTTACAGTATCCAGGTATAGGAAGCGACCGTTTTTCTCTGATATCTAGTTTTGGCTAGGTAACGCATACAGACGATTTTCGCTACCGATATAATTGCTCGTTTTACTTAATTTTGGTCTAAAATAATAATAGGTTTGTCATGGTGTTCGAATTATTGACAATACGAATAGGCAAAGACATTAAGGTGACGTGAGGGAGATTTGGTGGTTTACAATAGCACAGATTTTGATCTAGCTTACCTGAGCGGTAATGTCGTAGCTATTTGTCTGATCCCCGTTCCTAAGAATGTAGGGGCCTTACCTCAGTGATTATAGCGCTCCTAGAAAAGTCTGAGGGTTACGAAGACCTACTAGAACAACTTGAATCCCACCAGTTACAGGTAACGGTGTTTACCTCTATTGTAAAGCTGAGCCATTGGATTGAAACCAACCCTGAGCCTAGTGGCGCCATTGTTGACTTTAAGACGTCAAAGTATCAAGACTTTCTCATTCGTTTTTCCTTGAGATACCCGGAAATCCCTGTTTTCACCTTATCGAATCAAGCTAGAGAACAGCTAGCCTTGAGGCTTCGCTCTTTTACAAACCGCCTAAAACAATCTGATCAACATCAGTCTATTGGCAAACTGCTATTAGTTGATGATTCAAAAACGATTCGAATGCAATACAAAAAATTATTAGAGCGTGATGGATTTGTGGTTGACGTGGCGCAAGATGCCGAAGAAGGGTTTGATATGGCATTGAATAACCGTTACAGCTTGGCAATTATTGACTATTTTATGCCAGGTGAAACAGGTGCGCAGTTAGTCGCCAAATTACAGGCTCATGATGATACCTACCAACTTGTTTGTGCAATCCTAACCGCGCAATACAAACAGTCTGTTGTAGATGAGTGCTTAAAAGCGGGAGCGCGAGAATGCATGTTTAAGAACGAATCGTCCGATCTATTTATAACGCGCGTGAGAGCGCTATTAAGAGGTGTTCAAAGAAAGCGCCAGGTAGATAAGGAAAGATCTCGACTTATCGGTATTTTATATTCCGTTGCCGAAGGGGTATTTGGTGTAGCGCAGGATGGTAGAATTCAGTTTGTTAACCCAGCTACCCTTAAATTATTGGGACGGTCGTTAGATGGCTTAATGGGACGGTTTCCCCATGAGTGTGTTCATCCGACCGATAACCGAGGTCAAATGACTTCATTTGAACATTGCTTTTTGCAGCAAGCCTATTTGTTTGGTGACGAGCTGAGAGACTGGCGTACCTTGTTTCAGCGCTCAGACGGTTCTCTCTTTCCAGTAGAATGCAGTGTTACAGTACTGGGAAGTAAAGAAGCTGTACAAGGCTCCGTGGTTGTTTTTAGGGATATTTCAGAGCAAGAGAGATTAGAGAAAAACTGGCAATGGCAATTGAATCATGATCAGCTAACAGGCTTATTAAACAGAAATGCGTTTGAAGAGATATTAACCAGAGAAGTTAACCGAAATAAACGTAATGAAAAATCAGCGCTTTTGTTATTCATCGATTTGGATAAGTTTAAATTGATAAACGATGAGCTTGGTCATGCGGCCGGCGACCAACTGTTAATATCACTTGCTGAAAGTCTTAAATCAAGAGCCAGGGAAACCGATTTTGTTGGACGGCTTTCAGGGGATGAGTTTGTTGTTTTATTAACCGAGTTAATGCCCGAACAATTTGAAGACTTGGCAGAAAACTATCGTCGATTGTTGGAAAATACTTCGCTATTTTGGGAAGGAAAAGTCCACAGTATAACTGGTTCTATTGGCCTAACTTTATTGGATTCAAAAGCCGGTTCTATTGGTGAATTATTGATTCAAGCGGATCTTGCCTGTCAACAAGCGAAGCAAAAAGGTAGGAATCAATGGGCATTTTTTGACGAGAGTGATAGCGAGTCTATTCAACAGGGAAATTGGTTTAAGCGACTAAGTAGTGCAATGAAAGAGCAGCAGTTTAGTTTGCTGCAACAGCCTATTTATGCAACGGACAATATTGAGGAGCAGAAAGGAAGTAATTGCCTACTTCGACTTGTAGAGGGGACAACGTTGATTTCGCCAGCGATTTTTATGTCTGACGCGAAACGTTTTGGTGTAATCAAGGATATTGATCGATTGGTGCTGCAGAAATTGACCTCTTACTGTAAAGATAACCATAGCCGTGCAAATGCTTGGTACAGTTTATGTTTGTCTATTGACGCTATGTCCGACCAAGGATTTCGTACTAACATTGCCGAAATATGGAAGCAGTCCGGATTATCCGCTGATAAACTTCGTTTTGAGATTGCCGAAGAAGAGCTGTTTAAATTTCCGCAGTGGAAGAACCACCTAAGTACATTACGTGAGCTTGGCTTCGGTATTATTATTAGCCATTTTGGTATGAATACACAAAGTGTACTCAATTTGCCTCAAATGCCTGTTGATGCCATAAAGTTAGATACCTCTTTAACCCGAGACCTAAAAGAGCAAGGCGCACGAAGAAACCTAATCGATGCGATAGTGATAACCGCAGAGCAAGAAGGAATCGACGTGATTGCTACACATATTGAAACCACCCAAGATCTTGAGAATCTCGCCAAATGTAATGTTAATCAAGTGCAAGGGTTCTATCTAGGTAAACCGGCACATTTAATATAACGCATAGATAGGTTTATCAATAAAACTACCGAGTAAGTTTTACACCTTTTAAACTAACAGGCTTAGAAAATGATTTATCGGCTAAAATTATTTCTTCCCAGCAAGCTTCTATGTGTACTAAGCGCACTTAGTCTTTTAGCTTTTCAGTTGCCGAACGGTTATGCCATGGATAAAAAGCAGCATGCTGCAGAAAGCAAAGAGTCGACTTCCTGGCAATGGGCGATAGCCGAATCAAGTATGCTAGAAAGTAAAATTACTATTAGCAATGCAGCAAGAGTTGATAGCAGCAACCATAACAATTACCAGGTTGGATGTAATCTTGTCGACGCGAATAAATATGGTAAGGAGGATAAAGACGAAATTACTGATCCTCCTTCTCGGGTAGAAAAATTTGTCAATAGCGAGCTACCAAACGGTATTCTATTGATAAGTTGCCCCGTAGGCGCACATTCTAGACTGCTTGAGGTTTATGACCCTTCCAAGCAAAGTAGCAAGCCCGTTTTTTCAAGGGTAGGTAGTTATTATGCGGGCTGGAAAGTAGAGCAAGAGCGCTTAGTTTTGTACTTTGATCAGCCATGCGAAAGTGACCAATATAAGACGTCTAAACCTTCGGATTGTGAACAGTTTTATGAGGTGTCTATTCAGTGGCCAAGGTTAAACAACTAAGTCGTTTTTCGCTCGTTATTTATCCTAACGCTTTCCTATTAGATAGCGATACTGAATTTGAACCAATTTCACAGTTTGAAGGCGACTACTCTCTGTTGAGTCAGTATCAACAAGTTAAGATTCCAGGCTTCGACGGGGCTCAAACTATTCGACTTGAAGCGTTTTGGGGACATGTATTACCGAATCAAGTGACGGAAATTGTTTTTCCAGTTGTCGGTGTTGAAACTATCGTCAAATGGTCTAATACTCGACAAATTCAAGAAAAATTTAAGCTGCATGCCAAATTAGCGTTCGCGTAAACTATGCCGTTCTTTTGGTAATATATTTGTTAATACATTCGAAAGTCTAGACTTATAAATCAACTGGCAAGTCGCCGAAAGCTTCTTTTTTTCCTAGTATAACTTCTGCTAAGGCGGTATATGCTGGGCCTCCAATTTGAGCAACTTCGCCGGAACCCTGAGGCCATTTCATAACATTAGCGTTATAGGAGTAAGTGGCTAGAACGGCATCGGCATAAGGAGAAAAGCGAGAAATATCATAGGGCGCACGCAAACTAACAAAAACGGTTTTTTTACTATGGATTTTGCTATCTTTAAGTAATTGCTCTATTTGGTCCGGTTGTTTTCGCATGCCACTTAACAGTTTTTTTGAGTTTGCTAATTCCTTTTCACCCCCTATCTCCATAGCATTTTGCGAAGGCGAAATATTGGCGAAAATGACTACATCCGCCGCCTCAATCTTTCGTGTTAGCTCTTGTCTATTAGCGTTGGAAAGCGGCTGACAAACGATATTAGTATTAATAACAAGAGACTGCATGGACTGTTTTAATGCGCGACATTTTTGTTTGTCAGGCATGACTAATAGGGTTTTAGATTGTTCGTTTAACTTTAAAGGTATTAGTGAATTGTCGTTTTTCACTAGCGTGATAGCGTGATTAGCTAACTCTGCTTCAGCTTTTTTGTGGGTTTGATTACCTAAAGTCTGGCGCGCACTTGCTATTTGTTTTGGTAAGCTGTGGTTAAATGCATGGAATAGCTTAAAACGATTTTTGAGTTTTAATATTCGTTCGACAGACTCATCTATTTCCGATATTGCCAAGCGATCCTCTAGTACTGCTTTTTCCACGTCTTGAATGAGTTTTTTTAATTGTTCAATATCCTGCGCATTGCTAATTCGAAGCGGCATCAATGCGATATCAGCGCCGGCACTAAAGGTATTTATAACCGCTTCGACCGGTTTAAAATACTCACTAATTCCAGCCATCTTGAGAGAGTCTGTAATAATCACTCCTTGATAACCCATATTATGTCTCAATTGTCTGGTAAGAATCTTCCTAGACATGGTTGCAGGCCGAATCATTTCTACACCACTACTTGATATAAAGGTTGAAGCATCTAACTTTGGAAACTGGATATGCGCGGTCATTATCATTCCCGGAGGGTTGTCTTCAATAATCTTTCTAAACGGGTAAAGGTCTTTCGCCTCTATTGTTGCTTTATCATGATTAACTACTGGTAATCCGGTATGACTGTCAACATTTGTATCCCCATGCCCTGGAAAGTGCTTTAGCGTAGAAATGAGACCTTGGCGCTCAAACGCATAACTCTGAGCGCTACCTAACTCAGCAACTATTTTGGGATCCGCGCCAAAAGAGCGCACATTAATCACCGGATTATCGGGGTTAACATTTACATCAACATTGGGAGCGTGAACGGTATTAAAACCGACCGCTAATAGCTCCTTTGCTATGATGTCGCCGGTCATCAGCGCATATTTAGTTCTGTGTTTTCTATGGGTTGCGCCAATTGACATGTTACCGGTGAAAGGGGTGGATTGGTTTCTTGGAAGACGAGCAACTCGGCCACCTTCTTGGTCGACGGATATAAAAAGAGGAATGGCTGGCCGTGACTGTTGCGCTGCTTGTTGAAGTTGATGATTTAGCGTCGTAATTTGATTAATGTTTGATAGATTTTCGGAAAAAAGGATAATACCACCTATCGAAGTCTCGGCTATCATTCTTCTTACAACGTCCGGTAAGGAGGTCATTTTATTGTTGCAAACAGCGACTGATTTGGCAGGTAAATTGATTTGTTCGATCGGTTCACAAAAATAACGCAAATCTATGGTTAGCTTCTGCGCAATTTTTTGTCTTAGCGTTAAGTTCGAAAGGGCAGAAGAAACGCTGTCCAATTGTTCTGACTCTAGAGATTTTACCAGACTAGGAGACTTAGCTTTCGACCCTAAACTAACTGCCACGATAATTATCAATAAGCTAATTTTGGATACGGTGATCATCAATTGGCTGGCTTTCAACTTAATCATTCTCGCTTGCTTTAAATGCTTTCTATTATCTACAGCATCATTAGGGTTATGTAAGTGCAAATTACGATGTATAAAAAGTCATTAAATCGGTTAGCTGATAGTACCAATAACTAATAGCTAAGTCGCCTACTCAGTTGTCAATTATTTGTTAGTAAAAGCGGCGGCATCCTAGAAATCGGCATTTTGGGGTGATATGGTAGTGCCCATAGACTAAGTTTATTGGTTTGTTTGATGATAATGTCAATCGTTATGGTTAACGACTGCTGACGCTAACAAACGTTAAAGCTAACTATCGTCAAAAGCTAGCTGTCACCAAGACTAACGGTAACCGCTGAGTGATTGAAAACATATCTCAATCCACAATTAAACAGCAGGAAAAAAGTATGTCGGAAAAGGCTGTTCTTGAACAGATATCTAGGTTGTCTTCAGAATCGAGACATCCTAACACGATGGATATTGACCAAGTATCGACCAAAGAAGTACTAACCAAAATTAACCAATTAGATCAGGCGGTTCCAGAAGTGGTATCCCGTTGTATACCTGATATTGCTTTAGCGGTCGATGCCGTCGTTTCAGCTTTTAAAAAGGGTGGCAGGTTAATCTATATTGGCGCTGGTACAAGCGGCAGGCTTGGTGTGCTTGATGCTGTTGAATGTCCGCCAACCTTCTCGGTTGGGCAAGAGCAGGTCAAAGCACTTATTGCCGGTGGAGAGTCTGCTATGTACAAAGCGGTGGAAGGTGCGGAGGATGATCTGTCGCTAGCCGAGAGAGAACTAAAAACGATCAATTTGTCAAAATCAGATGTTTTGGTAGGAATAGCAGCGAGTGGCCGAACGCCTTATGTTATAGGAGGGTTAAAATTCGCCAAGGATATAGGAGTCTTTACCGTTGCAATTGCCTGTAACTCCGCAAGTGTTATTACGCAGATAGCCGATGTTGGTATTTGCGCTGACGTTGGAGCAGAAGCGCTCACCGGTTCTACTCGTATGAAAGCAGGTACAGCACAAAAACTTATTCTAAATATGCTTTCTACCGCCAGTATGATTCGTTCAGGTAAAAGTTATCAAAACCTGATGGTCGACGTTAATGCCAGCAACGCAAAGTTACACGCTAGAGCTATTCGTATCGTGACACAAGCCACAGACTGTGATCCAGAGCAAGCGAAGCAGGCGCTAGAAGACTGTGGATATCATTGCAAATCAGCAATACTAATGCTTTTAACCTCTTCAACGTTTGAGCAAGCAAAAGCGATGCTTGCGGTTAACAACGGTTTTCTTAGGGATGCCTTGAATGTCTCTAGAAGCGAGTCTACCGGCGGGATTAATAAAGATAATTCGACTGTAGCGCCGAAATAATCTATCCATATGAGAGAATACAAAATAGAAAAAACGGACAATGATAGTGATTCTTTAATGAAACGAGTCTTATTATTTTGTTTGAGTTTTTTAGCACTGCTCTTTCCTGCTTATGCCGCCGACATGCAATTTTCCAACGATGACAAAATTCAGGTAGGCGCCGAGCAAATTGAATTATATCGGCCTTTGCTAGTTGGCAAGCGGGTCGGGCTGGTTGTTAATCAAAGCTCGCTAGTTAATGGCGAGCATCTGGTAGACTACTTGTTGCAAAACAATATTTTGGTTACTGCAATATTTTCGCCGGAGCATGGATTTAAAGGCAACTATTCAGCAGGTAAAAAAATCGACTCAAGTCAACTGAATATCGAGTCAAAAAATAAAAGAAAAGACCTCAAAGAATCAAACCACTCACTAAAAACTATTCCTATTTATTCTTTGTATGGTAAAAATAAACAGCCTACTGCTGACCAGCTTAGCAATGTAGACCTGCTAGTATTTGATATTCAAGATGTCGGCGTTCGATTTTATACTTATATTAGCTCCATGCACTACGCGATGAAATCCGCTAAGCAGTCTAGTATCCCAATGATTACATTTGACCGTCCAAACCCTAACGGAGGCTGGGTTGATGGCCCTGTATTGGAATCTGAGTTTAGGTCGTTTGTTGGCATGCACTCAATTCCGCTATTGCATGGTATGACTGTCGCTGAGTTAGCTTTGATGATTATGAAAGAGGGGTGGTTAGATACTTCGGAAGATGAGGCGAGCTCAGCTCACAAACTAAATCTAAAGGTTGTTCCTGTAAAAAACTACCAACGATGGTTAACTTATTCATTGCCCATTCCACCCAGCCCCAATCTTCCAAACGATATCGCAGTTTCATTGTATCCTTCGTTAGCGTTTTTTGAAGCAACACCGGTAAGTATTGGACGGGGAACAGATTTTCCGTTTCAAGTCATTGGCCACAATAAAGTGAGTATCGGCCAGTTCGAGTTTACGCCTCGGTCGATAAAAGGAGTGTCTGATAACCCCAAACTATTAGGTCAAAAAGTAACAGGACAAGACCTACGTCAGTCACAGTTTTCAGGACTATCCCTAGCACCGTTATTAGCCTGGCATGATAAGTTTCAACGAGCAGGGAAGGTATTTTTTACAAGAGCCCGATTCTTCGATCAATTAGCGGGTACCGCAAAACTAAGGATGCAAATATTGTCGGGTAACAACGAAAAAGAAATCAAAGCTAGCTGGCAGCAACAGTTGAATGATTTTAAAGAGCGTCGAAAACCCTATTTGCTTTATTCCGATACAACTAATGAACCTATTGATACCGCTAGTCATAATCACAATAAGCTTCGTAGACAAGGCGCTGTAGATTCCCGAAGTACTAACAATATTAGCCTTAAGAAGGTTAATTTGCTGCAGCCTATTTGGGCGGAATATATTGTTGGACCAAAAAAATGACACTTCATGCAAATAATGCCGGGTCAAGTGAGCTCGCAGAGGCGTTGCATCGTTTTAATCAAGAAATCAGCAATCGTCTTCCTCATGCCAATTTGTTAAGTCGTTACAGCGATAGAGTCGCTTATGCAACCGATGCTAGCTTTTATCACCTACTTCCTCAGTTGGTGGTAGTAGTTGAAGACTTTCAACAAAGTAAAGTGGTTATAGAGGCAGCCTATAAATACAAGGTAGCGATTACATTTAGAGCCGCTGGTACAAGTTTATCAGGTCAATCAATATCCGACTCGGTTCTGGTGGTACTGAGTAACAACTGGAATAAGATAGAGATATCAGATAGCGCCCGCTCGATTAAGCTAGCCCCATCAGTTGTTGCAGCTCGAGCTAACCGAGCATTAAAAAAATTCGCTAAAAAAATCGGACCGGATCCCGCCTCCATTGATAGTTGTAAAATCGCAGGAATTGCAGCTAATAACTCCTCTGGAATGTGCTGCGGGGTATCGAACAACAGTTATCATACCGTGAAGGATATGAATATTATCTTTTCGAACGGAAGTAATTTAGATACGGCTTGCAAAAAATCGGTTAATCATTTCATTAATAATAACGAAAAGATGATTGTTCAGATTAATCAACTTGCAACAGACGTAAAAAACAATTTAGCGTTATCGAAAAAAATAAAACACAAATATCGGCTCAAAAATACCACCGGTTATGGCATCAACGCGCTGATTGATTTTGAAGAACCAATCGAAATCATCAAACATCTAATGATTGGTTCGGAAGGAACATTAGGGTTTATTGCGGATATTACTTATAAAACTTTAGATATTAATCAGCACAACATGACTGGCTTTTATCTGTTTCCTAATGTAGATATTGCATGTAAGGCTCTTAATGAGCTGATTACTGCTGACCTTTCTGCGATTGAAATGTTAGATGGGTATTCTTTAAGCTGTGTTAGCTCAGAGCCTGTGTTGGAAGACATGCAGTCAGTTATTTCGAAGCAGAGCTTCGGCCTTCTTCTTGAAGTTGACGCAGACTGCGATAGCGAACTTGCTAACAAAAAACGATGCGTAGAAAAAATACTAAAGAAGTATTCCGAGAATTTAGTCAGCCAAATAGAGTTAACCAACAATGCAAGTGTCGCAGCAAATCTGTGGCGAATCAGAAAGGGGATTTTTCCAAGCATAGGGGCAAACCGGGCCCCAGGAACCACCATCATTATCGAAGATATAGCGGTCGAGCATAACGACCTTGCAAAAACACTTAAAGAACTAAGAGCTCTTTTTGAACGCTTTGATTATCATGACGCGGTAATCTTTGGGCACGCAAAAGACGGCAACTTGCACTTTGCGTTTAGTCAGTCTTTTGAAACGCAACAAGAGGTTGCTCGATATCAATCGCTGTTAAATCATGTTGTAGAATTAGTGGTAGAGAAAATGGATGGCTCATTAAAGGCGGAGCACGGTACCGGTAGAAATATGGCCCCATTTGTAGAAAAAGAGTGGGGCAGCGATGCCTATCAAATAATGATACAAATCAAGCAGGTTTTTGACCCTAACAATATCCTAAATCCCGGTGTAGTCATAAACAATGATCCGGATATTCATCTCAAAAATTTGAAACCGATGCCTTTAGTTGATAGCTTAATTGACCAATGTATTGAGTGCGGCTTCTGTGAGCCCGTATGCCCTTCGTCTCAGTTGAGTTACTCACCTCGACAAAGAATTTCTGTTGCTCGAGAAATAGAGCGTTTGCGTTTGCGTACTCAGCTGGTTTCCCCAATGATTAACCAGCTGGAGCAGGATGAATCGAAACAAGAAAAACGGCTTCTCAAATCGCTAATAAGCGATTTTCAATACTCAGGTATTGAAACCTGTGCCGGTACCGGAATGTGCGAGACACGCTGTCCAGTGAATATAAATACTGGTGAGTTCATAAAGGGGCTTCGCTTTCGAACTTTATCGAAGTCGTTAGGTGGAAGCTTTTGGTCTTCGTTAAGTGCAAAGTATTACGCTCTTTATCGTAGACCTATAAGGTGGGCTTTAAACCTTGGCTGGTATTGTTCAAATTTGCTCGGTACTCAGCGGATCGTGTGGTTTTCAAGGTTGATCAATCGAATATCGGCGAAACGTATACCCATTTATTTTGAGGCGTTACCTGGAGCTGAATCGACACAGAACTGTACTGACCACAAAAGAAAAATGAAAAGCGCCACTGAACGAGTCAGTGCTTACAAGGGAAAGCAGGTTGTTTATTTTCCCGCCTGCAGTGGACGCCTTTTCGCATCGGATCCTAAAGCGAAAGATAAGCGAAGTGTTTTTCAAGCTACCGCTTCGGTTCTAACAAAAGCCGGCTTTGAAGTCATTACTCCAAACAATCTTGAGGCACTTTGCTGTGGATTGCCATGGGATAGTCAAGGAAACAAAAAGCAAGCTAAATCAAAAAATGAAGAACTGAAAGGCGAGCTTAAGCGGCTAACAAATGGTGGTTTACTTCCCGTAATAACCGATGCAAGTCCCTGTTCTCTATTTAATAATCTGCAATTAGGTCACGTACAAATTTTTGATTCCATTGATTTTATTGCTCAATTTTGTCTGGATAAAATTGATATTCAACCTTCGGAAGAACCAGTTGCTTTACACATTACCTGCTCTAGCCAACGGGCTGGTATCAGTGAGAGAGTTATTCAGGTGGCTAAATTATGCACATCGAATCTCATTCTGCCGAGGGACATCAGTTGTTGCGGTTTTGCTGGAGAGAAAGGGCTTTTACAGCCCGAACTCAATCGACACGCGCTGCAATCTCTTGCTTCTCAGCTCCCCGAGGACTGTCACATGGGGGTTAGCAACAGTCGAACCTGCGAATTAGGGTTATCACGGCACACAGGCATTCCATTTCAATCACTTATTTATTTATTAGATAGAGCCAGTCAATCAAAGAGTTGATTTGAAGATAGTCTTTTTAATCAACATGGTTCTCATACTGGCTCTATAATCGGTCTAGAACTTGTGGGTGTACTCTAAATAGCTAATTCTTCCATAGGCATTATATAAGTCGAAATCGTATTCTCGTGCACCAATATTTCCCGTCCCCAAAGGCGGCTTTTTCTCGAAAGCATTTTGCAAACTTAGAGTGAATTTTCCGTTCCAAGATGTTTTGTAAGCGACTTGCAAATCATGGGTGGTCCAAGTGGCGGAGGAGTCATCTCCACTCGTACCGTCAATCATATTAATATTCCACCCAAAGGAATAGTTGTTATATTCTAGTCTATTCTTTAAATTCATTCTCAAAGCAGGGTGGTCCGCACTATTTGAGAGCATATCGATTTTGTCGACTTCGTAACTCAATAGTTTATTACCTCGAAATTGATGTTGAACCTCTATATCGCCGGCTTTCCATTCGATATTCACATCCAGTGAAAGCACCTCAACATCAACTGTTCCTAGATTTCCCCAACCCGTCACCATGTTGGTCGGTCTTCCTCCTTCAGGACCGAATATACCTAAACCTTGGTTGGCTAGACGTTGAGCATCGACGCTGTTTAAAATGAATAGTCGGTTCGGATTAAAAAAGCGAGCTCTATCTTTGATTTGAGTATCGAGATAGTTAAGACGAATCGAGTTTGACTCTGAAAGTTGGTAATTAACATTGCCGCTCAACGATTCAGATTTTTCTGATTCTAAGAACTTGTTGGTTACTGTGGTAGGAACGGAGATATTATTGACGAGTCCAGGGATACCGACTAAATTTGGAGTTGCAATAGGACTATCAAATGATCTTTCTTCAATGCTTAAAAGGTCTAAACGCGCAGCTTGAAAGTCTTCACTAAAGGATAGGCCGAAGTCTAAAGAATCGGTTGGGCTCCAATGGACGTCGAATTGATTTGAAAATTGTGAATCTAACCCCTCGTAGTCATCGAACCTTCCCGCTAGATTAAGGCCGATGTTTTCACTCATTGGCGCGAAGATTTCATAATGCACGGCGCTTAGATTTCTATCGCCTGTCTTGCTGATATTATTGAAATAGTTAAGGCTGATAACATTAGTGTTGCTAGTCGAACCTCCAACGTCAGCGGCTTCTGTGAATGGGTCTTTGATATCTTCTATTGATTCTTCTCTATATTCGAATCCAAACGCGGCCTTAACCGGTCGACCCTTTATCTCAAATAAATCCAGGTTAATATCCCCCCAGATTTCTGTAAATTCATCGAGACCAGTTACAATTGAATTGGTTCTCATTTGGTCTAGAACTGAAACTGGGTTGCTGAAGGGGGAAGAAAGATCATAAGCCCCGGATTCAATCAATGAGGCAGCAGCCGAACGAAGTAAGTGATTTTGCCCGCGGTCTTTCGACTTGTTTTGGCTAAAACGAATACCCGTGTAAAGTTCGGCATTTCCAATCTTGCCTTCCAGTGACAGTCGAACATCCAACAACTTGCTGTCGAAGTTTGAATTTCTATCGCCCAGCGATTCGAAGCGATGCCACCAATTTACTTCTACCGATTCGCTAGGAAATCGAGACGCATCATAGACGTTTCCTAAGGGATTAGACGGATTATTGGGACTATTAACGGATAGAGGTGTCGAAAAATAGCTCGAGTCTGGTGTTGGTGCGTATCGACCGAAAGAACTGGATTTCGAATAGCTTAAGCTACCCGACATATTCCAATTTCGATTAATTGATGCCGAGCCGTTTAACCAGATGGATTCATTTTTTGACGATGCTTCGTCAGCGGCAACCTGATTAAAGTCATATGCACAGCGTGAACCAAGGGTAAAAAATGAACTGCCATCAAAGTCACATGCACCATTATTAGATCCGTTAGGGATGGTTCTCCAATCGAAATTGTCAAAACCATCAGTCAGTGTGGAGTAGTTATTTCCAAAAAATGACGCTCCTTGAGAATTATAGTAATAATCACGTTGAAAAATGATATCGCGATTATTCCACGATGCTCCACCGCTAATCGTCTTTTTTTCATCGGATGTTCCAAATAAAATGGAACCTGCATCTCTATCACCGCCATCACCCGGAAGGCTAACGTTTCCCGCTCGCAAAGAGACTTCAACGCCGGTTATGCTAGTACGAGTAATGATATTAACGACGGCGGATACAGCGTCTCCACCATAAAGAGAGGATGCGCCTTTTGGTAATATTTCTATTCTTTCGATGGATGCCAGAGCAATGGAAGTCAAGTCGTGAAAACGTCCATTGAAAGGGCTTTTAGTCATTCGCCTACCGTCGATAAGGATTAAAGTATATTGGCTCCCGATGCCGTGTATATCTAATTCAGCGACGCTCTGTATTGAGCTTCCTGACTGAGGTCTAAAAGAGCCTGCAGAATTTAAAGTAATGTGTCGAAGTAAGTCAGCGGCACTGTTTTCACCGCTTTGCTCTATTTCTTTTCGCGTAATGACTAGGAGTGGTGACGATCCTACCAACCGTTCACTGTTAATTCTGGAAGCCGTTGAACGCGTCAAGCTATCCGGATTTTCCGAGTTGTTTGTAGGCTTGGAGTCCGCGGCTGCAAACGGAGCGATAGCTATGCTGGACGCTAGCAAAACTATTTTCTTTATTTGACTAACGTTGATTGGTGGTACCGACAAATGGTCCATGATATTCCCTTTTTTATTATTGGCTTAGCGAAACATTTACTGCCTTTTTAAATGAACAATTTCAAGCAGCAGTATGATTGAGTCCGTGTAACAAATAGTATCAGCCGCTATTAGTTAAACTGTAAAAAGATGTAGGGACTTTGTTAAGTGATTTTGTGAGAGGTGAATTGATTTTTGTTTCTGTTAAATTGCTATTTGTGTGTTTTTGATGCCAGCTCGTTGGTGTCAAAATTTGCAACTGTTTGGTAAATCACAAAAATCGTTGCATGTCAGAGTAAGGGATTTTAATATAGCCGTATTTTGCCTGTTCCATCTGGAAGCACCGAGTAGATTTGCTCAGAAAGCTCGCTGCCGAACTTGATGACATAGATAAGCCGAGAGCTATCATTAAGCCAAAAGAACTGTTGGACATCGCCCAATGTTACCAAGTCGACCTGATTGGTGGAATTTACACCGCCCAAATGAAGGCTACTTTTATTAGACGCAGAAGAGCTTATTGTAAACGCTGCATTATTATTATCCGGAGACAATAAATAATCCGAGTTAATTGTTTCGTCGCTTTCTAATGGCCTATTTAATTGCACAATATTGGTTCCATCGGTAGCGACAGAATAAAGACCAGAAAGTTGACCGTTAATAGCTAACGTTGAATAAAGCATGCGCGTGCTATCAGCGGTCCATTGAGGCGTTTCAATATTGAGTAAGGTGGAATGCAATTGGTTAGCTTGGCTCAATAGGCTGGCATCGGTTGAGCCAATATAGAGTTCGTCGTAAGCGTTTTCAACGCTGACTTCAGCAAAAAACGCGACATAATCACTGGCGGGTGACCAGCTCCATTGATCCTGTATTCGACCGCTTGAGGGCATTAGCGGATTAACTCTACGATGCCATTGTGCGTCTACCGGTACTGTAAACAATTCGACTAAACCTCGAGTTTCCTGATCGGCACGGTAAGCAATATGACTGCCATCAGGCGACCATTGCCAGTCGATTAATGTCGGGCTAGATACTTCGAATGTATCAATCAGATGCAATTGGTTCGTGCCATCGACATCAGCAATAAAAAGGCTAGGATTAGCTGCGGCTAAGCGATCGTCAGCAAAGGTAATTTGGGTGCTATTGGGAGACCACTGAAACTCAGTAACACCGCTACTCAGGGATTCGGTATTGATTAGTAAGCGTCCGGTAGCATCCGGGGCTATCAGATAAAGCTGTTTGGTTTGTCCGATGTTTTCACTGATATAGGCTACTAAGCTACCATCGGGTGAGAATTGCCAATCGATTATTCGTGAGTCGGGATCAAGTGTTTGGTTGACCACTGTAAGTCCAGAACCATCGGCCTGCGCACTATATAGATTTTGGGAAACCTGCGAGGTTTCATTTAATGACTCAGTTTTAAAGGTCAAATAATTAGCGTCGTCGGATAATTGCCAACAATTGATATCGACACAAGTGACACTAAGGTCACCACTCGCTTCCGCTAATGCGGTACCGTCTGAGAGTATTGTTTGAATTTCAAAGATATCGTCATTATCGGGATCACTTCTAAATACAATTCGGTTACTATCAGAAAACCATTGCCAATTAACTCTATCGGGATTAACCGAGTTGATCGCATTGGTTTCTAAACGGTTACTTAGTTGGACCTCTTGGGTTCCATCCGCCAGGTTTGCATATAGTTCGTCAAAGCCGTCATTATCTTTGTCTGCGCGATAGGCGATTCGAGATTGATCCGGTGATAAACCGATAGGGTGAAGCGCGCTGTTTGCGGACACTGTATCACTGACTCTGGTTAGCTGGCCGGTTAATGGATCTGTTCCTAGTAACTCAAAACGACTATCTTCTACCTCTACTGAAAAGTAGACCAGGGCGTCTGAAACTATGACGTTAGAGATTTTTTCGGCAAAAGGCGGTGGTGGAAGCTCTTCGGATTCCTCTCCGGAACTACCGCCACAACCAGCTGCGGAGAAAAATAGCCCTACTGAACATAATGTTGGTAAGAAAATTGCCTTACAGGACTGACTCAATTGGATTTGACTCAATTTTTTTAAAACCTAGGTCTTCAAAATATTAACTTGAGTATAGACGATAATTAGCAAAACTGTCAGTTAGCGAAAGTGACAGGAAACAATTTGAAATACTTAATTAATTGATATTAAATGATTTGGTGTTATAGTCATGTGCATCACCAGTTGTCAGGTGCTTTATTATAATTGTAATAATGAATCTTGAGTGGTTGGTTGTATTTAACTATCTGATTTTAAAGGCTAAAAGCCTACTTGGAGTAATTTAATGAAAACTTTATATACATTTGTCGTTGCCGGACTATTGGCAACAACCATGAGCGGATGCGTTATTGTAGCGGGAGATCGTGACTGGGACGATAATGATAGCTGGGAAAGTCGACAGCAATCTAATCGCGAAGCAATCAGCAAGCTTGAATTAAACACTAGCCGTGCAGTTATTGTTGATCAGCTCGGTGCACCAAGCTTCTCTGATGCTTTTGTGCGAGCTGGCAAAGAGTACCGTGTATTGTTCTATAGAACGCAGCGTACGGTTTCTGATGGTGAAACTACACGGGATGAAACAACTCCGCTGATTTTTGAAAATGACCAACTTATTGGTTGGGGACACGAAAGTTTGGCTAATATTCGATAAATAGACAACTTCACCCCCTTCAACTAGCAATATTGAGGGGGCGTTTGGGTGGTCTTACAGAAACGCAAACCATAATGTCACAATAAATCCGAGCCCGGTAATAGCGGCGGTTTTATTTCGCAGTGACGGCGAAGTAATCCCTAAGTAAAGTCCACTGATAATAATTATAAATAATCCAAGTGCGGTTAATTTTTGCAGTGTCTTGAATCCAGTCGGTCCGTGACCTTTGTGAAGCTCAACTATGGTAGAAATCACGTTAGGGGTTCTTTTAGTTACGACTAACTGCTCTCCATCTAGTTCAAAAAGGTAGTGTTCCTTTGAGGTAGGGCGAGTAATCGCAAAATCTGATCCCCCTCTAATGTATTCGAATTCATGGTCAATATTTTGAGCTTTAATAAACTCCCTTACTTGACTCGCTCTATCTTTATTTGCAAAATCATATCCAGCTAGTTCGCCTTTATAGATCTCTTGTTTCTCAACATGCCCTTTCTCGCCCATCAAATATAATCCGCCTGAAACACCAATTAGAATTAATATTGGGGCGAAAAATGCAGCGAGTATTAAATGAATTGAAATTAGTAGCTTACGTGACATTGAACTTTCCTTTTGTTTAAATAGTTAAACTATTGAGGGTGATTATGGTTAAAGATAGTTAAGAGTATCGCATCTTAATGGTTAGGTAAATCTATAGGCGAGAATCGGAAAATAATTAGTTTTGGTGTTTTATTTTAAGTAACGAGTTTAGCACCAGAAAGTCGCGTTAGGCGATTAGTAGCAACACTAGAACGCTTGCGATAATTAAAGCCATACCAATATATTCTCTTGTCGAAATCCTCTCCTTGAATATTTTGTGGGTTATAAATAAACTGAAAAAAAACTCTACCTGTCCCAATGCTTTAACATAAGCCGCGTTTTGAAGCGTTGCAGCGGTAAACCAACCTACCGAGCCCAACATACTTGCGATGCCCACAAAGCTACACATTTTCCAGTTGGCGGTAATGATTGGTAATTGCTCTCTATTTTTGAGAACTATGTAGGCCAATACAGCCGCAGATTGAAAGGTGACCATGTAGGCGAGTGTATAAGCAGCACTAACAATTTTGTCAATTTCAAGGGAAAGACTCGCTTTTCGAATTAGTAAAGTGGCGAAAGCAAAACATAAGGCCGCCGCAATACCATAGGCTGATGCGGGGCTCTGAAAAATAGCCTTAAAACCGATGTCAGTTTTGCTAAGTACAATAACACCAGCAACACCAATGACAACGGAAAACCAACCAGGACCTGATAGTACAGCGTCAAATAGAATAACGCCGACTACCGCTGTCAGTACCGCTTCAGTTTTTACAATACTGGTTGCGACTGCAAAATTTTGATATCGGAACGCCATGATCATAAAAGCTGTTGCTGCAATTTGCGCAATGGCAGCAAGCGTCGCCGAGGTTACGAAACCTTCATTAAGGGGCGGTAGGCTGACCTCGTTGATATTGCTTATCAGCAATAGATAGATCCAAACTAACGGCAAAGCAAATAAAAATCGCGTTAGCGTGGTTGCCATCGCATTCAATTTTGTCGATAAAGATTTTTGCCCCGCGGTTCTTATTGACTGCATAAGCGCCGCAAATAATGTGAAATAAATCCAACTAGTCAAATTTGCTCTCTTTTAGCGGTGGCGCTGCTGGCGCGAAGAGTGTTTGGTTGTTGAGCTCTCAAAAGATTGATTAACCGCCGTTAGTTCTAAACGCTGAAACGAACCTTTTAGTTTAGAGCGCAGGTAATCTTTTTCGAGAGACAGGATCAACGATGAGTGAATTTCAGGAAATAACGCCTCACAACCTTGGGCTACTAGTTCGTATAAACGTTTTAAGTTAATTTTGTGAGTTTGCCCCGTTTGCGCAAATAACCAGTCGGTTAAGCGCAAAAAATTGTCAAAGGGCTGTTCGCCGAGAATACTTTCCAATGAATGCGAGAATCGTCCCGAGTTGGCAATCATATCCCAATAACGAGCGAAACGATTGACTCGTTGCATATCAGAAAACGATACGCAATTGGTCGAAAGAATATTGTACGGTTGTATAGGATTAAAGCGCAGGTCGAAAGCTTCGGTATGACGAATAATTGGGCTACCTCTTAAGCGCTTTAGGATACCCATTTGAATTTCATGGGGTCTACATTGGTACAATTGATCGAAACTACTGGCAAATGAACTAAGTGTTTCGCCCGGTAAACCAAATATCAAATCCGCGTGAATATGTGCCTGTGTATTTTGCCTTAACCAAACTAGATTGAGTTTAGACTTTTCATTGTTTTGGCGGCGACTTATATGATTTTGAACCTCTTTATTAAATGTCTGAATGCCAACTTCAAACTGTAAGCTACCCGCAGGAAATAGTTGCAACTTGTCCTTTAGTTTTTCTGGCAGGTGATCGGGGATGACTTCAAAATGCAAAAATAGATCATCACACATTCGTTCAAGGAAAAAATCTAAGATCTGCAGTGTTGTCTTAATTTTTAAATTAAAGGTTCGATCAACAAACTTGAAGTGTCTTGCGCCGCGCTTAAAAAGAACATCCATTTCGGTCAAAAAGCGTTCTAGCTCAAACGGGTAGGAGGTTTTATCAAGAGCCGATAGACAAAACTCACATTTAAAAGGGCAACCTCGAGATGCTTCAATATACATAACACGTTGCTTGAGGTCTTCATCGCTATATAAGCTATAGGGTAACTTCAGCTGCTCTAATGTGATTGGCTTAGAGTTCAGAATTTTTCTTTCAGGCGGATTACCGTGGTAGATATCATTGCAGAGTTGATAGAAGCTCTTGTCTGCGGCGCCAGTAATAACATAATCCGAAAACTCAAATAATGACTGTTGATCAGTTTCGTAACTGATTTCAGGTCCACCTAAGATGATAGTGGTTTCTGGAGAAACCGACTTAATCTGGGCGATAACTTCGAGGGTTTCTTGGCAGTTCCATATGTAAACGCCAAAACCAATAATCTTAGGTGATTTCTCCAATAGTTGTTCGACGATATCTATAGCACGGGAGTTTATCGTATATTCTTGGATTTCAGCGTGTTGTTGCAGCTCTTCAAGATTGGCATATAAGTACCGCAATCCAAGGCTCGCATGGATATATTTGGCATTTAGAGTGGTCAGGATAATCATGGCGCGAAGTTTAACATAACCAGTTAAAATTGCAGAGTCTATCTGGGTTAACTACTGCGATGAAGTTCTATTCGCCTAAAGAAATATAAGACTTCGGCAGGTATACAAACGCATACTACTCAATAGCGTAACTTTGAAGGTATGCAACGATTTTATTGAGGGAGCAGTATTTCAAACAACAAAGCTAGTTATTGTCGCAAAAAGTCAAAACGCTGATTTCTTAGTGTGACTTGCGAAAGGTTAAATTAATGCGCTGCTTTTGATTTGGATCTAAGGAATTCTCCGTGAGCGCTTTTACACCGTGATAAATAAGTCTTGAGGAGTTTCCCCATACCATGACATCACCATCATAGAGCTGAACGTTTATCGCTTTGCCACTTCGTTGGGAACCAAAAATTTGAAAAATGGCTGGTAGTCCAATTGAAACAGAAACAATAGGCTGTTTAAAATTAACTTCATTTTTGTCCTGATGAGAGCCTAGCTTCGTGCCAATTAAGTAACGATTTATCAGACAAGCATCGGGGCAAAAATTCTCAAAATCAGCGCTCTTTGCGGCATCTTTTGCCAGTTGTTCGAAGGTACTCGGAAGTGCCGGCCACTGATTTTTGTTGATAGGGTCTATCGGTGAGTATCGATACCCTGTTTTATCCGATACCCAGCCGAATTTTCCGCAGTTGGTTGCGGCTACTCCAGTGTAGTGACCATTAGGGGTAAGCATTTTTCTAAAAGGTGAGCTTTGAGTGATTGTATCGACCAGAGATAATAAAGGCTTAGTATCGACGAAATTGCTTAGTAACCAAATATCCGGTGCTATTTGTTGTTTGTGAGGACGGGTTTCGGAAAATAAGTCTTGCATGGTTATTCTAATCAATTAATTAAAGAGTTTTACTCTTGTACCAAGTGAAACTAGTCTAACCCGTTATAACGTTATTTTCTATGTTCGATAAGCATGTGATTTTCCAGTAGCACGCATTAAGCAATAGTGGCTCAAAAACGACTTAGAAAACAAAAGGAAAGAGTCGATAAGAAACGGATGATTAAAGGAAGAATCAATGGCTTATCGTTTAGAGAACAACGATAAGGGCAAAAATGACGACGGTCATATAGTATAGCCGGGGTGTCCACTCAAATATCTCATCAATTTTCATATCAAGCTCTCGCTTGTTCTCTTCTAGATATTTGCTAACCGAGTATTCCCAGCGTCCACTTTCTTCGGCGGTAATTAAAATATGCCTAAATTCAGGGTGAATCGGTAACTGAGACCGCATGACTGCGTCGCTAACTTTAAGACCTTGCTCGCAATACTTAGCCGCCATATAGAGTTTTTTCTGAATAGTTTTGTTAGCGACTAATTTACTTACCCTCGTAAAACCAGTCTTAAAATCAATTCCACTACTTATGCTCCACAATAATGCGCTAAAAACGACTTGTTGAAAGAGGCGCTGGTACCACTGGTTATTGGTATGACGCTGTGCGATAGCCAACCAATGAAAGGCATCTTTACTCATCAGGTTTAACAAAAATCGAGTTGCAAATAAGACCACCCCAACGATTACTGCGGCGGAGAAAATTAGTGCAAAAACGGAAATTCCGGGATTATTTAGCCCCTGGAGAAGTGTGGCAACAATGACGCCAACAACAAATATTGCCATTGGATAATAAAGTTTAGTTTTTAACTTACTAATTCTCGTTACTCGTGTTTCCGAGGTATCAGCTATTAAGCGGAGCGCTTGATCAATCCGTCCAGCTTGCTCGGCAACAGATATAATTTCTTGGTCGTAACGACTAATTAAACCACTCTGACCCAAAGCTAAGCTTAACCTCGAACCTTTTTCTAGAACGCGTATTATTTCAGCCCAAACTGACTGTTGTGGTGCGTCAACAGCGACACGTTTGCATGCATCTAGAATTGAAATTCCCGCCTCGGTAAGTGTGGCCAAGTCAAAAAATAGTCTTGCGTTACAATCCTTGTACATGTTCTATCTTTTTAAGCTCCGCCATCAATGAGTAGGCTTTATCAACGGCTATTTCCCATTTGTTCCTGTCAACAGCCTTTTCGATATCTCGCCCAATAGCGGTTGCTCTATCAAATCCAAACTGTCCAGCTGACCCCTTTATTTTATGGCCAATTCGTTTCAGGTCGGCGGTCTTTTGCTGCTTAATGGCACTTGTTAGCTTAGTGAGCATGACTGGTATATTGGTTATAAAACGTTGTTTTAACTGTTCTAGGCGCTGCTGGTGTTGCTCATTGTCAAAATCCATGTTTTCCGTTTGCCTATCTGCATCAAGTCGTTCAAGCACCGCGCGAATAGCTTCTAGCTCAATAGGTTTAGCAAGATAATCCGTAAAACCTTTAGACTTTAGGGTATTTGCATTACTCATGCGATCTTCAACAGTGCATGCAATGATAGGCGCTTCGAAATTAAGACTTCGCAACATACTTGTCGCTTGCAATCCGTCCATCACAGGCATGTTTAAGTCCATAAAAATCATAAGGTAGGGGAATTCCAGGGCTAATTCTACGGCTTTTTCGCCGTTGTCCGCTTCTTCGATTTTATAATCAAACTCTTCTAGTAAGAAAGATAGTAAAAGGCGGTTAGACTCGCTGTCGTCGACAATAAGGACGGTTGCCTTATCGTTACTTTTCATTGAGTTTTTTCAACAGACTAAGAATTTTATCGGGAACAAATGGTTTTACTACGTAACCAAAGGCGCCGAGACTAACGGCTTTTTTAACCGTGTCGATATCACTAATACCAGTAACCATTACAACCTTGGCCTTAGAGTTTGATTGTTTAATTGCCTTTAAAGTTTCTATACCGTTTGGAGCAGGTATATCGATATCAAGGAAGGTGATTTGAGGCTTTTTACTTTCATAATATTCAATCGCTTGCTCACCGGTTCTAGCAGTTTCACAATGGATAATACCAGTCTTATTCAAGATACTGGTCAAAATTTCAAGACAATCGAGATCATCCTCAACTACCAGAGCAGTTAATTGTTTTCGATTACTTTCTCCCACTCATTGCCCCCTTTTTAGTGACTATGGTATTACCTGTTATGTTCTTCTGACACCGTTGGCCTCGGTATCCAATACCCCTGCCAAAAGTATTCAGATTGTTAATCTGAGTATTCCGTTTCGCTAATTCGCTATAACGCTGAGTTTGCTAAAACGTCAAGTTTAGCTAACTAAAACGCCCAGTTTCGCTAAAAAGTATAGTCCAAAAATATAAAAGGTGGAATATTTATTTGATTGTAAAACCTTTGTAAACATGGCGTATTTTGACCGTCGGCGGCTTGTTTTACTCATTATCTAGGTCAATAATCAAGCCAACTAAAAACAGCATAAAAAGGACCGAGCGCATGGCTAAGTTTTTATTAAGACTAACCTTTTATATTTGTATAACCGTTTTGCTGGTGAGTTGTGCAAATTATCATCAGAATGATTCATTCGTAGCCGAATCAGCGGAAACCGTTGTTATTACTGGATCGAGACTTGCGAAAGCAGAATCCAGCAGAGTTAATGATGTTTCTACGCTGGACCGTGAAGCGTCAAAATCTGATTTGGAAAAACAGTTGAGCGTGGAGGACTCTTTAAGTTGGAAACCTTCTGCGGAATCGAAGAACAACGCTATTATTCAAATTGGAAAAGGGCAGAAGCTAAAACCTAAAGCAATGGACGTTACCGTTCGAATTGATGGCTACCGAGCTAGAGTCATCATCGATGGATTCTATACCAACCCCCACGATAGAGATTTGGAAGGGGATTTTAAGTTTCGTTTACCATCGGAAGCAGTGCCCTATTTTTTTGCTTTTGGACAAATATCACAATCTTTTCAAGCCGGATCTAGTCCGTTACTAATTGATAGCAAATATCAGCAGACAGGTGGTTTTTTGAAGGGGGTGGGTAAAGGCGCTATGTCGCCTCAAGAATTAATGTTAGCAAGGGAACAAACCTGGTTAGCACCTAAGCAAGCGATTATGGTTTCCCGCGAAAAAGCGGCGTTTGCATACAATGATACCGTTGCAAAGCAAGTGGATCCGGCGTTATTAGAATGGGGAGGCGCTGGTATTTTTTCAGCAAAAGTATTCCCTCTATTTGCCAAACAGACTCATCGAGTGGTTATTGGTTATGACTTAGACTTAAGGCGACTAGACGGTGATTTAATGCTCGATCTCCCCCTTTCTGACAGAAATATAGAAAAGCGAGTTAATCTAACAATCAATAGCAAAGGTTCGTCTTCGGTAATGTTAAATAAGGTAATTTCCGGCGAGTTGCAGCCCAGTCAATCTATTCTAGGAAATAATGAACTTATCGAAACAAGTCTTTCTAGTAATAAGTTAGATGGTATTAGAGTTACCGTTAAAGAGCATGCGAATGTCACTTTGGTTCAAAGCGATGATGTCGCCAATTATTTTACCCGTCAGTGGGTTGTTGACTTACCAAAAGAGTCAACGGTATCTAATCCGAATGCCATTTTTGTGGTTGATACGTCACTAAGTGCCTCACCAGATAAGTTCTATCAATGGCTTGAGCTTTTAGAACAAATTTTGAGCAATAACGAGCAAGATATTGAGCAGTTTGCTTTTATGCATTTTAATACGCAAACCCATTGGTGGCGACCGGGCTTTGTAAAAAATAATCCGAAACAACGTGAGCGACTTAAAAATCACTTGCAACATTTAGTGCTCGAAGGGGCGACTAACCTGTCAGCGGCATTAGAGGAAGCTGCTTTGCCAAAATGGCGTGATGAAGAAGTTACCAATAACAGCCAAACAAACCCAAATCACGCTTCGTCTTATGATGTTTTCTTATTCAGTGATGGTGCCAGTACCTGGGGCGAAACGGAACCCTATTTTATTTCGGAGTCAGTCAAACGACAGAAGACGAAAAATTCCGATTTTCAACGGTTATTTACTTATAGCCTTGGCGTCAACGGTGAAGACCAATCGTTACTACAGCATTTAACCAGAGAGATCGGAGGCGGAAATTTTGTTTTATCTAAAGATGAAAATTATACCTCATTAAGTAAAGCCCATCGCTGGTTACCATGGTCTATTGCAAAGGTGAGCGCTGAAGGTAGCAGTGACCTTTTGATCCGAGGTCGACCGAATACCGTTTACCCGGGGCAGTTACTGACATTTGCGGGTCGTTCTAAAGGAACGGTTAGCGGACCAATTAGAATTAGTGTTAAGAAAGGCTCTAAAGAAAAGAGTTTCGACATAGCCACTTTGGTAAAAATCGATTCGACTTTAGCAGCACGTAGTTACGGACAAATTGCGGTAAATCAATTAGAGTCGTTGGGAGAATTAGAAGGAAAAGTTGCGGCGGCTTATGCAAACTATTATCGAGTGCCGGGGCGTTCCAGTTCTCTATTAATGTTAGAAAGCAATGCCGACTACGAGCGCTATAAAATTAACCCTCAGCAAGATAAATTTGTCGTTAAACGAAGAGTCGTAACAAGTGTTTTTGAGTCAATACGAGAGAATATTGCAGCGGTGCTAAGTAGCCCAAAGAAGCGTTTTCTTGACATGTTACAGAACCTAAGTAATTTAGACATGATTAAGTTCAAATTGCCAGGTCCCGCAATGTTGATGATAGAGTACCTTCCTGAGTCTGCTTTTAGTTATGCCGATGTTAACAAAACGCTAAACGATAACCTAAATGAAAGTCGCCCAATGGATGATTTTAAAGCGTCAAAGGGATACTTGAAAATGCTTAAATCCGGTGACATTAACTATGAAAAATTACGAAAGGAGTCAAGAAAACGGCTCAAACGTTATGATAATCAATCAGGTTTAACGGTGCTGAGTTCGTTAGTCGAAAATAGTCCAAACGATGTGATGATTTTACGAGAAGTTGCATTTGAGGCTGAAAAGCTGGGGTTGTTTATAGAAGCGTTTCAGCTTCACATGAAAGCCGCGAAGCTAAGGCCTTTCGAACCACAATCCTATAACTATTTGGCTAAGTTAGCGCATAAACAAGGGCTTCCTGACCTAGCACTTGCCTATTTTGAGATAGGTATGGCAGGCGAGTGGTCAGCTCGCTTTGGAGACTTTAAACTGATTCACCAAATCGACTATATGAACTTTCTTAAACAGCTCGAATCCGCCGATGATTCTGGTGTGGCGTTTGATGCCACGTTTGATGCCAATGACTTTGCCGAGCTGAAGTATGAACAGTTGTTGCGTCAAGTAGAGTCAAGTGCAAGTGATTTGATTATCGCTATCGGTTGGAATTCAGAACGCTCTGATGTTGACCTTCATGTCATAGAACCAAGTGGCGAAGAGTGTTATTACTCGCATAAAGAAACTAAATCCGGAGGTCGGATTACTGCTGATGTGACTCAGGGTTACGGACCGGAAATGTACATGAATCATAAGGCTCCAAAAGGAGAGTATGAAATTTACGTAAAATATTTCTCAAGTGATAGAAATAAAATGGGCGTAAATACTAGTGTACAGGTTCGAATCATTGAAAACTGGGGGCGGGCAAATCAAACAGAGCAATTAAGGAATATTATTCTCAAAAATAGTTCCGATAAGCAGCTTGTTGCGGAGTTTCGACGGCGATAATTTTGCTAACTCATGCCGACTACCTCGTTGTAGTGGGTCGGCTTTCGAATATCTCTGCAAAAACCTCTTCATACCAGTAACCAATACGGATCAAAGTACAAACAAATATCGAAGCGTATTGAAAATATATTTAGCTAGAATTTATTAGCTAAAAAACTTATCAGAACTAGCGCAAGCAGATAATCTTTTCTGCAGAACACTAAAGTCTATTGACGAATACCTTCGATATGTAGTTCTAAATCTACGTGAGTGGAACTTGGTCCTAATTTACTTTTGATACCAAAGTCGGCCATCCCAATTTTAGTTGTTCCACTGAACCCGACTCTGTAACCACCCCATGGGTCTTTACCTTCGCCAATTTTTTCAGCGTCAATGATAATTTCTTTGGTTACACCATGCAAGGTTAAGTCTCCTTTAACCTCAAGTTTATTGGCGCCTTTATCGATTACTGATGTGCTGACGAATTTGGCATCGGAGAATTTTTCGACCTCTAAAAAATCCGAAGAGCGTAAATGTTTGTCTCTGTCGGCGTGATTAGAGTTAACGCTAGTGGTATCAACAGTTACCTGTATTTTTGACGCTGAAATATTATCGGCGTTATAGCTAAATTCGCCACCAAACTTATCAAAACGGCCGGTTAGCCAGCTATATCCAAGATGTTTAATTTTAAAATTGATTGAGGCGTGAGCGCCTTTATAGTCCACGATATAATCAGCGGCATAAGTTACCGGTGATAGCAAAGTTGTTGCGATAAGACCCACAATTAGTGATTTTTTCATGACTATTCCTCTTAATATTATTAATGGTTTGTATTGGCGAAGTATTTATTCCATTCACGGCTTTCGCCAACTCTAATAAACTGACTTTCCTGTAACTGATACGCTAAAACTGCAGTTTATGACCAGTGTTTACCTGGTTTTAACATTCGCAGCAGTGTTTTGTCTTTATCAAAAAAGTGATGTTTAAGAGCCGCAAGCGCATGAAGTGTTGCTATGGCCACCATCAGGTATGCTAGATATTTATGAATGACACCGGCTAAGTCTTCTTGATTATCAAGGAAAGCGCCCATCGATGGAACAGTTACTAAGCCGAATACTTCAATCGCGCGGTTATCGGCGGTAGAGATAAAGTAACCGCTAAGCATGGTGATAAACATTAGCAGGTAAAGAGTACCATGAACCCAAACGGCTGCTTTTTGTTCCATTGGCGAGTGACTGATCAAGGGGGTCGGTTTTAGTTGATACGCACGCCAGAAAAGTCGCAGCAATATAATCAAAGCTAATGTTAACCCAATGCTCTTGTGCAGCGCAGGCGCTGCTCTATAATAGCTGTCGTAATAACTGAGTTCGACCATCCAAAAGCCAAGTCCAAATAAGCCAAAAACCGCTAATGCGGTTATCCAGTGCAATATAATCGATACTAGGCCGTAATGACTAACAGTGTTGGTAAGCATAATACCTCCGTTGCCAAGGATAATATCAAATAATTCAAAGACTTTCATGCTAATGCACATTCCAGACTTTTACAGTCAATAGCTTTCTTTTTGACCATTTTCAACTAGACTTACTTTTAATAAGAGGATTGAAATATTCAAGCGCTAGTGACCTTTTGAATATTCTTAGATACTTGGTAGTTTCGTCTAGCGTAAAACACCGACCTGGAGAATAACGTGTTAAAAAGTGACAGTGCGAAGGTTTTGGTAGCAGATGATACCGTTTCGATAAGGCAGATACTGAAAAGTATGCTTCGTGAGATGGGCTTTAAAAATATCATTGAAGCCGCTGATGGCACGCAAACAGCCAAGATGATGGGGCTACAGTCCTTCCCGCTTATCCTTTGTGATTGGGAAATGCCAGGACTAAAAGGCGATGAATTATTGGAAATGGCTAGAAAGTCAGCGAAAAACAAGGAGTCTGTATTTATTATGTGTACAGGAAATAATAATCCTGAAAATGTAAAAAATGCTATTGGTCTTGGAGTTTCCAATTTCATAATAAAGCCGTTCAATCAGAAAATTCTCCGTGAAAAATTAGAAAAATACTTTGAATTAGCTAAAGAGGTTTAATGCTATTTAACTTGTTTTTGAAATTGTTTTTGTCTTGGCTTTTGTCTCAGTAGGATATAGGTGAGATTTATAATTATGGCAAATTGAATGAGAAACGTTCGCTTTATCATTCGATAGCATTGAAGGCACCCAGTCCCATCTCAAATATTTTTGATTTTTTAATTTTTGGCAACCGCAACATTGGATAATGAGGTTGTTAGAGTCCACATGCTGCTCGGATAGAGCGACAGCCTTGTCCTCTCGATGGTTATTAATAAAGCAATGGTTGGTTATAACGAAGCCTTTATTGTTTGGCAAAGGGTAGGCGGTTTGGTGATAGAGCCTGTAGGTATCAATCGATGAGCATTCAAAGTCATGACTAAAGATGGTTTGATTTTCTTTTGCAATGGCAAAGGCATTTAAAAAGTAGGATTTTAGCGCTTTAGGTAGCGAGTTTAAGAGGTTGCTTCCTATCCCTAAGCTTTTATTAAAATCAGTTGCGCCATTGGCCATGGCAAAATTGTAATAGGCCGAGTTATAGCCCCTTACAAAGAAATCGGAGTCTAAGAAATAGATACAATCATTACTATTTTCAATACTTTTTAGGTCTATTTCCTCCAAGAATGATGCAAATTTTTCACATAGTTTCAAGGCCTACTCCCCGTCATTTCTATAGCATCGTAAAATAATCAAATTCGATAAAATTATTGTAGTTGAATAATTAAGATAATATGACCTATTTTTATTGGACTAAAAGACGATTTTAAGTGCTAAAGTTGTTCGTTGATGCAAAAAACTGATACTGGTCTAAACTATGTTATTAAGCAGTCTATTTTATCGCTAGATATGCAGCGAATTAATCAGAAGAGTGGGAAAGTATGGAAGAAGATGAGTGGTGGACGGATGGCCGTTATTCCGGAAAAAAAATACTGGTTGTTGATGACATCCAAATGAATCGAGAATTGCTGAGTTTCTCTTTGGAGGACGCAGAAATTGAAGTGCTGACTGCCGAAAATGGTCAGCAAGCGATCGATATTGTTTTCTCATCAAAGGTTGATTTGGTGTTGATGGATATTGAAATGCCTGTTATGAATGGGTTGGATGCGACGCAAAAAATTCGCGAAAACAGTGATTACCAGCAACTACCAGTCATTGCAATGACCGGGCATTCAAAAGACGGAGACCGAGAAAAAACTGCAGCGGTAGGAATGAATGATCACCTCGTGAAACCAATTGACCCCGAGGATTTATTTGAGGTAATCAAACAGTGGTTTTGACCCTTTATTTCGCAAAATTACTTTAATCAAATTTTTCAAAAATGGTCGTGAAATTTACTCTTTTTCGGTCGGCAAATTTCGCGAGATAAAATCGTCAATCACATCTTCTAGAATATCCGTTGGCATTGAGCCGCTACCAATTACTTCAGAATGAAAGCTTCTAATATCATAGTTTTCACCGAGTGCCGTTTCCGCTCTTTCCCTTAACTCTAATATTTTTAACATACCAGTCATATAAGCGGTAGCTTGACCTGGCCATACGCTATAACGGGCAATCGATCCTGGAAAACCAACGTTATTGATATGAAAATTATCCGCCTCTTGGTAGCTCCAGCCTAGGTCGTGTATTCCGGTATCAACCACTAGCCTGGCTGCTCGCATTGCTTCAAATTGAAGCCGCCCTAAATCCCCATAGGGGTCACCTTCGTACCATCCTAAATCTTTGGCAAGTCTCTCGGCGTAAAGCCCCCATCCTTCTACAAAGGATGTAAAATTTGTACGGCGTCTAAACTCAGGAAGGTCAAGCTCCCTTGCTAACGCTATCTGCATATGGTGTCCTGGAACCGCTTCATGATAAGCCAGAGTGGGCATACGAGTATAAGCTAAATCGTTTACAGTACTCGCATAGAACGCTCCAGGTCTTACGCCATCATCTGACCCTGCAATATAGTAACCACCGCTTTCGCCGCCAATCACAACAACGTCTTGCTCTGGTATTGTTTCAAATATTTCAGGCAGTTGGGTGTAGGCTTCGGCAATTATTGCTTCATAGAAGGCGACCGCATCTTCACCCGCAATAGTTCCGCCGTCACTGTCAACTCGACTAAATGATTGTGACAATGACTCGTTTTGCGGATAACCCAGTTGATTAAATATAACGCGCATTTCGGCATGTATTCGTTCTAACTCCGTTAGTCCCAATTGGTGAATTTCCTCAGCTGTTTGAGCACTGGATGTGAAATAGCGCAAGCTGAAATCATAAAACTCGTCACCACCTTCAAACTGCCCAAAACCAATGTTCTGAGGAGCTTGTTCAAGAAGCGTTTGCATCTTTGTCGCTAGTTGCGAATATGCCGGTAGTACTCTTCGTTCTACGGTTGCAAGTAAGACGGCCATTAGTTGGTCTTTTTCCGCGTTGGTAACGTTGGTTAAAGTTGATAGTTTTTCTTCAAAATTGGTGTAATAAGAGGTATTTCTCGCCGAAGTATTTGCGATTGATTGAACCGCTTGTCTTGAAAAATCTAGGGTGATCGCAGGTTCAACAATACCCGCTGCTTGCCTAGCGTCTAATAATTCAGAGATTTGGTCGAAACGTCTTTCAATTTGATTAAGCATTAGCAAATAAGTGTCAGCTTCTATTTTATTGGTAATTGGAATCAGCTCGGTGAAAAACTGCTCGGTTGCGCCTGGTTTACCGAAAAATCCATAGGTTGCCGGATAGTCAAAATCCTTGTATTGAGCGAACTCAAGTTGATATTCAAGGTGAGCTTTATAGATATCGTATGAAAGCTGAGAGGCAGAAGGTAATAGCGAACGGTCATAGGTTAGTAGTTGCGCTAGAATAAATGACTCAATTTCCGCTGTTTGCTGCTGGTACGCATCGGAAATGTTGTTTAGTCCAAAGGTACCCAAAGGAAATTGGTCGGCAAGTCCCTCAGTGACTCCTCCCTCAAGGTTTCTTTCCTGAATTACCAAGTAAGACTCGGCAAAAAAATCATCGATAGATAAGCCGTTTAATCTGACTGCTATAGAGTCGATTACGGCGGTGGTGTCAACTAACTGATAGTCTTGCACCGTAGCCAGTTGGATCTCGTCAACGTCAATGGACTCATCGTCTGAGCCCCCGCAACCGGAAAATGAGGAAATTGCTAAAAGCGCTACAAGCGTGAAGAAAACAGAATATTTATTCATGTCGGAAACCTCGCCTTTATAAACGTTCAATTACTGCGATCTATTAATATATTAGCTTACTCGTTACCTTAATAACAGTTGAAACAGGCGTAAACGGGCGGGTTCAGAGGATAAAACTAACTGATTGTCCGTTGTTTTACTTAACATTATGAATAGATTGTTTTTAAGATACATGTTTTGAGATATTTAGTTCCTATTGTATTAACTAACCCGATCCAGATCATTATTATTTTTGTTGTAGATTGCTAATATGGAGAACAGTAGAAAAAATTATGAGGGGTAGAGTGGATAATTGCTTTGAGATAAAAGATCTGCGCAAGGTCTATTTTTCGGGGGAGAATGAAATTAATGCTCTTAGAAGTGTTAATTTGAATATACCTTCAGGTGAAGTTGTTGTTTTGCTTGGGGCTTCCGGAAGCGGCAAGTCAACGTTTTTAAATATCATTGGAGGCATTGATCAACCAAGTAGCGGGCACGTGCTTTTTAAAGGTAAAGATCTATCAATTATTTCCGCTTCTGATTTAACGCTTTTTAGGCGTAAAAATATTGGCTTTGTGTTTCAGTCTTATAATTTGGTACCTAGTTTAACCGCTATCGAAAACGTCGCACTAGTCACCGAAATTTGTGATCATCCAATGGAACCCATAAAAGCGCTAGAAGCTATCGGTTTAACGGAGCGAGCAAACCACTTTCCTTCGCAACTTTCTGGAGGTGAACAACAAAGAGTTGCAATTGCTAGAGCGATTGCTAAAAGACCGGAAGTTTTATTGTGCGATGAACCCACCGGAGCTCTCGACAGTGAAACTGGTAGTATTGTTTTACAAGCGTTGCTTGACGTTAACATAGAGTTCAACACAACTTGCATAATTATTACACACAATGCATCAATTGCAGATTTAGCACATCGCGTTATTCATTTTGTTGATGGCCAAGTAAGTCGAGTCGAGGTAAATGCACGGCGTAAAACCCCAGAGCAGATTAATTGGTAATTTATGATCGTTACTCCACTCAATCGAAAATTGACTCGAGACTTATGGAATATTAAGGGCCTAGTTATAGCTATCGTCTTGGTGATGGCCGCCGGTATTGCCATTTTCGTGATAATGTTTGGTGTGCTTGATAGCCTGAGACTTACTCAATCAACTTATTATGATCGTTATCAGTTTGGCGATGTATTTGCCAGTCTAAAACGAGCTCCTAATAGTCTCGAAAGTCGTATCGCAAATATTAAAGGTGTATCGGTAAGCGAGGTAAGGGTTACTTTCGGTGTAACCTTGCAGATGCCTTCGTTAGATGAACCGGCTGTTGGGAAAATGATTTCAATACCTGATGGTAAAGAGCCGCGGCTCAATCAACTTTATTTGCGTTCTGGACGCATGGTATACCCCAATGAAACAAACGCCATTGTTGTTGATGAGAACTTTTTTAATGCCCATGAATTAGTTCTAGGTGACAAGGTAATGGTTGTGATGAATGGGCGCCTAAGACCTCTTAGAGTTGTTGGCGTAGCGCTTTCGCCTGAATATGTTTATTCCGTTGCGCCAGGGGCCATTATGCCTGACGCGCGAAGGTACGCAATTATGTGGACCAGCCGACATCAATTAGAAGCTGCGGCAAATATGAAAGGGGCGTTTAATGATGTATCGCTGAAACTAAATCGCGGCGTCTGTGTTGCTGATGTCAAACAGTCTTTAGATTTATTATTAGAGCCATATGGCGGCAAAAACGCCTATGGAAGAGATGAACAATTATCCAATTTTTTTGTCGACAATGAATTGATGCAACTTGAATCGATGGGTGTCATTGCACCTTTTGTTTTTCTAGCGGTGGCGGCATTTTTAGTTAATATTGTTATGTCACGCCAAGTGGCGGTGCAACGGGAACAAATTGGAATGCTTAAAGCTGTTGGTTACAGCGATAAAGCGATCGCTTTTCATTTCTTACAGTGGGTTTATATACTTGTTTTTTTCGCATCTATAATTGGTTTAGGTTTGGGCTCATGGATGGCCATGGGCATGACAAAAATGTATGCGGAATTTTTTCATTTTCCAATTTTGAAATATCATTTTTCTGTTGAGGTAATGATTTTTGCCGTCGCTAGTTGTAGCGCGGCTGCGATGCTCGGAACGCTATTCTCGATTAGAAAAGCGGTTAACCTTCCTCCTGCTGAGGCTATGCGTCCAGAAAGCCCGGAAGTTTTTAAAAGAACCCTGCTTGAAAAAATGGGTTTTCATCGGCACCTGTCTTTTTTGTCTCGCATCATTCTAAGACAAATTGAACGAAGACCACTTCGAGTATTGTTATCAATTACCGGCATGGCATTAGCGCTAGCGATTCTCATATTTAGTTATTTTATGGAGGATTCAATGTCGTATCTAATGGATGTGCAGTACGACTTAATTCAGAGGGAAGATGTCAATATTGCTTTTGCGGAACCGCAATCTAAAACTGTCTTAGAATCGGTAAAAGCGATTCCTGGTGTTATGGCCGTCGAGCCAATGCGGACCGTCCCGGTAAGGTTAACATCGGGCCATATCAATAAAAATGTTGCGATTACAGCATTGCAATCGGGTAGTGATTTACGTCGAGTTATTAATCAACAGTTGCGCGCAGAAGTACTCCCAGACCAAGGAATGGTGATCAATGAGCGTTTGGCGGGTCTGTTGAATGTCAATATAGGCGACGCGCTTCAAGTACATCTGTTAGAAGGTTCACAAACAACTCTTTCCATTCCTGTTGTTGCTTTGACCAAAGAATACATCGGTATGGGGGGGTATATGGAGTTGCATGTACTAAGTCAGTTACTCGACCAACCCCCCAAACTTAACGGCGCATTGATACGCTTAGACGATAATCATAGTGCTCGAGTATTCCAAGAAATAAAAAGACATCCGGAGATTATTGGCATGAATATCACTTCGGTATTACGTCAAATATTTATGGACATAATGGCGGAAAATATTCTAAAAATGGTCTCTATTAACATTCTGTTTGCTAGCCTTATAAGTTTCGGAGTGATTTATAACACTGCAAGAATTGCCCTATCGGAAAGAGGTCGGGAATTGGCGAGCCTTCGGGTTTTAGGTTTAACACGCAAAGAAGTGAGTTATCTACTTTTTGGTGAACTCGGCCTCGTTACTTTACTTGCTATTCCATTGGGTATTTATCTTGGATTTCTGATGATCGACGCAATGGCTGTGTCTTTAGATAGCGAACTCTACAGAATTCCAACCTATGTTAGTAATCAAACCCTTGGGTTATCTACAGTAATCATGCTTGTCTGCAGTCTATTATCATTCTATTTGGTGTGGTACCAGGTAGAAAAAATTGATCTTGTTAGTGCTCAAAAAGGAGTCGAATAATGAAGTTACCGGCGATTAAAATTTTGATTAAGTGGGGGCTAACCCTTTCGGCATTTGGATTATTATTTTACGCTTTTCTCCCCGAACCAATTAGAATTGATGTTCATGTCGTGGAGCGTGGCGACCTTGCGGTGACTTTAGAGGGCGAAGGTAAAACCCGTATTCATGATGTTTATACGGTTTCCGCGCCTGTAGAAGGTCGAGTTACTCGAATTGAGAGAGAGCCTGGCGATACTGTAACGGCAGGTGTGTCTGTTATTGCTAACATGTACCCAGCCAATCCCCAGTTTTTAGACAAACGCTCGGAAACTCAAGCGAGAGCAGAAGTAGAGGGCGCTACTGCTGCACTTTCGCTGGCTAATGCGAGAGTTCGCCAAGTGCAAGCTCAACTTGAATTTGACCTCGCAGAGCTGAAGCGTAATCGTGCGCTTTACGAAAAAAATAGCTTATCAAAAGCGGCGTTTGAGCGCTCTGAATTAAGCTTAAAAACTCGACAGGCCGAGCTGGAGACAGCGCAATCAAACCAGAAAGTGATGACCGCTAATTTGGAGTCTGCAAAAGTACGACTAATGCAACCAAACTCTATTGATGAGCGCAGGGGGACTAAGGCTGAAGATTCTTGTCATATTTGCTTGTATTCTCCCGTGAATGGTCAAGTCCTTAGAATATTGCATAAAAGTGAGAGCATTGTCGCGGTTGGGACACCACTAGTAGAAATTGGAAATCCAAATGATTTAGAAGTGATTATTGAAATGTTATCTACTAACGCGGTAAAGGTTGAGGTTGGAGATAGAGCAATCATTAAGCGATGGGGAGGACAAACTGATCTTGAGGCTAAAGTTAGAATGGTTGAACCTTCTGGATTCACTAAAATATCTGCACTCGGCGTCGAAGAGCAAAGAGTTAATGTGCTTCTTAGTTTTACGGGAGACGCTAAAAATTGGAAAAGCCTCGGTGATGCCTTTCGGGTGGAGGCAGAGATTATTATCGAACAAGCAACCGATGTTATTCAGGTTCCGCTATCAGCGGTGTTTAGAAATAATGAAATTTGGTCGGTGTTCAAAGTGATAGACGATACCGCTATTTTGCAACCTGTGGTAATTAATAGGCGAAACGAGCGTTACGTCGAAATTATTGGAGGACTTGCGGTTGGCGACACAATTATTATTCATCCGTCAAACAGTATCGCTAATGATGTCTCTGTTGTTTTAAGGTAGCGATTGTTGGTACTTAATCCGATAAACCCAGCAGAGTATTTTACAAACTCATACTCTGAGACCTTGAAAAACGACTGAATAAATTAGACTGAACTCCACTCGGTTTTTGTATGAAGCCTGAGTCACTAAGTTCTATCATTCCAATAAATCGATAGTCATATCCTCTGTTTACTTTCCGTTACGGAAAGTTTTAACTTATGAAGTAAATAAAAATCACTCCACGCATTATCTTATTTGGGCCCGGAATTAGTTGGTCTTAACATTTACACTAACCTTGCTGAAGAAGTTAGATTATTCTGAGTTCAGGTTATTTAGATTGATAGAAGGTTAAAAACTCTTGCTTACTAGCGTCACCGGCATCAACTAGTTTTTGTGTATATTGAATAATATTATCGCCGTCTTTATCCTTTTTCGAAAGAGCGACTTTTTTCGCTTTAGATAGAATATATTTGGCTGAGTCCATGGCATTTGCATTAGTGGCGACCCTTAATAGACTGCCTTCTTTACCACATCTTAATCCTTGATAAATGTCCCTCAATCTTAATCGAGCTTTACTCAATTTTTTTCGCATCTGTGAACGATTATTTGTCTTGGCGGCCTCACAAATTGACGCAGCCAGACGGTCCGCAGCGGCATAGCTAGGTGGACTATAGCTTACAGACAGAGCAAAGCAAGCTATAGCTATAAAGCAAGTCGGTTTAAGATTACTCATGGGATAGGATCTCCTAACGAGCAGTTTGCAAGTGTTAAATGGTTGTTAATGTAGCCAATTTATCCCTATATATCGACAGTTCTAAATTTTATATCGACTGTTGCAAAATTTTCTTTAGTTACACTTTGAATTCAAATTGGCTATCAAGCGTCTTCAAACTAGTTAGATTGAGCTAGGCAATAGGCTATTACTTCTCTTTAAAGTATAGGCGGAATTCCAGCAAATTTGTGTAAAGTATAAAATGTGCTAGAAGACAATATTGTTATAAGTAAACGAACTAAGCGGGCTATTTTCATGAGCACCGCTTAGCGTATTACTGACCTAATATTTGATGTGTCATCGGGGTATTAAGACCGATAGCTTGTTTTTGGCTATACTCAAGAGCTTGAGTTTGAATGGTATTTCGAGCATCGCTTAAACGATAGGGATTCTTGACATAATAGAGTAATCGCCATGTAACGGCATGGTCACCATTATCAACGACAATAATTTTAGGGGTAGCTTCTGAATTAATAGCTGCTTCAATTTCTGTCGACTGTTGCCATATTGTAGTAAGAAAGCTCTGAATGGTTTCTGTTTGATGTTCGTATCCGATTTTGAAATCCAAGAAATCCCTGAAACCATTTTTGGAGCTGTTAGATATTGTTTCTACCGTAGCGTTTCTGAGTTTTGAATTAGGTATTGCTATTTCATGTTTTTGTACCATGTCGCGAATTGTTGTCTGTGACAAGGTTATTTGCATAACGACTCCCGTTATATCAAGCTCTTTAACCCTTATAACCGAGCCGGCTTCTACCGAGTGGTTGTAATGCATAATTAAACCACTGATCATATCACCTAAAAAATAGTCTTTCGAAGCGAATAGAAGTATCAAAATACCACCTATCACAGAGGTTGCTTGCAACCAATTATTAAGTTCCCAAACGTTAATAATGACTAAGAATACAATCGATGCGACTAGGACTAGCGCAATTAATCCGACTATTTCGCTAGCATAAGATTCGCCTTTAAATTTTTCGCCATTAACCTCCTTTTCTTTCCCAAACCGAATAACAATCCAGTTTTGCAGGTAATGAAATGCGATGTAAGAAATCAAAATGGTTAAACCTGTTTGTGAGATTTCTTTTAAGTGTGGCACCTTTGAGTCAAATAGAATTTCAATAACACCGGTAATAATATAAATAAAGAAAAGGGCTAAATTGGTTGCTCGAAGTGCTAGCATGCGATTGCGAGTGGAGCTTGTTACTTTATCTTTTTGGGACTCTCTTACTACGAATCCTGCATAAAGAAAAATTAATAGATTTAGTCCTATTACGCCATAATCAAGTAGCTGAAACGGAAGCTTTTGATAGATTTCATGTAACCAGTCTAGGTTCATCTTTTGTCACTTTTATTATGTGATGATTGATTTATATTAGCATAAAAAAGCGCTGGTCAGAATAAGTGACGAGTATAATAAGCCTCTATCATAATAGACGTCGACCATGATTGGCTCCGGCCACTTTCGAAGGCGAGTAACGGACCTTTCTACGGATATGCTGCAAGCAAGGTTCGCTTAGTCGTTATTTTTTAAATAGAACGTGTTTCATCCGCCAAGCCCACACACCAATATACCCCGGAACTGCATAGATAATGGCAGATATCCCGATAATAGAAAGTAAATAGAAAAGCCATACTTTTTCTAAGGAACTAGTTAAGATTAGAGCAAGTAATGAACAAAAACATATGGCGGTTCCAATAGCGACCCGCTTTAATTGTTCTCTTGGATTTTCAGCCATTGACTCTAGCTTTTTGAGTAGTTTATGTTTTGACAAGTAACGCATCGAATAACTGCTTCAGGCCTGTTTAGAAGAGTGTTTTATTGAGATCACGCTTACAGCCTTAAAACAGGCGTAGAGCGACATGCCAATTGTTAGCCCTAGCTCTTCAAAGGATTTTTTGGTAATAAAGGTTGTTAGAAAATCATCATCCAGTGCTAGCTTAATTAGTAGTTGGTGCCCCGTTAGTTCGGAATAGCTCACGATTGTGACCGGCAGAGAGTTTAGCATACTACTAGCTGTATTCTTTTCCACAAACAATGAAATATCTTGAGCATGAATCTCTAATACAATGGGGGTTCCATTCTTCATTGGAGATTCACCTGCCCACAGAGTATGTTCGCCTCGAGACAATTGATTAAGGGAATACTTTTGGTGATAGGTTTCAACTTTCGCTACAAGGTGGTTAACCGCATTACTGGTTCGGCAGAACCGTCCTTCGATGTCTGTTGAAATTTCACGGTAGTTACCACTTTGCTCAATGCTACCGTTTCGCAGCGTAAGGATATAATCATCTAGAAATGCATGTTCAATACGGTTATGAGACGCGATAATAATTGTTCTACCAAAGTCTTCTTTCAGAGTTTTCAACAATCGCATTGCAGCACCTAAATGATCTTCGCCTATCGCAGAAAAAGGTTCGTCAAGTAGCAGCAGTTGAGAGCTCGATAGAATGGCTCTAG
This sequence comes from uncultured Kangiellaceae bacterium, assembly GCA_905479925.1. Classification (GTDB taxonomy): domain Bacteria; phylum Pseudomonadota; class Gammaproteobacteria; order Enterobacterales; family Kangiellaceae. The sequence continues at coordinate 22,547 of CAJQOL010000066.1, read as the reverse complement.
CAAGCGCAACACGCTGTCGTTGGCCACCTGATAGTTGGTGTGGTTTTCGTTTAGAAAGTTCGCCAATATCAAGAGCGGTTATAACAATATCTGTCAGTTGTTTGTTATTTAAATCTGGATTATTGTTACTCGCAAAAGTAATATTTTGATTAACGTTTAGGTGAGGGAAAAGATCATATGACTGGGGTAAATAGCCAATTGCTCTTTGCTGTACAGGGGTAAAATGACCTTCTTCAGAATTTACCCAGCATATTTGATCAAACTTAATTTGGCTGTTTTGACAATGATTCTGGTCAAAGCCTGCAAGTTGTCTTATTAGAAGCGACTTGCCGCTGCCAGACGCACCAAATAAACCAATAATACTATTAGTTGGTATCGACGCTTTGACCGATAGTAAAAAAGCATCAAGCTGCGCAGTCAGTTGAATTTGTAACATTAGTAAAACCCTACGCGATTATTTTTGAAACGGTAGAGAATTGTTAACAGTGCTAAAGAAAATAGGATTAAGATTAACGATAACTGGTGAGCCTGTGCAAACTGCAACGTTTCAACATGGTCGTAGATAGCTATTGAAACCACACGGGTTTCATTCTCAATGTTCCCCCCAATCATTAAAACAACACCAAACTCCCCGAGCGTATGAGCAAATCCCAAGCTAAAAGCGCTGATTATTCCTGTTTTACTTATCGGTAAGATAACCCTCTTAAACAGTTGAACCTTATTACAACCAAGTGATTTAGCTACTTCAATAGTTGATTCAGGAATAGCAGCAAAAGTAGCTTGCAATGGTTGAATGACAAACGGCAAAGAATAAATGAGGGACCCGATCACAAGGCCTGAAAAGCTAAACGCTAATGTTGTTCCAGTAACGGATAACCAGCTTTGTCCAAGCCAACTGTCTGGAGAAAAAGCAATTAACAGATAAAAGCCTAATACAGTTGGCGGTAATACCAATGGAAGAGCAACAATTGCTTCAACTATAGGTTGGAAAAACGATTTAACTGGACTAACTGCGGGTCGCGAAAGCCACCAGGCCAGTGGCAAGCCTAATAACAATAGTATAAAGCTAGCGGTAATCGCGAGCTTTAGGGTGACTAGTATCGCGGAATAGTCTGACATATCATCCTTCGTCCGCGATTGTTTTTAAGGCTAAATTTGCTAATCAAAGCAAGTATTCCTTGCTATCTAGTAGTAAGGGTTATCACCTTGTTCATGCTCGGTGATATCTTTAACACCTTTAACTTCAGGAACTTTTTCCATCAACGTTTTTTCAATGCCGTCGCTTAGTGTCGCGTCTACCATACCACAGCCTTGGCAACCGCCACCAAATTGTAAAACGACGATTCCGTCTTCTGTGAACTCAGCCAAAGACACTTGCCCGCCGTGATTAGCTAGCTGTGGGTTAATTTCAGATTCCAACAAATAGCGGATTCGCTCAATAGCAGGGGCATCATCATCAACTTTGCGAGCTTTTGCATTGGGTGCTCTAAGAGTTAATTGTCCACCCATATCGTCAGTTTGATAATCGATTTTAGCTTCTTCTAGATAGGGGATGCTATCTTCATCAATATAAGCATTGAATCCTTTAAGCTCGATTTTGAGGTCGTTTTTTTCAACTGCATCGGTCGGGCAGTAGGAAACACCGCACTCGGCATGTGGAGTGCCAGGGTTAACAACAAAAACTCGAATTCCGGTGCCTTCTTCTTGAGAAGAGAGCAATCCGCCAAAATGTTCCTGAGCACCAGGTGTAATTTCAATCAATGAAGAATCTACGGTCACAATGTTTATCCAATATAATGTGGTGAGTCGTTTGCCCAAGTCTAGGACGGTGTACGGCTCAAATAAGTGTTTATTTTACCAGAAACAACTCATTTGTATCCCATGTTTTTTATAAGGTCTTGAGCTTTTTTTGAGCTTAAAAAATCGGCGAACCGACGAGCGAGTTCATTATTCTTGCTGCTGTTTAAAACTACCAGCTGTTGCGATATTGCAGAGTGATGCTCTGTAGCTATACCAAGAACACACTGGTTAGGTCTTTTGGCGGACAAGGTTTGCAGACTTGGCGTTTGCGATAGGGCAATAAAAGCAGTCTCTACAACTCCTAGCTTAGCCAGTTGAGCAACCTGCGATATATTTTCAGGGTAGACTAATCTATCTTCAACCTGATCCCATAACCCGCTTGTAATCAAATATTGCTTAGAGGCCATGCCGTAGGGGGCTAGGGCGGGATTAGCGATGGCGATTTTTCTAACCGATAATAGCTGTTTAACGACGTTCGGCGATAATTGGCTACTCAGTAATTGCTGCCGGGCATTTGCCGTTAGCGGGCAATGTGAAAACCAAATACCCAGTTTACCAGTTGCATAGGTCTTTAATGTATCGCGCTGAGCTAAACCTTGCTCTACAAGCGTATGAGGTTTTACGCTGTCGGCAGAAAGGTAAAGGTCAAAGGGCGCGCCTTTGCTAATTTGTAGAAAAAGTTTTCCGCTTGAACCACTTATCAGGGAAATTGTGTGATTCTTTTTATCAAATTCTTGGCTTAACGCTCTGGCGGGTTCAATAAAATTACTAGCCACGGCGACTCTCAATTCCGCAGAAAAGCAGGGTATAGAGCCTATAAGAATCAGTAGGCTAACAATTAGAAACAAACAATTTGAAACAATTATTGGTAATTTGATTGATTTGGTTGCCATAGTTTCCTATTCTGGCTGCGCATTTTTGGAAATTAGTTTGGTCACAAACGCTACTAACGGGTTCTTTAGTAGGCGCCACTTATAGGTAAATCGTCAAACTACACTATACCTAGTGTGTTTGCATAGGAAAGATTAAATGAAAAAAACATTATTTCGGGTATCAGTTGGTCTGCTTGCAGGGTTTATGTGTCAATTTGAAATTGCCGCCAGCAGCGTTGAGGCGGATGTTGATCTAAATTATTACCTTAGCGAGCAAGATGTAAAAGATTCTCCCTATCTCGAGTCGATACCAACTCCCAAGAGCAGCTTAGGCTACCAGGTAGGCGAATGGCATGTTAGGCCAGAACAAATTGAACGCTATTTTATAGAGCTTGCTAACAGCTCCCCGAGAATAAAATTACATACATATTCCTACACCCATGAACAGCGACCACTATTTTTAGCCTATATTTCAAGCGAAAAAAATATAGAGAATCTTGAAAGCATAAGGCTAAAACATCTATCAATGCCAAAATCGACCGACCGGCCAGCGGTTACTTGGATGGGCTACAGTGTCCATGGCAATGAGGCTAGTGGAAGCAACGCATCATTGTTATTGGCCTACCACCTTGCGGCAGCAACGGACCCTAAAACCATGGCGCAATTGGATAATCAGGTAATTATCATCGATCCGATGCTAAATCCCGATGGTTTGGCTCGTTTTGCCCATTGGGTGAACATGTACAAGAGTAAAAATCCGAATAGCGACCCCAGTACTCGCGAACATAACGAAGCTTGGCCTCGCGGACGTACCAACCATTATTGGTTTGATCTCAACAGAGATTGGTTATTGTTGCAACACCCTGAGTCTAAAGGCCGGGTTAAAATGTTCCACCACTGGAAACCAAACGTATTAACTGATTTTCATGAAATGGGAACAAACAGTACCTACTTTTTCCAACCCGGCGTAAAATCGCGGCAAAATCCGCTGACACCAAAAGAAAACTTTGATTTAACCGCAAAAATAGCGACTTATCACGCAAAGGCTTTGGACAATATCGGTAGCTTATATTTTACAAAAGAAAGCTTTGATGATTTTTATTATGGGAAGGGATCTACCTACCCTGATATTAACGGCTCAATAGGTATTCTCTTTGAGCAGGCCAGCGCTAGAGGTCATTTACAGGATTCAATAAATGGAAAGTTAAGCTTTCCTTTCGCGATCAAGAATCAGTTAACAACCTCGTTTTCAACCCTCGACGCGGTACAGGAGAATGCTAAGCAGTTACTCCAATATCAACGAAATTTTTACCAGAAAGCCAAGTTAAATGCTAATGCAAATAGAACTCGAGCAGTCGTCTATTCTTCGCACGATGCCTATCGTATAGCTGAGTTTAATAAAATACTTTCCGGACATGGTATTGAGTTTTATCCTTTAGCCAATGAGCTCGAAATCAATAACCAAGAGTTCCAGCCTGGACAGGCTTATATAGTGCCGATACGGCAAACACAGTCTTCGTTGATTGAGTCCATTTTTGAAAAGCGCAAGACCTTTCAAGATAACACCTTTTACGATGTTTCTAGCTGGAACTTAGCGCTGGCGTTTGATCTAAATTACCAAATGGTTAGTCGCTCCGATTACGAGTCTTCGTTATTGGGCAAAAAGAAAGAAATTAGTCCAATCGTTTTTGAAGGCCCAGAAGATAATACCGTCGCGTTCGCCTTTGATTGGCGCAATTTTGCCAGCGCTAATTTGCTAAGTTACCTGTTATCAAACGATATTAAAGTGCGACATGTTAGTAAGCCAACAACGGTGATGAGCAACAAAGGTAAGGTTGAACTGGGGTTAGGTGATCTTATAGTAGCGGTCAAAGCGCAGGATATTTCTGCGAAAAAATTAGCTCAGCTCATGGAACCAAAACTTCAAGAGCTACAATTACAACCAGTTTCGATTGTTTCAGGTCTAGCGCAATCTGGACCGGACTTGGGAAGTGCAAGCTTACCGGTATTAACTAAGGTTAAACCACTGATGATTATTGGAGAGGGCGTTAGCAGTTATCAAGCCGGTGAGGTTTGGCATCTGTTTGATCAACGCCTCAATCAGCAACTAACGATGATGACGGTTAATCAAATTGAACGTACCGCACTCAATGATTATACGCATATTATTATGGTTGATGGTCGCTATAGTTTCTCCGAGAAAGGTGTTGATTCGTTGAGTCAGTGGGTGAAACAAGGCGGCGTGATCGTTGCTCAATCGCGAGGTGCCGACTGGTTAGCTCAGCGCGGATGGCTATCAAGTGATGCGAAACGGCTTGAAAGGTCCGTTGATACTAATGTGAGTTACTCTGAAATGGGTAAAACTCGCTCTGAGCATGTGATTGGCGGTGCCATAGCGGATGCCACAATAGACTTGAATCATCCTTTAGCATTTGGCCTTGAGGATAACAAAATCGCTATCTTTAAACGGGGACAATTAGGTTTTACTGAACCTAAAGAAGCATTTGTATCGGTTGCTAGATTTTCAAAACAACCGTTAATCGCTGGTTATATGTCAGCTGATAATCGTAATCATTTATCTGGGAAAACAAGCATACTTGTACAGGGCCACGGACAGGGAAAACTGATTGCTTTTTCAGATGACATGAACTTTAGAGGTTTCTGGTTAGGCACTAGCCGAGTCTTTAGTAATGCTCTCTATTTTGGAGATACCATTAGAGCCTCTCAAAAGACTAATGAAGTTGAAAAGACGGTACCTGAAGTTAACGAACACAATCACTAGATACTAGTCATTTAAAATTAGAGAGCCGCCTTTTGTGGGAATTTATTGTCCCGAAAGGTAACCTAATAGAAACTAAGTTTGAGAAAAGGCTATGTTAGAAACTAACGCGTTTTCAAGTGGTAAAACATTTGAAATACCAACAATAAAGACCGAGCGTTTAGTGCTGAGACCCTGTCGCTTGGATGATTTTGATGCGGTTAATCTATATGCTCAACTGCCAGAGGTTTGTCGATATATTCGTCCTGCTGAAGGTGATGATAGAGTGCGTAAGGTTGTGCAATCTTTATCAACGGGGTGGCGGTTTGAACTGGACCAGTGGAGTGGCATTATGATCACCTTGCCCGAAGAAGATAAACCAATTGGAGACTTCGTATTTAAAGTGGATGACATGCCAAGTAAGCGGCTTGAAATTGGTTACCGGCTTTCTCCTAAATATGCTGGATTAGGTTTTGTCAGTGAGGTTGTCGGTGAAATGTTCAATCGATTATTTAATCAGTTTGATGTTCACAAAGTGGTAGCGCGTTGCGATCCAAGAAATGTTGCCTCTTATAAAATTATGGAAAAATTAGGTATGAAACGCGAAGCCTATTTTAAGCAACACTATATGAATGGCGATCAACTAACCGACCAGCTTGACTATGGAATAACAGCGCAAGAATGGCGATTGCTATCTCCAACGTTATCTGATTAGTGATAACAAGAACGTTAAAGTTTAGGCCGTCAATCAAATAAGAATTCAAATAAGAATTTAAATAAGAAATCAAATAAGAAATTAGGAAATTATCTGACATGAAAAAGACTATATCGATAGTAATGTTGACTCTGTTAACGGCTTTGGTTAGCTCGCAGGTTTTCTCGGCGAATACCACCCTAAAAGAATTAACTAAAGAAGCGTCATTAAACGAAGGTTTTGTCAGTCACTTGTATGATAATAAGAACGGCAAATTGTATTTGAAAGTGACCAATGTCGGCGAGCAGTTCTTATACCAATCGAGTTTGCCTCAAGGGTTAGGTTCTAATGATATAGGTTTAGACCGAGGTCAGTTAAGCGATATAAGGCTAGTTAGCTTTAAGCGTGTCGGAAACCGGTTAATGCTGGAGCAAGAAAATACTAATTACCGTGCGGTTTCAAATAATGCCAATGAAGCAAAGTCGGTAAGACAAGCGTTTGCATCTGCTATTTTGTATGGTTTTGAAATTGTTGATTCGGGCGACGATTGGGTACTAATTGATGCCAGTCAGTTTATCTTACAAGATAGTCATGGGGTGGCTAATCGTTTAAAGCTGCGAAATCAAGGTACTTTCAAACTCGATAAGTCGCGTTCGGCGATATTCTTACCGCGCACAAAAAGTTTCCCTGACAATACAGAGTTGGAGGCAAGTGTTACTTTTGTGAGCAACAATCCTGGCAACTATGTGAGACAAGCGGCCATTGAGCCTAATATTGTTAGCTTAAGAATTCATCATAGTTTTATTCGCTTACCGGAAGCTGGCTATAAGCCGCGTGTTTTTCATCCGCAAAGTGGTTTCTGGAAATTTGACTATCAAGATTATGCTCAACCGATTAATCAATCAATAACTCGTCGTTATATTGGTCGTCATAGGCTCGAGAAAAAAGACCCCGGTGCCTCGGTTAGCGAGGCGGTAGAACCGATTATCTATTACCTTGATCCGGGGGCTCCTGAGCCAGTAAAAACAGCTTTAATTGAAGGTGGGTTGTGGTGGAACCAAGCCTTCGAGTCAATCGGATTTAAAAATGCTTTTCAAATTAAAATACTACCAGAGGGGGCCGACCCCTTAGATGTCCGTTTTAATGTTATTCAGTGGGTTCATCGAGCCACAAGGGGTTGGTCCTATGGTTTTGGTGTGACCGATCCGCGAACTGGAGAAATTATCAAAGGGCATGTCACGCTCGGTTCTTTACGTGTGCGTCAAGACTATTTGATCGCGCAGGCGATGCTTTCTCGTTTTAACCATGAGCCGCTCGAATTTACAACTAATGGTGAATCAGTGGACCAAGAATTAATGGATCTCGCTTTGGCTCGTATTCGTCAGCTGTCTGCGCACGAGATAGGTCATACTATTGGACTAGCGCACAACTTCGCAGCTAGCTCCTTTGGGCGGGCTTCGGTGATGGATTATCCACATCCATTGTTTGAAATAGACGCCAAGGATCAAGCACGCTTAACCGCAACAAATGCCTATGCAGAAAATATCGGTGTGTGGGATAAAGCTGCAATAGCATACGGTTATCAGGTATTTACTGATGAAACTGAACAACAAGAGCTGGATAAAATTCTTCAATCAAACAAAGAGAAAGGGTTCATCTATATTTCGGACCCCGACGCAAGGAAAGTTGGTGATGCGCAGGTGCGCGCAAGTTTATGGGACAATGGAGACAATGTCATCACAGAACTTGAACGTGTTTATGAGTTACGACGAATAGCCTTGTCTAATTTCGGCGATGCGAGCCTTAATTATCAGCGTCCCTATTCTGATCTTCAAGAACTATTGGTTCCAGTCTATTACTTCCACCGATATCAAGCGGAAGCTGCGGCAAAATGGATTGGTGGACTCAATTATGAATATCAGGTTAAGCAGCTTCGCGCCAAGGAAATGCCATCACAGTTCGCAGATGTTAACGAGCAGAGAAGGGCTACAAAGTTATTACTGAAAAGCCTGCACCCGGAGTTTTTAGCGATATCCGAGAAACTGCAACATAGAATTCTACCGAGGGCCTATGGCTATAAAGATTCTAGGGAAACGGCAAAACGCCAAACGGGGGTTATGTTTGACCCCAACGCATTAGCGAGGGCGGCAATTCAGCAGACTTATACATTACTGCTTGAACCAACAAGGCTTGCACGGCTGCAAGTTCAATCGGCAATAGAGCCAGACTACATGAATATTAAGGAGCTGACCGACCAGATTTCGAAGGCAGTAATGGCTAATCGTTTTTCTGGAGTTGACCGCTTAAATCATCAAAGCTCAATAGAGCTGCTGATTAGTAACTACCTTAACCTTATCCATAGTAAAACAACGCCGATGCCGGTTAAGTCTGAAGTCTTCAATGCTTTACAGTTAATTAAAAAGCAGTTATTGAAGAAGTTAAAGAAAGCGCGCAGCAAATCTGACTATTTCGCTTTTTATCAGTATCAATTAGCGCGACTAAAAAACATTGAAGTTAAGGAGCTTAATCGCGAACATTTGATCAAATTACCTAGTATGCCCCCAGGTTCGCCCATATAGATGGTGACGGTAAAAGTTGAATTTTCGAAAGAACATTGCACTATCTAGGAAATGCACTAAACTTGTTGAAAAATAAAAGGTTTTAGGGCGCAGGAAAAATTGACAACGCAATTTTTCCTGCGTTTATTAAGGGCCAAATAATTTCATCAAGAAGGACTTCTCATCAGGTGTATGACGAACTTTGACTCGCAGCCTAGCTCATTACCATTTAAGATAACTATTGTAAAACGCCCTCGTTTTGCAAAGATTGAGTTCTTTGGTGCTGTAACCCTTAGCTCTTTTGAAAGAGCATTTACTGACCTCGTTAAAAATAACGATTTCCGCGCTAATTTAAATGCTTGCTATGATTTTTCTGGCGCAATCATAGAGCTTGATATAATGGACATCGAAAACCATGCGAACTATATTGCAGAGCAGTTTAGGGAGCGAGGTTCTATCTATCAACTTGCTTTGGTTAGCGATGATACATTTAATACCGCATTGCTGAATATTTTTCAGATTCATTTATCAAAAACTTCGATTGAAGTCGAAGTCTTTGGAAGTACTAGACAAGCTGAAATTTGGTTGACTTCCAGCTTGTAATGAGTGTTTTAAGCTATCGAAACAAGATTGTGCTCCTTTTCGTTCTACCCAGATACAAGACAACCCTCGCCTCTAAGTCCATAGAACTATCAGGGCTATTTAGCGCTAATCTATTCCCTATTATACTAAAATTGGTTAAAAACAGGCCGTTTTAGATTTTCAAAAGCTAAGCCGTCGAAAAGGTTGTCTTTTTTTGAAATTTGAACCTAAGCTTTAGTTAAGTTCAAATTACCAATGCGACAACCATAAAAAACAGATTTTGACCTTTTACAAGATTTACACATGAAAAGTACTGCCAACGAAATTTAAATGAGTGGTTCATAGATATGTTAAATAGCTTCTTGAAACCGGAAACAACAGGATTTAATGTCGAGTTTTATCCGGAAGATAACTTCTTAGTGGTAGCCTTTACCGGTGAAATTTCTTTAAAAGAAATAGTAGCGAGTATCAGTGATACATTGCGACATCAAGAATTTACTAAAGACATGTCTGCCTGTTACGATTTTTCAGATGCGGTTCTTGATATAGACATAAATACTCTGGATGTTATTTTCCATTTTATGTCCGGATTAAGAGAAAAAAGAGGTACGCACTACCAGTTAGCCTTAGTCTATTCCGATGAAATAACGAAAACATTGTTTGATTTTTATCGATTAATGTTTGCACGATATACCGTTGATATCGAAGTCTTTACCCACAAAAACCGCGCTTTAGAGTGGATAAAAGAAAGCCACAAAATAGCAACCGTCAGTTATATTTCTTAATACCTGTTATATCCCAGTCACTTCTAGTACAGCATTGGAGGCACTGGATTACGCCCTATCTGCACCCTTGTTGGGTATTTCCGTAATGCTAATGACGTTTTTTAAGCGTTATTTTGCGTTTTAAGCGCTATTTGACAGATGGAGCCGAGTTTTTTCAACATTCATTCGTAGTTGACTTTCTTTTAGTTTAAACTAGCGGTGTATTGGCACCTAGCTGCCTAAAAAATTTCATCTAACGTCTCGCTAGTATTCTCCACTGTTTAATTCATTTAAGATAAATTAGGTTTAGCTGGTCGAGGCAATAAACGGTACATTATGTCATCACGAGAAAAATCAAAGAAAAATAACAAAAAAAAGCAAACACCTTCAATTGACCCCCATTTTAAGCGAGAGTCAGCAAAATACGAAAATCCTATCCCTAGTAGAGAGTTTATTTTAAGCTTTTTAGAGAACGCCGGCGGACCATTAAAGTTTAAGGCTATTCAAAATGGTTTAGGCCTGTTTGAGCAATTAGAAGTCATAGGATTAGAGCGTCGGTTGTCAGCGATGGTGCGCGATGGGCAAATCCATTGCGATAGAAAGCGAGCATATGGAGTGGTAAATAGACTCGACCTGGAAAAAGGAACTATTCTTGGCCACAAAGATGGTTTTGGCTTTTTTAGCCCAGAAAAGGGTGGCAAGGATTGGTTCGTATCCGCCAGAGAAATGCGTCGTGTATTTCCCGGTGAGAAAGTGCTCGTCAGAGAAAAAGGAACACATCGAGACGGTAAAAAAGAAGCGGGAATCGTTGAAGTCCTGAGTGGCGACGCACCTTTAAAAATAGTAGGTCGTTATTATATTGAGAATGGCTTTACTTTTGTAAGGCCTGAAGATCCCCGTATTTCTCAGGATATTTTTATTCCACCGGATGACCCGTTAAAGGTTAATCATGAGCAAGTTGTAGTGGTGCAACTAACGACTCGCCCCACCTATAAGTCACAGGCAGTTGGCCGTGTGGTTGAGGTGCTTGGCGATTATTTGGCGCCAGGAATGGAAATTGAAATAGCAATTGCCCAATATGGAATTAGAAACACTTGGAATGATGGAATTCATGATCAACTTAAGAAATTACCAATTTCTGTTGGTGAAGATGAGTTGGTCGGCCGAAAAGACTTAAGAGACTTACCGCTAATCACCATTGATGGCGAAGACGCGCGGGATTTTGATGATGCTGTTTATTGCCAGTCGAGACGGCTGGGCGGTTGGAAACTATATGTCGCTATTGCCGATGTCAGTCATTATGTTAAACCCGACAGCCCGCTTGACCAAGAAGCAATAAAACGCGGAAACTCGGTATACTTTCCTAATTCCGTTGTTCCTATGCTGCCGGAACAAGTATCAAATGGGCTTTGTTCCCTTAAGCCGAATGTTGATAGGTTATGTATGGTTTGCGAAATCAATATTGGTAAAAACGGAAAGCCCGGACGAAGTAAGTTTTATCCCGCAGTTATGCATTCAAAAGCAAGGATGACCTACAATAAAGTATGGAGTATTTTACAAGGTGATGAGAAACTTTGTGATGAGTATCAATCTCTAGTCAAACCTATAAAACATCTTCATCAACTGTATAAAGCACGTTTAGAAAGAAAGCGATTAAGAGGTGCAATTGAGTTTGAAACAACCGAAACCCAAATACAGTTTAACCCCAATCGAAAGATAGAAAAAATTGTTCCGGTGGTCAGAAATGATGCTCACAAGTTAATTGAAGAGTGTATGATTTGCGCCAATGTTGCAGCGGCACAATTTTTTATTAAGAAGAAACTACCCGGGTTATATCGAGTACATCAAGGGCCAAAGGAAAAAAAGCTAGAGGTATTACGTTCGTATTTGGCGGAGCTAGGACTGTTTATCAGTGGCGGAAGTGAACCTGAGCCGGACATTTTTAGACAGTTCTTACAGCAAATTGAAGATCGTCCTGATGCTGAAAATATTCAGATAATGCTATTGCGTTCCATGAGTCAAGCTGAGTACTCTCCTGATAATGAAGGACATTTTGGACTGGCATTTGATGCTTATACCCACTTTACCTCACCAATTCGTCGCTATCCGGATTTGATTGTTCATCGTGTAATTAAGGCGCAGGTCGCCGATACTGACTTAGAAACGAAAGATGATAAGAAGCTCATTAAAAAGCTTTACTCAAGGGAAAAATTGGCGGAGATTGGCCAAGCTAACTCTATCACTGAACGTAACGCAGACCTTGCGACTCGAGATGTTACTGATTGGTTAAAATGTGAGTACATGCAGTCTCATATTGGTAATCATTATTCTGGTGAAGTAAGTAGTATTACTAATTTTGGCTTGTTTGTTCGGTTAAATGAAGTTTATGTTGAAGGTTTAATTCACGTAACTGAATTAGGAAGGGATTACTTCCATTATGACAATACCCGTCAACAAATGGTTGGTGAACGATCGGGTAAGCGCTTTTCAATCGGAGATCCGGTTGAGATAGAAGTTGCCAACGTTGATATTGACCTACGGCGAATCGATTTTAGCTTAATCGATAATGGTGATAATCAAGGTTCGACTAAAAAACTTTCTGAGCGTGAGAAGTTATACGCCAATGCAAGGGCCAAGAGTAAAAAGACATCGAAAAAAAATAGCTCAAGGCGCTCATCGGTTTCAGAATCGAAGAAAGCTAAAGCAGGTCCAGCGGATAAGAAAAAAGGTAGGCGTAAAGCTTCAAACACCAAGTCTAAGTCAAAAAGCAAATTAGGTAGAAAAAAATAAGAGTAATCGTTAATGAGTAATATTGAAAAAATCTATGGTATTCATGCTGTTGAAAGCTTATTAGAAAGAGGGCCACAGAATGTTATCCAGTTGTTCTTGCTAAAAAATCGTAGTGATAAGACCTTATCTAAAATAGAGTCATTAGCTAAAAATGCGGGAATTAAGTGCCAAAATGTGGACCGTCGGAAAATGGATGATTGGGTACGGGGCAACCACCAAGGTGTAATTGCTGAAGCAAAGGTTCACGATGCATCAATGAGTGAGAGCCAGTTGCTGGATTTGGCGGCGAGTAAGAATGACTTTTTTGTTTTAGTTTTAGACGGTGTAACCGATCCCCATAATTTAGGGGCTTGTATTAGAACCGCCGATGCCGCCGGCGTTGATGCGGTTATTTTGCCGAAAGATCGCTCGGCATCGCTTAATTCTACGGTTAGAAAAGTCGCCTGTGGTGCTGCAGAACATGTTCCCACAGTCCGCGTGACAAATTTGGCGCGTTTTCTAAAACAACTTCAACAGGAATTTGTTTGGGTGATTGGTACTGCTGGTGAAGCAACGTCGGAAATTTTTGATACTAAATTAGAAAATAAAGTGGCTTTAGTTATGGGAGCAGAGGGAGCGGGAATGCGGCGCTTAACTCGTGAAACTTGCGATGAGCTAATAAAGATCCCCATGGCCGGAAGTGTTTCAAGTTTAAATGTGTCGGTGGCAACCGGGGTTTGTTTGTTTGAATACGTCCGACAAAATGGCAAGACCAGCTCTCGTAACTAACAATATGAAAGTAAACCCTAAACAACTGTCTTAATAAAATAGATGAGTAACAGTTGTTTAGTTGGTTTTAGGTTGGTTTTACATTGGTTATTTATTTTGAGCAATACCTACATCGAGTCGCTCTAACCAATTAAGAAACTCTGTGACCATTTCACCTTTGAATAAACCGCCGTGTTGAGGCGCCATTATTTCAATATCTAGTTTTCGTACATTAGCAATCCAATCATCTTTAGCCTTATTGGAAGGCATCCAGCGACGGTGGAAAAATTCCATTTTCGGTATATGTGCATCAAAGTCTTCAACAAAGAACGGCGCTTCGTCTTCATCTAGTGCGGCACCAATATCACCACTCATTAGAATTTTCGCTTCTTTATCATAGACGTTAAAGTTACCCGAAGAGTGCAAGTAGTGCGCTGGTATAAACTCTAGATTAGTATTTCCTAGCTGGTAACTACTACCTTCGTCGGGAATTCCTTCGAATTTAATATTATTCATGCCAAAGTGAGCTAGAAACGACTCCCAAATCCAAGGCGAAAAAAGTTTTGCGTTAGGTAAACATTGGTCCCAAAGACCTAACGACGAAATGATATCGGGGTCTTGGTGAGAAGCAAACAAGGCCTTAATTTTGTCCAATGTCGTGTATTTAAGCACCGACGTTAACATCTGAGAAAAAAGCTCTATTCCTCCTGGATCGAGGATAATACTCTGGTCGCCGTTCATCACCATATATTGATTGGTATCGATGATTTTTTCATCTCGCTCAGGGTCGCGACCAAAGCATAACCATTGGTGACTACCTTTTTGGAAGAGTGATATCGCTTTCATATTTAGTCCTTGTGAGTTTCAATTCTTATAAATTATGTATTTGTAAAGCTCTGGTTCTTCGTTTTAATTGAGGTGAGCTAAGTGTCGACGAGCATTTTCCAGGTGTTCGTTAATACGGCTGCCGGCACTCGATACTTTGTCTGCCACTGAATTTAAAGAGTCTTGAAAGTCTTCGCTAGCACGTGATGCTTCTACTCTTGAAACAACTGATACGACTTGGGTTGCTCGAAGCTCCATTTTTGTTTCATCTAGTCTATCAGTCAAGTCTCTGAGGCTCGCAGAAATGCGCTGCTCTAAATGTCTTTTCTCGCCATTCACCTTTTCAAATATTTGGGCAAGAGCATGTGCTTCGCCTTCTTTCGGCTCATATTGCACACGATTAAGTCTTGCGATAAAGCCACCGGTTCTAAAAAGGCTTGCGGCTATTTTTGTTTGGGAGATTGCGATGGTATTAACGGTGCTTGCAGCTTCTATGGTTAATTTAGACAACCCTTCAATAAATCGAGTAATTTCATTAAAACCAGCGGCTGTGGAGCCTGCCCGTACTGCAAGAGCTCTAGCATTTTTTGAAGTAATCGAAAGCTCTTCGGCAATTGATTGTGCTTTGAAGAGCTCAGAGGCAACATGTGCAACTGAAATAAACGTATCCGCAGCGTTATTTTCTTGGCTCATTCAAAAGTCCTTAAGGGTAATATAATAGTCATACTAATAAATAGGCAAAAATAGCGCAAAAATCCAGTTTTCTAAGGAATAAAACATCAAAATTTACGGATATGGCTGTTTTAAGTTTCAAATCACAATCGATTTCTTCCAAATAGTCGCTTTTCAATTGGCAGACTGAGGTATTTTATTGAATTTATTGAAGTTATTCGCTTGGATGTTTGTGCAGTATTATTGTTAATATTTTGCAATCTTAAAGCCGTTGTACTCGGTTTCTTCCAGCTTCTTTGGCTTGGTAAAGCGCGGAATCTGCATTTTGAATAGCCTTTCTTTGATTTGAATCACCGGCGCAAACTACAGATAACCCTATACTGGTTGTCAACTTACCGACCTGTGAGAAAGAATAAATCTCAACAGCCCGACGGATATCTTCCGCAATGATTTCGCAGTCTTCTAGTTTGGTTGCCGGTAGTAACACAATAAACTCTTCACCGCCCCAGCGGGCGAGGATATCAGAGCCTCTCATTCTATTCTTGAGTAGTTTTGCAAACTCCCTCAATACCGTGTCACCAACTTGATGACCAAATTGGTCATTAACGCTTTTGAAATGGTCAACATCAATCATCATTAGGCATAAAGAATTACCGTATCGCGCGACTTTCATTTGTTCGAGAGCAAAGTGTTCGTCAAAATAGCGCCGGTTATGGAGGCCGGTAAGCTGGTCGGTAATTGATAAATTTTCAAGCTCTTTCAAGTAGACTTTTTCTTTGTCTCGTATTTTCATGATTGTGTTATACGCTTTGACGGTGGTCGATTCAAAAAAATAAGCGATAAATACAATAGTAAAAGAGGCGAGAACAAAACGAAGAAAAGAAGTGTTGTCCCAATTACCATAGTCCCAGATACCAATGCCGTTATAGGCCATAGGTATTAGCATCAAGTAGAACAAACCGATCATTCTAAGACCATTTTTAGTACCTAAAATGGGCACCACAAATAACGGGTAACAAAGCGTCCAGACCAGTCCGAAGCCGTTGTTTTTATTAATGAAACTAAAAGCTAGAAGAAAAACTAAAAGGAAAATTGTTGCAACTATAGAGGCAAGTTCGATCTTTTTCTTAATGAGTAGTAAATGAAGTGAGAATAATGCCAACGCTATGACACAGATATCTAGCGAAACGAGAAGGTATTTACCGGCCTTAAAATTTATAACGCTAAAAACAACAAATGCAAACAATGTTATCGACAACAGCGCTACTGTCATACTGAGTCGACGATATAGAAACGGATTTGAACTCAAGTCGTATCCGCTAGTCATTTTGTTGACCCACTCTTTTATCATTGACTACCTTGGGAGTTAATACTGGGAAATATAGCAAATTATTATAATATCAATAGCTTAGGATAGAATTTAGTGGATTGCCAGTTTATTGAAGGGCAACCAAGGGGGGCTGAGGCTTAATTAGCCTGGTTTTTGATAGGATTGATGACTTTAGCCCTTATATCCAGTAACATACGCGGTTTTTCTTAGCGACAAAATGTCGTCTATTTTCAAGTTATTTTAAGGTCAGATTATGCGTAGTCATTATAACGGCGATTTACTGTCTGCTGAAGCTGGAGTTTCCGTCACGGTTGCAGGTTGGGTTCATCGTAGAAGAGATCTTGGAGGACTAATTTTCCTTCAATTAAGAGACAGAACCGGCATTGTTCAAGTTGTTATTGAACCGGACCAACCTGAGCTTTTTGCTCAAGCTGAAACTCTGAGAAACGAGTTTGTCGTATCGATGACTGGGACGGTACGAAACAGACCCGAGAACATGATTAACAAAGACATGGAAACTGGGACTATCGAGATTCTTGCGTCTGAATTGTCTGTCCTGAATAAATCTGCGCCCCCAGCAATTCTAATAGACGGCCATGAAGAGGTTTCTGAAGAACTTCGATTGAAGTACCGTTATCTTGATTTACGTAGACCGGAAATGCAAGAACGCTTACTGTTCAGAAACAATGTCGCCAAGAAATTGAGAGATTTTCTTGAAGCCGAGCATTTTGTTGATATTGAGACGCCAATCTTAACCAAAGCGACTCCAGAAGGCGCGAGGGATTATTTGGTGCCTAGTCGCACGAACAAGGGATCTTTTTTCGCTCTTCCCCAATCTCCACAGCTGTTTAAACAGCTTTTAATGATGAGTGGGTTTGACCGATATTATCAAGTTGTTAGATGTTTTAGAGATGAAGATTTAAGAGCCGACCGCCAGCCTGAGTTTACCCAACTCGATATTGAAACCTCGTTTATGGACGAGGAAGCTATTATGGGCATGATGGAAAAAATGATACGTCAGCTGTTTAAACAAACGCTTGATGTAGATCTGGGGGAGTTTCCTCGTATGCCCTACGCAGAAGCTATGCAGCGTTATGGTAGTGATAAGCCGGACCTACGAGTTTCCATCGAACTATTTGATGTCGCTGATCTTGTTAAAGACGTTGAGTTTAAAGTTTTCTCTGGCCCGGCCAATGATGAAAAAGGAAGAGTTGCTACTATTTGTGTTCCCGGTGGCGCTGCACTGAGTCGAAAGCAAATCGACCAGTATGGTGAATACGCTGGACGTTATGGAGCGAAAGGTTTAGCTTGGATAAAAATAAAGCAAACAGGTAAAGGCGTAGAAGGTGTTCAGTCACCGGTCGCTAAGTTCCTTAACGACGAGATTGTAGACAGTATTATCGATAGAACCAATGCTCAAGAAGGTGATATTTTGTTGTTCGGCGCAGACTCTAACAAGGTTGTCACGGACGCACTGGGGGCGCTTCGTTTAAAAGTTGCTCAAGACCTAGACCTCGTGGAAAAATCGTGGAAGCCTTTATGGGTCGTTGATTTTCCAATGTTTGAGGAAGATAAGGGCCAAATGCATGCGTTACACCATCCGTTTACGGCGCCGCAGGAGAACGACGTAGAAAAGTTAAAGGCGGCACCAACGGAAACCTTGTCAAGAGCTTATGATATGGTGCTAAACGGTTGCGAAGTTGGTGGGGGTTCAGTTCGTATCCATAATCAAGACGTACAAGCGGCGATTTTTGATATATTAGGCATTGAGAGCCAAGAAGCGGAAGATAAGTTTGGTTTCTTACTTGAAGCATTAAAATATGGTTGTCCCCCACATGGAGGCATTGCATTTGGACTTGATCGATTAGTGATGTTGATGGTTGGTGCTGATTCGATCAGAGATGTTATTGCATTTCCAAAAACTACCACAGCTAGTTGTCCGCTTACCTCTGCGCCATCAAAGGTTTCGGCGGCTCAGCTCGAAGAATTAGCGATTGCAACAATCAAAAAACAGCAAGCTAAAGAAGATTAATAAGCTAACTGTCATAAAATAGTGACAAGGATTTAAACACCGATTTAGCGTTAGTGGAGGGTGGCAAATGGCCGGGCACAGTAAATGGGCAAACATACAACATCGCAAGAAAGCGCAAGATTCAAAGCGAGGTAAACTTTTTACTAAGTTTATTCGAGAAATTGTAGTTGCAGCGAAAAGCGGTGGTGGCGATCCCGATAACAATCCACGTTTACGAGCAGCAATAGATAAAGCGTTAAGTGGTAATATGACCCGTGATACTGTAGAGCGGGCAGTAAAGCGAGGCGCTGGTGGTGATGATGGCTCCAGCATGGACGAGCTAACCTACGAAGGTTATGGCCCGGGTGGTTGCGCCATTCTAGTTGAATGCATGACCGATAATAAGAATAGAACCGTTGCCGAAGTAAGGCACGCATTTACTAAATCAGGCAGTGAACTTGCTACAAGCGGTTCTGTTTCTTATTTGTTTGAAAAGAAAGGACAGATTATCTATGCCGCTAGTGTTGATGAAGATACGCTAATGGAAGAGGCTTTAGAAGCTGGAGCGGAAGATATTATTAATCACGATGATGGTTCTTTTGAAGTTTTAACAGCTCCAGAAGATTTTATGGTGGTAAAAGATGCTCTTGAAGAAAAGGGTGTTAAAGCCGAAGATGGTGAGATAGCGATGCTACCATCGACACAAGCTGAACTCGACATCAGTTGTGCTGTTAAAGTACTTCGCCTTATTGACCGTTTAGAGGATTTGGATGATACTCAAAACGTTTATAGTAATGCTAGCATTCCAGCAGAGGCTTATGACCAACTTTAAGGTCTCAAAATTTTACTCCCAAAGTTATGGGAAAGTTTTGATAGCGTTTAGCAAGGGTAAATCAATTTAATGTCAATAATCTTGGGTATTGATCCTGGCTCCAGAATTACCGGCTTCGGTGTAGTAAAAATGAATGGCCGAAAGATTGAATACGTAGCCAGCGGATGCATTCGGATTAAAGAAGGCATCCTATCGGATAAGCTCAATCAAATTTTTGATTGTATTTCTGAAGTTGTGCAAACCTATAAACCGAATGAAGCAGCGATTGAACAAGTTTTTATGTCTAAGAACGCTGACTCTGCATTAAAGCTTGGTCAAGCTCGAGGTTCGGCGATGGTAGCTATGGCTCAACATGCATTATGTGTCGCTGAATATTCTGCACGTCAAATAAAGCAATCCGTTGTTGGTACTGGGGCCGCGGATAAAAAACAAGTTCAGCACATGGTTACTCAACTTCTTGGTTTAAGTGATGTTCCCCAAGCTGACGCTGCCGATGGACTAGCGGTAGCAATCTGTCACGCGCACGCTTTACAAAATGCGCTTTCTCAAGTTGGTAGTAATCGAATGAATAGAGGGCGCCTAAGCTAGCGCAATTTACTGAAGTTGTTCGCTGCTAGAGTTTACTAATAATGATATTGGAGTCATAGAATGATAGGTCGTTTAAACGGTATTTTATTAGAGAAACAACCACCATTCGTATTGGTTGATGTAAACGGCGTCGGTTACGACTGTCAGTCTCCAATGAATACAATCTATAATCTACCGGAACTCGGGCAACCAGTCGTTTTGCATACCCATCTATCGGTGAGCGAAAATGCCCATACCCTGTTCGCTTTTTTTAGCTTAGAAGAACGAAAGCTTTTTAGAGAGTTAATTAAAGTAAATGGCGTAGGACCGAAACTGGCTCTAGCTATATTATCGGCGATGAATTCCGTGGAGTTTGTACAATTTGTTAGGGCTAATGAGGTCAATCAACTGGTTAAAATTCCAGGCGTCGGTAAGAAAACGGCAGAACGCCTAATTATTGAAATGAAAGACAAGCTAAAAGATTGGCAAATTACATCCAGCGAACTACCCGCAAGCTCAAATCAAGAAACTTCAGAAACAAACATTAATAGTCAAGCGCAAGAGGCGATTAGTGGCTTAGTTGCTTTAGGGTATAAACCGCAAGCTGCTAGTATGGCCATTAGTAAAATTGAAGATCAAAATCTACCTGCGGCGAGTCTTATTCGTTTAGCGCTCAAGAATATGTAAATGTAAGCTTATCGTGGCAATAGCTTTTGAATGAAACGCCTTATTTGGGTAACCGAAAAGCCATATTATTGATATTCATGCTATTAGTTTCAAAATCCTCCTTTTTCTCGGCCGAATTTTTCAGCGCTGCTATACTTTAATCCAATCATTTTTTGTTTATTTGTAGATTGGAGCGTTGCTATTGCATAGAGTATTCCTAATCTTATTTTTCTTGTTAGCGACGGTCTACGTTGATGCTAGTCAGAATGTACGCTTAGAGCAGGTTTCCTTAGAAGAGGGCCTCAGTCAGGCTAATGTAAGCCAAATCCTTCAGGATAGTGATGGTTTTCTCTGGTTTGGCACTAGTCAAGGGCTCAATTTCTATGACGGTCACAGTATTCGCATTGTCAGCGGACCTGACAATCTGCTAGAAATACAAGCAATTAATACATTGTTTGAAGATTCAAAAAATAATATATGGGTAGGTAGTGTTCCTAATAAGAATTTTCGAATTAGAAAATCCGATAGTTCGATCCAAGAATTTATTCCTCCCTTTCCTAAAGACCGAGAAGTCCTAGACTCTGCATTTATGACGGTCGCTCAAGGAACCAAAGAGCAAGTATGGATGGCAACCATGCGAGCAATTTTCAAGTACGACTCTGTTAGCGAACAATTGGATTTTGTTGTAGATTTTGAACCAACTTTAGACAATAGGAATTTGATCAGAGCCATTTATGAATATGGCGAATGGTTATTGGTTGGAACATCTAGTGGTGCTTTTGCCTATCATGTTAAAGAAAATCGAATTCAGAGTTTACCGTTTTTAACATTGCATTCTAAAACTACCGTTACAAATAGAAGTACCGACGATGACCGAGAGAATGTAAAAAACATACACCGAAATAATACAGGAGATTTTCTCTTTCTTACTGTTGAAGGGTTGTATTCTATTTCTACTAAAACATTAGACACATTTTTAGACAAACCGATTGAGCAGTTAGAAAGCAAAGTACTAGTTACGGACCTCAATGTTTGGCAAATAATTGAAGAAAAAAACTTCTATTGGTTAGCTACCCATCAAGGACTTATTAAGTTAACAAAAAACGGTCAGCTTGAACCCGTTGTTGCCTATTCTGAAACGCGATATCAATCGGTGGACAACAACATAATTGCAATGATCAAAGATAACGAAGGGAATTTTTGGTTTGGTAGTAGAAATGATGGCGCTTTTAAATGGAATCCCAATGTTGAGAATATAGGCTTCTACCAAAAAAACCAAAACAATTCTCGAGCCATATCAGATAACCTCGTTTGGGCAACTAAAGAAGATAATGAAGGCAATATTTGGGTAGGCACTAAAAATGGACTTAATCGAATTGATGCTCAAACGGGCGATGTTAGGCAGTTTTTAATCAATGGTGATATAAAAGCTACGGTTACTGCTTCCACGATTTACGATATCGAAGTACAAGGAGACTTGTTGTGGATATTATCGAGCGAAGGAATCACTAAGTTTGACACTAAGTCACTTAAACGAATTGAGGTAGAGGCTACTGAACAGGGAAAGCACAAGTTACCTGAATATCCCAGAGATATTTTTTTCCTTAATGAGAAAAACATGGGGATTCTTAACGCTGATGGATTACACATTTACAACACAGAAACTGGCGCTGTTACATTAAACGAAAATACTAATTCTAAGGGAAATGTGTTAGAGCAATTTGGCAGGATGATCGGCGGATCGCCCAACAATAATGACCAACTTTATTTTAGTATGGTCGATCGTGTAGCAACTTATTCAAAGTCCTCCGGAACCTATCAGACGCTTCACTCTTTACCACCTTCGGATACACCTCGTACCTACGCTGAAGGGATCTACAACGATGGCGAGAAAACTTGGATTTCCTATCCTGGCTTTGGGATTTATGTTGTTGACAATGCCAGTGGAGAGGAACTCAAGCATTTTACCAGTCTTGATGGTCTGCCCGATAATAGCCAGTTTCAGTTCTCCCCGGACAGGCGCGGAAATCTATGGGTCACTTCTAATTCGGGATTAATTCGGTTTAATATCCAAACATT